>PLYJ01000044.1 GCA_003151745.1 Bacteroidota bacterium
AACTTTTTTCAGGACGAGACATAAAACTAAATTAAATAATAAGTAAAAGCAATGAGAACATTAAAATTTTTGTTGGCGAGTGTGAGACTATGAACTTTGAACTACTGTTTCTTTCAAAACTGTTTTTCCGGGATACACTTTCAAAGCCTCATCAAGGCATTGCATCGCTTTTTTAAGGGAATCGAGATTTAGCACGTATGCAATGCGCACTTCATCCGTTCCAAGTGATGAGTCTGAATAAAAACCTGTTGCAGGCGCAAGCATCACTGTTTCATTGTTGTGAGAAAACTCTTCCAAAAGCCACTGGCAAAACTTATCTGAATTGTCAATGGGCAGGCGGGCTATGCAATAAAATGCGCCGCTTGGCTTAGGACAAAAAACTCCTTCCATTTTATTGAGCGCATCCACTACAAAGTTTCTGCGTTCCACATATTCGCTTTTCACTTTTTTGAAATAGCTGTCCGGTGTATCAATGGCTGCCTCTGCTCCTACCTGCCCAAATGTAGGAGGGCTTAAACGCGCCTGTGCAAACTTCAATGCTGTGCTCATTACCTCCTTGTTTCGTGAAATAAGAGCGCCGATGCGTGCGCCACATGCACTATATCGTTTTGAAATGGAATCAAGCAGCACAACATTTTGCTCAATGCCTTTTAAATTCATCACCGAGTAATATTCTTTATCGTCGTAACAAAACTCACGATACACTTCATCGGAAAACAACCAGAGGTCATACTTAGCGACTATTTCCTTCAATGATTCCAGTTCCTTGCGCGTATATAAGCAGCCTGTGGGATTGTTCGGGTTGCATATCATAATGGCTTTCGTTCGAGGAGTGATGATCTTTTCAAACTCACCTATCGGAGGCAAAGCAAATCCCGTTTCAATAATCGAACGGATTGGTTTTATCACAATGCCTGCCTGCGTGGTGAATCCGTTGTAATTCGCATAAAAAGGTTCCGGTATAATTATTTCATCGTCTTCGTTAAGGCACGTCATCATACCTATTTCGATGGCCTCACTGCCACCGGTTGTAACCATGATGTCAGTATAATCAAGCTCAATGTTATACCGCTTGTAATAAGCAGTCAGTTTCCTGCGATAAGATTCAATGCCTGCGCTATGGCTGTATTCCACCACCCTCGGAGAAAAAGTATGAATGGCATTCAGCATCGTTTCAGGTGTTTCAATATCCGGCTGCCCGATGTTGAGATGATAAACTTTCCTGCCTTTTTTCTTTGCTTCTTCCGCATAAGGAACCAGCTTTCGAATGGGAGAAGGCGGCATTGAATACCCCTTGTGAGATGTTTTCGGCATGAACGGATGGGATTAAAAGTTTACAGCCCCTCCGAATGATTTCGGAGAGGCCGTAAAGGTAAATAATCTATTTAAAAATAATTATTAATGAGCTATCGGAGCGCCGTCAGCTGGCTTTGTTGTTGGAGGAACTGCAGGTGCAGGAGGAGCTTCCACATTGCCCTTCAGGTGAAGAACGACAGGGTTGTTCTTTGCATTGGAGTTAATGGTTACAGTCTTATCCTGCATGCCCATCTTTCCTGCTGAGTTGAAAGTAACCTTAATGGTTGACTTCTGTCCTTTTGCAACCGGTTCTTTAGGCCACTGTGGAACTGTGCAACCACATGAACCATGCGCTTCAGAAATAATGATAGGCTCTTTACCATCATTTGTGAAGTTGAAATCGTGATTTATCACATCACCCTGCTTGATGGTTCCGAAGTTGAATTCCAGTTCCTGGAATTTGAAATCACCGGCGTTTGGGTTTGGCGGAGGAGTAGCTGCCGGAGTAACTGCCGGTGCCGCCGAAGCAGGAGCTACCGTGTTTTTGTCTTGCGCATTCACTGCTGCGGTAACGAACAGGAACATGCCTAATGCTAAGATTGATTTTTTCATTGATTTGGATTTTTAGTTTATTTAATTATTTATTTGGTTTGACTGTGAAGAAACTTATTGATAAAAATTTTATATATTATTTACTGCTTTTTTCAAACGGAGTGTTTTCGCTTGCCCTGTTAAATGGCAATGTTTGATTGCTTAAGTCCTCCCCCGCTTCTACCACTCCTTTAATGGTAATAACTTTAGTTGCTGTTTTAGCATTTGATTCAATGGTAACAGTTTTGGTAAAGGCTCCCACACGCTTCGTATCATAATGAACCTGTATGGTTGCTGTCTGCCCTTTCATCACAGGCTCCTTTGGCCAGGTAGGAACAGTGCATCCACAGCTTCCCTTTGCATTTGAAATAATAAGAGGATCGGTGCCGGTATTCTTAAATTTGAATTCACAGCTTCCGTCATCGCCCTGTTTTATAGTACCGTAATCATGAAGCTCCTGCATAAATGTAATTTCAGGAGCGTTCGGATTGTCTTTCGCTTTTGCAGGTGCAGCATCCTGCGCCCTGGAAACGCACCCAAGGCTAAGGATCAGAAGTGAAGTGAAGATAATCCTTTTCATCGTTTACCTGTTAATGTCAAGTGAGACAAAGGTATTAAACATTTTAAAATCACTTAACATCCTTACAATTACAATGCAAAATAAATTCAATAATGTGAAAAAACTATGAATTAAAATATATTTTTGACCTTTCCCTATTCGTGTCCGGGTAATAGTTTGAGCAAGATACAGAGTGAAAGAAGAAGTAGTATGAATATAGCATGAGCAAATAAAAAGAAGAAGTAGTATGAATATAGCATGAGCAAATAATGAGAAGCGGTAATAGCTCAGTTCGTAGAGTATCAGTTTCCCAAACTGAAGGTCGCGGGTTCGATTCCCGTTTACCGCTCTTTTAAATTAATAAGGTATAATGAATAAGGAATAAAAAGCAGAATGCATTTTCAACGGACTAAAAAGAGATTTGTTCATTTTATTCCTTCTTCATTAAGCTAAAAATCTGCTTGCAGAAATCATATTCATCCGGCTGATGATTGGAACAAACTACAATCAATTTACCCAAAGCATATTTTTCTATAAGGCTCCTGTACCATTTGACGGCTTCTTTATCCAGGTTGGACGCAGGTTCATCAAGCAGCATTATCGGAACATCACTCAACAACGCCAACGTCAGCTTAACACGCTGTTTCATACCTGAAGAAAAATATTTAAAAATTTTTCGGGCAGATTGGCCTAATTCAGTATGTGCTATAATATCATCGTTAGAAAAGCTTGCTACCGGCTTCTTAAATTTAAAATGAATGCGGACGATATCTTCAAGAGTAAACTCTTCAATCAACTCAAGATAAGGAGATGCAAAGCTGATGTAATTAAAAACTTCAGATGCCTCTACTTTTTTATTATCAAACGAATGAGTGATTTTTCCTTCGCTTGAAGTAACAATGCCTGCAAGCATTTGCAATAAGGTTGATTTACCTGATCCGTTAGGCCCAAGTATTGCAAGAGAATCGTTTGCTTTAAGTGAAATGTTTACATCCCGAAAAATCCAGTCTTTGTAAAACTTCTTTCCTGCTTTTTCGACAAGTATAGTCACGAGCAAATGATGTGTAAATGTGAAGATGTGCGGATGTGAAGATGAGACAATCCGCACATTTGCACATCCGATAATCTGCACATCCTATTCCCCCTTACCATAACCTTTCATTATTCCTCTCGATGAATTGCGTATAAAAAGGAGGATTTCATCGCGTTCGGGAGAAGGCTTCATTTCTGCTTCGATAATTTCAAGTGCGCGGGAACTATTATGCCCTTTCACAAAAATGGTTCTATATATCTCTTGTATCTCTGCAATCTTTTCATTGCTAAATCCTCTTCTGCGAAGCCCTACTGAATTGATCCCCACATAAGCAAGCGGCTCGCGAGCTGCTTTCACAAATGGAGGAACATCCTTTCTGATAAGTGAACCTCCCGAAATCATGACATGCGAACCGATATGCACAAACTGGTGAACAGCCGATAACCCGCCAACGATTGCGAAATCATCTATCACAATATGCCCGGCGAGCGTTACACCATTAGCGAGAATGCAGTTGTCGCCGATAACACAATCGTGAGCGATATGCACATAAGCCATCAGCAAATTGTTTTTGCCGATCACTGTTTTGCCAAGCACCTTGGTGCCCCGGTTTATCGTTACAAATTCCCGAACGATAGTATTATCTCCGATCTCGGCAGTAGTTATTTCCCCTGCAAATTTTAAATCCTGCGGGATGGCGCCGATAACAGAGCCCGGAAATATTTTACAATTCTTCCCGATACGTGTTCCCGGCATAATGGTCACACTGCTTCCTATCCAGGTATTTTCACCTATTTCAACATTTTCATGAATAGTGGTAAAGGGATCTATCTTAACTTCTGACGCAACCTTCGCATCAGGATGAATATACACTAACTTTTCAGCCATTAATTCTAAATTTCGGTTTCAAACCTACATGAATTTTGCAGAATACGCAACAGGCGGGTGAAAAGTGTAAATAAAAGCCTATTCCTTCACAAACTTTAAAACAAACTTTTGAGTTTGATCTGACAACTCAACAGCGGTTCTCAAGTCTTAGAACAAGTGTTCCATTCTTAACAATTAAGCACCTCATATTTTTCACGGGCATCATGCATATTAAAAGCTTTCACCTGAAATTATGAAACAGGTTTAGATACTTAATAAAGTAACAGCAATAACCAATATCCGGACACATCAACCCTTATCGAACGCAGCAATAACTCATTTTCTTTCAGCAAAGATTAAACATGGGACAGATGAAAATCATCCTGTTTACGCTAAACCCTTTACGAATCCTTATAAGGAATTTACAATAATACCTGAGGAATTGTAAATTTCATGCGTTGGGGGTATATCCCCTGATGAGGAATTTTTAATGCCTGATGAGGAATTTCAAATGTCATGCATGAAATTTGTAAAGGTTGATGAGGAACTGATGTTGTCACATAAGGAATTAATGAAATCATATCAACAATTTAAAATAGTTACAAGTAGGCTATGACGGGTATAAGAGGAATTGTTAATGTCATGCAAGGAATTTGTAAAGGATGATGAACAATTTTCATTGTCATGCATGACAGTGATAAAGCCTTAAGTGACTTTGAGGCTGTTTCATCATCAACATGCGTTAATTACACTAATTTACGTAAATCTTCCTTTAACAAAACCATGCAAATCATTAAAATATTTGGCATACCTTATTAAAAAGGATATTTTTGACCCGCCGGCAGTATAACACACATTAACATAAACATGGTAAAGCCACTTAAAAATAAAAGCAGCAATAAAAGGATTGTCAGCAAGGGCATAAAAAAAACCGGTGATGCTTTGCCTAAAGATCAATTTTGGGGATTGGAGAAGTTTCTTGAAAAGAATCAATCAATAATTATTCTCATTTTCTTATTTGTTTCTCTTATTTTTTCATTTTTTTTGTTTGATATAAAAATATCAGAAGGCGGTGACGACTCCTATTACATACAACGCGCATGGTTTTTCATAAAACGAAATGAATTCCCCTTTTATCAAGGCCCGATTTATCCATTCGTTTTAGCTATTCCAATTTATTTCTTTGGAATAAATCTCATTGTATTAAAGCTTACTTCTGTAATCTTTACTTTAGGTACACTTTGGTTTACCTATCTCTCTTTTCGAAAAAGGATTCCTTACATCGTTTTATTTTCACTTATTTTCTTCCTCTCCGCAAACTCGTATATACAATACTATGCAAGTCAAACCTACAGCGAGGCATTCTTTCTTTTCTTACAGGCATTTGTACTTTATTTGATTATTAAGCTGATTGATTTAATAGCAGTGACGGACAGCGCCCCGGTAAAAAAAATTGAATACAAAAATATTTTATTGGTTGGTTTTGGGCTCATGCTTATGTCATTATCAAAAGATATTGCAATTATTTGCATATTCTCTGTCGTTCTGTTTTTTCTTGCTTATCGCAAATACAAACAGGGCCTTTTTATTTTTATTTCATTCATTACATGGAAAGTTTTAGCTGAAGTATTGATACGGATATTTTATATAGGAGGGTCAAGTCATGTTCAGCAAATGCTTTTAAAAGATTATTACAAACCGGAATTAGGTTACGAGACTTTTACCGGAATGATAGATCGTTTCTTTGCTAATGTTGAACACTTTTTATCTGTTAGCCTTCCTAAGCTATGTCACTTCAGAGAGTCAGCTGCTTCTCAATCAATAACCTTTCTTGCAATTGTATTGTCGTTGACGTTAATCGCAATTGCCATATTCGCTTATAAGCGTAACAAGTATATATTTTTTGCATTAACATACGCTATCATTCTATTCTGTGGCGTTTGTGTTGGATTGCCTGCCAACCTCGTGCAAGACCGTCATATTTTGATTGCTCTTCCGCTTATTTATATGGCCCTCATTTATGGCCTGTATCAGGTAACGATTAAATCCTCTTCTGTACTGCGGTTTTATTTTCTCTGCTTCATGCTGATATTCTTTGCCTTCAACCTGTTTAATTCTATCGAAGATTCAACAAGAAATTTCAAAGTACTTCAGAAAAATATAAAGGGTGATATTTATTATGGCTTCACAGAGGATTGGGTGAATTTCCTTCGCATGAGTACCTATTGTGCTGATAGCCTCCCCCCCTCTTCTTTCATTGCTTCACGTAAAGCATCCATGTCCTTCATTTACGGAAAGGGAAAAGAGTTTTACCCTGTATTTGTTGTTTTCTCTAATAACGCTGACACTGTTCTCACAACGTTTAAAAAGGATAAAGTGACTCACGTTATTATGGCAAGCTTACGGCAAAATCCCAAAATTAATAATGGCCAGACAATTAATACCTTACAGCGTTTGTTTTACCCGCTTCGCGATAGACTTACTTTAGTGAAACAGATTGGAGAAAACGAGCCTGCTTATTTATATAAAATTAATTATTGAATCCGGTAGTCACGCATTAATTATTTTAAAGCGGATTACCATTTTTTATTAAAATCTCCACGCGAAAAATATTTTTCAATAAAGACGTACATTAATATAAAGAAGTATCTGCTTCCCATTTCCCGGACTTTTAATTTTGATTCACCTGACTTCCTGTTTGTCCATGAGTTTGGAACAATGGTGTATGTATATCCCCTAATGATTGCTTTGAGAGGAAGCTCAATAGTGAGGTTAAAATGAGGGGCTATGAATGGCTTGATTCCGTCAATAGTATGTCGTTTATATAGTTTGAAAGCGTTAGTGGTATCATTGTAATTTATGCACATAACCATGCGAATAATAAAATTAGCCATCCTGTTGATTATTTTTTTCATTGCAGGATAATCAACAGTTTTTCCACCTTTAATAAAACGGCTTCCGAACACACAATCATAATTGCCTTCAATCATGGTTGTATAAAACCTGATAAGATCGTACGGAGAATCTGACAAATCGCCCATCATTATGGCTACACAATCACCGCTATACCGTTCTAATCCATATCTGACAGCATAGCCAAAACCATTAGGGCCACGGTTTGTTTCATGCCTTAGGGATGGAAACTTCTTTGTCAACTCCTCCAAAACTTTTGCAGTATTATCTTTTGAATTATCATTGACGACAAAAATTTCGTGTTCAATTTTAAATTTTTCAAAAGCATGCTCTATTTGTTCAATAGTTTCTGCAATTGACCCCTCTTCGTTATAGGCAGGAATGACAACACTTAATTTCATTTTTCCGGAAAATAAATCTTCTCAAAGTCCAGTTGGCTATTGTTTAGAGAAGTGATTAAATATTTGAATTAAAATGTCATTTAAATTATACTTCCAATACCAATCAGGATAATGATTTCTGAACTTATTGACATCACTAATCCACCAAATGTGATCACCTACTCTGTTAGTTTCTGAGTATTCATAATTCATTTTTTTGCCGGTAATTTGCTCACACATTTCAATGGCTTCAGCCATCGAGCAATTTGAATGTCGGCCTCCACCGGCATTATAGACTTCACCCTGCCTGGGATTTTGATGATAATGCCAAAACATATTTACCAAATCCCAGGAATGAATATTATCTCTTACTTGTTTCCCCCGGTAACCGAAAACAGTGTATTTGTCGCCTGTGATCGCGCATTTCATCAGGTATGAAAGGAACCCGTGCAATTGAGTTCCTGAATGGTTAGGTCCGGTAAGACAACCTCCTCGAAAGACACCGGTATTCATGCCAAAATACTTTCCATACTCCTGCACCAATACATCAGCTGCTACTTTGGATACACCAAACAATGAATGTTTTGTTTGGTCAATGCTCATATGTTCATCAATTCCATTTTTAAAATACGGATGTGTTTTATCAATTTCCCATCTCTTTTCCAATTCAACCAATGGCAGGTAATTAGGAGTATCACCATATACCTTATTCGTGGAGGTAAAAATAAAAGTTGCTGATTGACAATATTTACGGGTCATTTCAAGCATATTCAACGTTCCGTTTGCATTTACTGTAAAATCTGTAACAGGCTCTTGAGCAGCCCAGTCATGACTTGGTTGCGCAGCAGCATGAATAATTAATTTAATTTCGCCTCCGTGTGTCTGAAATAATTTTTCAAGCTCAACAATATTTCTAATATCAATGGAGTGGTGTTCAAAGTTGAGAATCGCACCAACTAATCTTTTCGTATTCCATTCTGTTGAAGCATTGGCGCCGAAATAATACGCACGCATATTATTATCAACGCCAATAACCTTATCAAATTTTTTAGAAAAGAACTCTGCTGATTCACCTCCAATCAGTCCGGATGAGCCCGTTATAAGACAAATGCTTTGCATAAACGAAGGAAAATTAAGATAAACATAACGGAAGCAGGAAATTTTTATTTTCCGGTGAAATTAAAACAAAATAAATCACAACCCAAAGTCTTCCGGAGAAGTCCACACCCGGCTAGGCACGCATAGGTAGTACTTCGATCAAGATTTTTTCTCAATACAATTAAAAAAGTATTTATATAAGCAACTCCCCTCACTTCAGAATAGGCCTTAACTGTGCTTCATTATTATTAATCCAGGTAAAAATATCGAAAAATATATTTTCAACGCTTCTTTTTGGCTGCCAACCAATTTCCTTTTCGATTTTAGAATTATCTGTAACGAAGGCCTTCAAATCAGCAGGCCTGTTCTGCATTTCAGAATCAATCCTTATTTTATTACCTGTAATTTTCTCGCAAACACGTGTCATCTCCAATAGAGATGCACTTGATTTCAATCCGCCTCCTGCATTATAAATCTTCCCGTTAAACTTCTTCGGCTCATGAATTTGCATATCAATCAGTTCAGTTATATCATCTATGTGCAATATATCTCTCACTTGTTTTCCAACGCCTCCGTAACCAATGTATTTAAGTGATTGTTTCCAGTAATGCTTTGCCATCCATAATGTAACAACACCTTGATCTGTTTTGCCCATTTGACGGGGACCGGCTATTACGCCAAACCGCGTAATAGCTGCTTCTAATCCATAAAACGCAGCATATTCCTGTATAAAAAATTCAGATGAGAGCTTTGTCGTACCGTAGAAAGAACGGGCGCCAAAAAGGCTTAATTCTTCTGAAATACCTGCCCTTGAAATTCCTTTTTCATTCTGTTTATCCGCAAATGAAAAGCGTGTTTCCTCCTCTATAAATTCGGCATTTTCAATTTTATCAATAGGATATACTCTGCTGGTAGAAAGAAAAATAATTCTGGCTTTGTTTTTCAGACAGGCGTTGAAACAATTTATCGAACCATAGAGATTATTACTAATAACATAGGATGGATCGGAGTTTAGCCCTGCCATTACAGAAGACTCAGCTGAGGCTTCGACTAAAACATCAAAAGTGCCTGCTGAAACAAAATCCTCAACATTGCGAATATCTCCGTGAATAAACTCGATACCCCTTTCTTGAAAAGCAGTGAGATTCAATTCCGAGCCCCGTCTTTTCAAGTTGTCAAATGCGACAATAGTATAGCCGGGATACTTCTCTTTAAGTTTTATGCAGAGAGAAGAACCTACAAATCCGGCTCCTCCTGTCAATAATATTTTCATTGATGTTTGATTACGACCGTATAATTAATTCATGTTACAGTCAATACTTAAATAACAGACAATTTTCCATAAAAGTAAATAAACTGACCAAATGTAGAGTGAAATGTATCGGATTTTAAATCTCTCATCCTTATTATGAGTAGTTAACGTTATATATATAGCTGATTATATTACCCTTCCTTTGGTCTCATTAAAAATATTATTCGAAATGCTTTTTGTAGAGATTAAATGCCAAAACAGACTTCTCCGGAAGATACTTTAAGAGAGCATCGGCATCACCCGGCAAGTCCTGAACAATTTTGAGATTATTTTCATAGCCCAAGTATTCCTGTTTCATATCCTTTACCAGGTCATGCGGGTTTCTTTCCTGGTAAACAGAAGCTTTTCCAAACACTACCTTGCAATTATTTTTTGCCTGGACGTAGTAAGATGCCCAGATGTCATCCATTCTTCCAACATGGGGAAACAAAAAATAATCCTTCAGTAATTTTCCTTTAATGAAGGTGTTTTGAGAATCAAAAGGAGAAAGCTTATTAGCTGATATGGGGAAAAACTTTTCGTCAAAAGTACATTCCGGAGCATGCTCCATTCTACAGACAGCATCAATATCAGGATCACCATTCCAAAAATCCGCCTGTACATCAGCAGCAATTTGTTTCTTGCTCTTTTTTGAGTAATCCCGCTTCGGGATTAATTGCAAAGGAAATCCCCTGTGCCATAAATGCTTGTGGTTGGTTGCTCCGACAGAATCAAAAGCAGGCAAATCAGTTTCATAATAATTTACTTCTACAGCTTGTTTTTCCAACAGCAAATTCTCTCCCCAACCCTCTAATGGAATATTATCATCGTCAACAATAGCTACTATGTCAGCTTTCAGGTCATGCGCCCACAGCAATCCAAAATTCCTTCTTTGTATGCAGTTCCAACCGATGGCATCGGAAAGCGGCTTGTCGTAATTCTCCTGCTCTTCAGGAGTTACATATATACCTCCTTTTAATTTATAATCTTTAGGAGTTTTTAAATCCCCTATCACAACCAGCTCCCAATCAGGCATGGATTCAAATTTATGAATAGCTTTTGTAGGAGCATTGATGGTAGTGGTAACAATGACTTTTTTCATCTATTGTTGTTTTAAAGAAAATGTTTCATTAATGACAGGCAATAAGATGCTTGCAGAAAAGGTATTCATTCGTTTTTTTGTGAAAGGCCGCAAAAGTAAGACAAATCCTATTGTTATGCCTGAAAGCAATTAAAATTCAGGATTGCATACTTTTGTTGTCAAGTAATCTAAATAAAACATGTCAAGGACACCTTCTATCATGATACCGCTTGGCACAGTGTTACCAACGTTTTCACTGCCCGATGTAGTTTCAGGCAATAACATCACAGAGCAATTGCTAAGCGGAAACATTTCGGTGGTGATGTTCATTTGCAATCATTGTCCCTATGTAAAGCATGTGAACAAGGAATTAGTGAGGCTGGCAAATGATTATATGTGTAAAGGAGTAAAGTTTATCGCCATCAGCGCCAATGATGCTGCCATGTATCCGGATGATGCGCCGGATAAGATGAAAGTGGTTGCCGTGCAATTAAAATATCCTTTTCCTTATTTATATGATGAATCGCAACACACAGCCCGTGCTTTCGATGCTGCATGCACACCTGACTTTTACATCTTCGATAAAAATAAAAAGCTTGCCTATCATGGTCAGTTGGATGATTCAAGACCTTCGCTCAATGTTCCTGTTACGGGAAAAGATATACGTGATGCGCTGGATAACCTTTTAAATAATAAACCTGTCTCCGCTTTGCAAAGGCCAGGCATTGGTTGCAACATCAAATGGAAACAGAGTAATTCCTGATAATGCCTTTACAAATTGAATTAATATTATTAACTTAATCTGCGGCTTCAGAAAATTATTATCTTCGTCTCAGCAAATTTCATTTCTAACCCTTTAAAAAACCCGAAGAAAATGAAAACAATTATTGTTCCCACTGACTTCTCTGATAATGCCATGCATGCCCTTCGTTATGCATGCATGTTGAATGGAAAGCTGAATGGAAAGATTATCCTTTTCCATTCCTACGCTATGCCTGTGCTTGCTACAGACATGACCTTCGAGATTATGCCGCCCGATGATGAGTTAAAGAAGCTATCCCACAAGATGCTTAAAGAGCAGTTGCAGCAAATCACGTCTGAATTTCCGGGTATGAATTTCGAAACAGTTGCTGAAGCAGGCTTTGCTGAAGATGAAATTATTAACCTGGCAAAAACGAAAGAAGCAGATTTTTTGGTTATGGGCACACAAGGTGCCAGCGGATTGCGTGAGGCGCTCATAGGAAGCATAACGGCTTCTGTAATGGAGGATACTTCCTGCCCTGTTATCGCCGTTCCTGAAAAAGCAACGGTAAACCGTTTGAGTAAAATCGTATTTGCTACCGATTATGCTTTAAATGACTTTGAAAATATCGGTAAAGTGATAGAACTTGCAAAACCATTTAATGCCGAACTTACGCTGCTTCATGTATCGAGCGGAGAGTTGGACAAGGCGTATGAGTTTGCAGCTATTGAGACTTTTAAAGAGAACGTGAAAGAAGAAAATAAATATGAGAAGCTTACATTTAAGCTGCTGGACAGCAGGGAAGTTCTTGACGGCTTAAATTTTTATCTGGATGAAATCAAGGCTGATTTGCTTGTGATGTCCATGCATCATAGAAACTTCTTTCAAAAAATGTTTAGTCGCAGCAAAACAAAGAGAATGGCTTTTCATACGCACATTCCGTTGCTGGCTTTTCATGCGGAAGAATGAGCCCAACGTGGTGCATATAGGATTGTTGGTTGTGGATTGATGAACAGGTTAATTTGCAACTAACAATGCGAAATCTAACATTCATTTTAATTATCCTCCCGTTCATCCATGCGTGCTTTTCTTCTCTCCGAAGGATCAACAGCTTTCGACATAAACTTCTTTATGCTTTCTACGGCAGTGTCAACAAAATCATAGACTTTGTTCTCGACTGCTTTCTCAGTTCGCATTATCAAACGTTGAAAAAATAAAGATAAGCCAAAGCCGATGCCGTCTTTCATAAATTCCTTCTTTTCCAACCTAACACCTGTCAGTGACGAGATAGTGTTCAGAATTATATTTAAAGGAGTGAAGTCCTCCCTGAACTCCTGCAAATCCTCTCGCAGCTTATTTTCCTGAAGCTTGCAAACTTCTTCCATGCGCTCTATCTCCGCATGAAGCTGGTGGATGTTTTCAATTTTTGCCATCACTGTCTTTCTTAAAAAAGTTTTTAATGATTGTATTCATCATAGGAGTGGCAAGCCACTTTTCTCTGTTGACAAACAGGATTAAAAATATCAACAGGTACAAGGCTGATACTCCAAGAAAGCCGAAGCAGGGATTGTTGAAATAGTTTGTCAACGCGAATCCAAGCGCTATGCTTGCAAATACAATTGCTATAACGAGCGGAGGCAAAAGCAAAAGACGCGATGCAATGCCTGAAATAGCGTTGCTTGACTTCTCCGCTATTTTAAGCGTGGCTAACTCTTGCCGTGCATTAAAATATTCCTGCGCATCATCTATAATGTTGTCAAGTATTGATCTTTCATTTTCCATCTTTTTGGGAATTAGGGTAATTAAGGTAATTGAGTTGCGCTACAAAATTACCCTAATTACCTCATTTACCTAAATTACCTGCTTCATCAATGCAAAATCGGCGAACGTTTAAATTCTTTCGTGCGATCAAATAAGTAACGATATGTAATAAGCTTTCTCATACGTTTAGTACCAAGGCTTTCTGATACATTAATCATCTTAGGATTAAAATCGCCGATCCATTGCAATTCCATATCATCGTAGCGGTTGGTTTTCCTGATTTCATTGGCTCCTTCAACAATCATATACGAATCAACACCTGTGCCCTGGTATTCAGGTATTACGCCAAAAACAATTCCAAAAAACTTACGACATATCCCTCTTTTCTTCAACCAAAGAAATCGAAGCTTGTTAAAAAGATGAAACTTGCCATTCATATATTTAAAAAGCTGGTTTATTTCAGGCAGGTTAAGCCAGCAGGCTATCGGTTGATCCTTATAATATATAAACCACACCAGCTTTTCATCCATCACCGGTTTCATCTTTTTGAAAATTAACAGTGCCTGCTCCTTGCTTATTGATTTGCCTCCTGCATGCGTTGCCCATGCTTTATTGTAGATGATGCTAAAGTCTTCCGCATATTTCTCAATATTACTTTTATCTATGTGCGCTGCTTTGAAATCAGGGTTGGCTGCAATGCGGGCATGGCGTTCAATGAATTTATCCTGCAAAGGATCGAACACTTTCAATGAAAAAACAATCTGTTCAAAGAACATTTTAAAACCATACTCTTCAAAAAACTTTCTGTAATAAGGCGGATTATAGTTCATGCAGTACACAGGCTCGGAGAATCCTTCTACTAATAAACCCCACCACCTGTCACGCTCCCCGAAATTGATTGGCCCATCCATTGCTTCCATACCCTTTTCCTTAAGCCATTCTTTACATTTATCAAACAGCATCATCGTTGCGGTCATATCATCAATGCAATCGAAGAAGCCCATTCCACCTGTAGGCTGGTCTTCCTTCTTTGAAATCTTCTCATTATAAAAAGCAGCAACACGCCCTATCACTTTCTCCTTATCATCTTTCAACAACCATCTTATTGCAGTGCCGTGACGATAGAATTTATTTTCCTTCTCATCAAAGACAGACTCAATATCTTTATCAAGAGGGCGAATCCATTGATCATTATTCTTATATATCATCAATGGTAATTCGAGAAAATCTTTCTTATCCCGTTTTGTTTTTACTTCTATTAATTGCATTTTTTCCAGTTCAAGGTTATTCAGTTCAAGGTTCAAAGTTGTAAAAAATACTGTTCAAAGTTACTCAGTTCAAAGTTCAATGTTAACTTTGAACTTTAAACTAAAAAACTCTGAACTAATTTTATATGAAAGATAAAGTAGTCGTCATCACAGGAGCTTCTTCCGGCATTGGTCTTGCCTGTGCAAAGGAATTCACATCTGCAGGAGCAAAAGTTGTTTTAGCTGCGCGGCATGAAGATAAATTGCAGTTAGCATCTGGCAAATTACAGTTGGCAGGTAACAATGAATTGACTTCTGAGCGCACTGCAGACTGGCGACTGCCATCTGCAGACTTCTGTTTAACTGTTGTTACGGACGTCAGCAAACAAGATGACTGCAAAAAATTAATTGATGAAACGATAAAGCATTACGGTAGGCTTGATGTGCTGATTAACAATGCAGGCATTTCCATGCGGGCATTGTTCGAAGAAGTTGATTTGAAGGTGCTGCACGAACTGATGGATATAAACTTTTGGGGAACTGTTTACTGCACTAAATACGCGCTGCCCTATCTGTTGAAAGCCAAAGGCAGTGTGGTTGGCATGTCCTCTATTGCAGGAAAGAAGGGATTGCCGGGGCGCACAGGTTACTCTGCTTCAAAGTTTGCCATAGAGGGTTTTTTAGAGACATTGAGAATAGAGAATTTGAAAAAGGATTTGCATGTGCTTGTAGCTTGTCCGGGCTTTACGACTTCTAACATCCGCAACACAGCATTATCAAAAGACGGAACTGCACAAGGCGAATCACCACGAGACGAAAACAACATGATGAGCGCAGATGAAGTGGCAAAAAGAATATATAAAGCTGTCATTCACAGAAGGCGCGATCTCGTTCTCACTTCCAACGGCAAGCTTACTGTTTTGCTTAACAAGTTTTTTCCTGCCTTTATGGATAAGATGGTCTATAACCACATGGCTAAGGAAGCGGATTCACCGTTCAAATGAAGTTCAATGTTATCCAGTTCAAAGTTGCCGCCAACATTGAACTTTGAACCGAGCAACTTTGAACCGGATTTCATTCCTTCACAAATCTTTTCACAACAATCCCGTTCTCCCATTTCAGTTGAAGAAAATACATCCCTGCGGGGAATGGTTTACAGTTTATGGTTGCCTCTTTACTGTTTATCTTTTGAGAATATATTATTTCTCCAACAACATTATAGATGGTTAGGATGTTGTTTTCTAATGAGCCATTGCTATTAATGAATAACTCATCTGTGGCGGGATTGGGAGAGATGGAAATGCTTGCAACATCAATACTAAACGAAGCAATTCCGGTGGTCTGTTTATAAGTAGAAATAAAATTACCAAATTCAATACAGCCACCATCTGCAATGGTCGCAGAAACAGTATTGGTAGCGGTGTTTATTACACTTACTGTACGGCTATACACATTCGTAACATATACCTTAGTTCCATCAAGGCTCACAGATACACAATAAGGTTCAATACCAACTTTAATTGTAGCCGAAACAGTACTGGTTGCAACATTAATAACCGATACGGAAGTATCGTTGTAATTCGTTATATAAGCCGTCTGCGCCATCCCCGTCATGCCTGCAAGCATAAGAGCTAAAGTAAAGAGAACGGGCAGAGTGCAGTTTCTTCTTTTGTTCTTACTGATTTGTTGTAATTGTTTTTCCATTTTGTTTAGGTTTAAATAGTTTTATCAAAGATAAATGATTTTAATAAACAACATGCATATATTCATTATTGCATGTATAGCATTAAGACCAATGAAGCGCCTTTCACCCTCACCCTTCACTCGTCACCTGTCACAATACAAAGTTTCCTCTTTTCAAAACATGCCATTTTTAATCAAAAAACACACTATTTAGTTAAACCTTCATGTAAACTACATTCATATCCAGTCGTATATGTTTCTATTATAGTCGGGTTTGAAACATTTTTAGTCAACTATGTTTCTTCCTTAGTCGTGTATGAATCATCCTTAGTTATGTTAGTTTCTTCATTAGTCGGGGATGATACTTACTTAGTCATATAAGTAACCTCTTTAGTCGGGGAAGTTTCTTCTTTAGTCATATAGGTTTCTTCCTTAGTCAAATAAGTTTCATATATAGTAGGAAAAGTTTCTTCGTTAGTCGTAAAGGTTTCACTTATAGTCATAAAATTTTCATGTTTATGCATATATGATTCTGTTTTTGTAAGATTTCGGGTCATTTTGTTCAAACTTGAAAAGGATTTTATGGTAAAAAGAAGAAATAAATTTGAAATTTTATGAAAAAACCTATTATCGTTACAAAAACAAAGTGGTATGAGTTCGAGAAAGTTAGAAATCTTGGCTTATCAGTTTATGACAGCATGAATCTGAACAACAATTTCATTAATCCACAGCCTTCGATGGCCATTATAATGGCAAGCACTGATGATGTTACAGAGGCTCTTGGCAAATGGGGGCCTGTTGGCAACAGAGGTTCACATCAGGATTACGTGGTTCTGCAATTAAAATCGAAAACGTTGCACATGCGCCTCACGCAATTGGGCGCATGGTGCATGAGCAGCCTTGATGTGGGCTTGTCGTATGCTGACCAAGCTGCAATTCTTGTTACTTCAGGCTTTCCGCTCAAGAACCCGGGAGCGCATGTAGGCAAGCTGGAAATGGTTCAGGGCTTTCATCGGGTCTTTGCAGGAAATTTAAATGAATGGGATATTAAACTAAAATGGAGCAAGCCATTAGGTGTTGCAACTATCACGAATGTTAAAAGCTATATTATTTATCGTAACACAACAAATAGTTTTTCCACTTCTTCTGTTATAGCAGCTGTTCCTAATACCACGTATATAGATGTGCCGGGCACAGGCTCGTGGTTTTATTGGGTTGTCCCGGTCAATAATATGGGCAATGGTGTTCCAAGTCAGGCAGTGATAGCCAAAATTCTATAAGGCTGGCTTCATAATACTGCGGAGTTCGAATGGATTTGTTATTTCATGACCACGGTCAGCTCGCCCGCACAAAGGAATTTATCAAAGTCGTCATATACATATACTCTGTATTTGCCGGGATGATAAAAATCAATTTGCTTCCAGAATATCATGTTGGTGGGTTCAACAGCTTGCCTGAAGGTGTTGTCATAATGCTCTGTGCCAAGACTGTCAACCAAAAAAAGATCGTACGTCACGGATGGATGTCCCACTTCAGCAGGCAGCGTGACATGAAAGCTTAAGAAGCCTCCTTTTTTATTTATGCTGAACGTTTTGCTTGCATTGACGGGATTGCCTTTCTCGTCCACCTTCTCACAAAAAGAAATACGTTGCGCCTGTGAAGCAGTTGCAATTAGTATAAACAGGATAATGAAAAGAGTTGGCAGCCGGCAGTTGGCAGATGGCAGCTTGCTTTGAAGCTTGCCTGTTGCCCCATTCAACAAATCGTGGTTTACGTATTTGATGCTCTTCATTTAGTGGCTGTTACGGAGGATGAGCGGCAAAGGTTTATTTAACAAAAGTATCAATTAAGCATGAACTTCATTTCGTATAAAATCTGTATTATCGCATCCTCATAAAGTGATGCCATGGATTTAATAAAAAGAATAAGAAACATTTTCGCCGTTAGCTTATCGGCGTTTGCGTTGCTCAGCTCCTCCCCTGCTGTTGCTCAGAAAGCAATGCCTGTTGCAAAAGAGAATGCAGATAAACCTAAGTTGATTGTTGGAATCATCGTTGACCAGATGCGTTACGATTATTTGTTTCGTTATCGCGATAAGTTTGGTAAAGGCGGGTTCATGCGCCTTTTGAATGAAGGATTCTTTTGTGAGAATGCGCACTATAACTATGTTCCTACCTTCACAGGCCCCGGCCATGCCTGTGTATATACGGGTGCAACTCCTGCGGTGAATGGCATCATCGCTAATGATTGGTATGAACGCAATGAGAATGACACCATGTATTGTGTGCAGGATAAGAGTGTTCAAACCTTGGGAAGCAGCACCAATGCGGGAATGATGTCGCCGCGCAATTTACTCACTACTACTATTACTGATGAATTAAGGCTCTCCAATAATTTTCAATCAAAGGTAATAGGCATTTCGTTGAAAGACCGCGGAGCGATATTGCCTGCAGGACATAGCGCCAACGCTGCTTATTGGTACGATGGCGCAAATGGCAACTGGATAAGCAGCACCTATTACATGAAAGATTTGCCTGCATGGGTGAAGGAGTTTAATGCCTTGAAGCTGTCTGACAGCTATCTTTCCAAACCGTGGACTACACTGCTGCCCATTGAACAATATACAGAAAGCACTGCCGACGACAGCCCGTATGAAGAGCCTTATCCAAAGGAAGTGAAGCCTGTTTTCCCTCATGACTTCCCGAGTATCCGGGGGAATGATTATGAGTTAGTGCGTAAAAGCCCTGCAGGGAATACACTCACCAAAGAGCTTGCCATTGCAGCATTGAAAGGAGAGAACATGGGCAAAGGCAATGAAACAGATTTTCTTGCCATCAGCTTTTCTGCTACTGATTATGTAGGGCATCAGTTTGGAACGAATGCCATTGAGACGGAAGATACTTACCTGCGCCTCGATAAAGAGATTGCCGATCTTCTTACTTATTTAGATGAAAACTATGGAAAGAATAATGTACTGGTGTTCCTCACTGCCGATCATGGCGCTTTGCAGAACCCCCAATACCTGCAGGATAATAAGATTCCTGCACGGGCTTTTAAGGAAAAAGATATGCTGAGATTCCTGAACGTGAACCTGAATGGTATATATGGAACGGAAAAGCTCGTTTCTTGCCTCATCAACAACCAGATTTACCTCGATCGTAATCTTATTGAGCAGGATCAGATAAACTTAGGTGATGTGCAGGATTATGTTGCAGACATACTCTTCGATTTTGATGGCGTTGCAAATACAATGACGGCTCCGCAGCTTGAGTTTAATGAATATACGCAGGGGCAGCAAAGTCTTGTTCAGCAGGGGTTTTATAAAAAGCGCTCCGGTGATGTGATGATTATCCTTGAGCCTGATCTGATTGAATACATGAAGAGGGGTACTACACATGGTGCAGGATATAACTATGACACACATGTTCCATTGATATGGTATGGATGGAAGATTAAACAGGGCAGCTCCTCAAGCGCCGTGAATATGGTTGACATTGCTGCAACACTTGCCGCCATGCTTCACATTGAAGCACCGAACGGATGCACAGGCAAGCCGATTGAAAGTATTGTGAAATAATATTTATATAACAGGGTTTCAGGAACAGAACGGATTGAAGCCGTTTATATATCTTTGAAATTCTAAGATCAGCTTTTTTGCAATCAAATGTCAACAGCAACGGAAAATTATAGTGTTCAGAAGAAGCTAACGGTAATAGTTATCGTGCTGTTCCTTATAAAGATTGCGGCATGGTATATAACAAACTCTGTTGCCATTCTCACGGACACACTTGAATATACTATAAACGTTATCAGCGGCCTTGTGGGGCTTTACAGCCTGTCGCTTGCTGCACAGCCACGCGATGAGAACCATCCTTACGGACATGGCAAAGTAGAATTCCTTTCTGCAGCCATCGAAGGCACGTTGATGATTGTGTCCAGCTTTCTGATCATCTATGAAGCAATTCGTAACCTGAGGCATCCTCATCCAATCAATGAGCTTGACCGCGGGATTTATCTTGTTGCGTTTACTGCGGCGGTTAATTTTGCAGTAGGTCTGTATGCTGTGAGAAATGGGAAAAGAAATAATTCTATTGCGCTCGTTGCCACAGGCAGGCACATGCAGTCGGATACTTATTCGACGCTTGGCATCATCATAGGCCTGGTCATAATCCTGCTTATCCACTATATATGGATAGATAGCGCTGTTTCACTGGTGTTTGCAGCAATCATTATTGTTTCAGGCTATAAAATACTCCGGAGTTCCATTGCAGGCATTATGGATGAAGCGGATGACAAGTTGTTGAAAAAGGTAGTTGCATTTCTGCAAGCGTCAAGACGTGAGAATTGGATTGACCTGCACAACCTGCGAATCATTAAATACGGCAGCACGCTGCATCTTGACTGCCACATGACTGTACCGTGGTACCTCAATGTTCATGAGGCGCATAAAGAAATTGATGAACTGAGTAAGTTGATACGAGAGAACTTTGGTGAAAGCGTGGAGTTGTTTGTGCACACCGACGGCTGCCTTGACTTTTCCTGCAAGATATGCACCAAGCACGATTGCCCTGTACGAAAATTTGCTTTCGTGAAAAAGATTGACTGGACGGTGGAGAATATCTCAACCAATGTCAAGCACAGAATTGATTGATGAGGAGATGGGTAATTGGGGTAAATCGTTTCGATCCTTTACCTTAATCCCCTGTTTACCTCAAGTACCTTTTCATTATTACCAAATCACTACTCTGTCTTTATCATCCCGATACATTTTGTCGCCGGGCTTCACATTAAAAGCAGCGTAGAATTCAGGCATGTTGCTTAAAGGGCCATTGCAACGCCACATGCCAGGTGAGTGTGGATCGGTAATGATCCGTTGTTTTGCAGATTCAGGCCTGCGGCTCACTCTCCAGGCCTGCGCCCATGCAATAAAGAAGCGTTGATCGGGTGTGAAGCCATCTATCTTTTCAGTTGATTGTCCTTCTTTTGTTTTCTTGAATGCTTCGTATGCAATGCGCACACCGCCAAGATCAGCAATGTTTTCACCCTGCGTGAGAGCGCCATTAATATGAATTGAATCAAGAATAGTATATTGATCGAACTGGCTTACAATTTTGCCTGCAACATCTTTAAATTTAACTGCATCATCGCTTGTCCACCAGTTCTTAAGATTGCCTTCAGCATCATATTGTCTTCCCTGGTCGTCAAAGCCATGCGTCATTTCATGACCAATAATAGCGCCCATAGCGCCATAGTTCATTGCATCATCAGCACCCGGATCATAGAAAGGCGGTTGAAGAATTCCGGCGGGAAACACAATCTCGTTAAGCGATGGATTGTAATAAGCATTGACCGTTGGCGGCGACATCCCCCATTCAGTCTTATCAACAGGTTTGCCAATCTTAGCAATCATGCGGTTGAATTCAAATTCAGAAGCGTGCATCACGTTCATGGCATAGGAATCGCGGCCAATATCAAGCTTGGAATAGTCGCGCATCTTGTCAGGGTAGCCAATCTTTTTCATGAACTTGTCCAGCTTCACAACAGCCTGCTGCTTGGTAGAGTCTCCCATCCATTGCAATGCCTTGATGCGATCACGAAACACGCCTTGCATGTTGTTAACCATGTCAAGCACACGCTGCTTGGCATCTCCTGCAAAAGCTTTTTGTATATACACTTCGCCAAGCGCTTCTCCCATCAGGCGGTCAATGGTCTGAAGAGAGCGTTTCCAGCGCGGCTTCAACTCCTTTGTTCCATTAAGAACTGTTTCGAAAAAATGAAAGTTTTCATTTACAATCGGATCACTCAAATAAGGCGCTGCTGCAACAATCAGTTTCCATCTTAAATAGGTTTTCCAATCATCCACACTTACTTTCTTTAATAATTCGCCGGCAGTAACCAGGAATTCAGGCTGGCCTACAATAATGCTGTCGGTATTAGGAACACCGATGGTGGCAAGCTGTGACTTCCAATCTATACCTGTTTCATTCGTGAGCTGAGCGATTGATTTTTTATTGTAGTTCTTATAAGGATCACGCAGGTCAACGCGCGAACGCTGTGATCTGGCAAGTTCTGTTTCTATATGCATTACCTTTTCTGCATTGGCTTTAGCCACTTCAGGTTTATCGCCGCAGAATACAAACATTTTTTCTATATGCTTAACGTATTCTTCTCTTATCTTCTGCATGGCTGCATCATCTTTCAGGTAATAGTCTTTGTCAGGCATGCTCACACCTCCCTGATATAAATAAGACACCACCTTTGAACTGTTCATCTGATCCTGGTCAGCATAAAAAGTATAAAGAGGGCTCAGGAAGGAACGCTGAAATCTTGCAATAGCTTCCATCACTCCCTGCATGTCTTTAATGCCGTTTATCTTTTCAAATTCCGCAGCCAAAGGTTTTATTCCATCGCTGTTTAGCTTTACAGAATCTATTCCTGTAGCATAAAAGTCACCGACCTTACGGGTATTGCTTCCTGTCTCCGCCTTTGTATCAGCAGCTGCAGCTTCAAGCACATCCTTCAATATCTTATGATTATTCTCTTCTATTTCCTTGAAGCTTCCCCATGCGCTTTCAGAAGCAGGAATGGGATATTTTTTAATCCAGCCGCCGTTTACATACATAAAGAAATTACTCTGAGGAGTTACTGTTGTATCTAAATTGGTTGGATCAATAAGCACTGCTTTATCTTCTTTAGGATGATTATTACATGCAATCATAGTCGTTAAAACAATCACGGTCAAGGTTGACGCGCTCAATAAATTATTAATTTTCATTATTGGATTATAGTTATATATAATTAAAATTCTGCTTTAATCTTTTTGTATTAATTGTTGAATCATGACATCAACAGAAACATTATCTGCCTCCGCTTTGTAATTGCGAACAATACGATGGCGTAAAATAGCAGGCGCTACAGATTTCACATCTTCAATGTCTGGAGAGAACTTTCCATGAAAAGCAGCATGGCATTTTGCTCCTATGACAAGATACTGCGATGCGCGCGGACCTGCTCCCCAAGCTAAATAATTATTCACTTCAGCAGTTGCAGCAGGAGTCGAAGGGCGTGTGCGCGAAGCAAGCTG
The DNA here is from genome assembly GCA_003151745.1 of Bacteroidota bacterium. GTDB lineage: Bacteria > Bacteroidota > Bacteroidia > AKYH767-A > 2013-40CM-41-45 > PALSA-967. Next base: position 23,627 of record PLYJ01000044.1, read on the forward strand.
AACGGCATATTTTAATACATTATCGGGTATAGGTATTCTACGCACGAGGCTCTGAAAGAACACTATTTCTTCAGCGCCTACTATCTTCTCCAGTTGAGGATTAAAATCAGAAGTGGTGTTTTTTACAACCGTTACTTCCTGATCGAAGGTTGGATAGGTAAGCCACACATTAAACATGAACCTGTCCAGTTGGGCTTCAGGTAAAGGATAAGTTCCCTCCTGTTCTATCGGGTTCTGAGTAGCAAGAACAAAGAAGGGTTTCTCTAATTCATATCTCTTTCCGGCTGCAGTAACTGCTGTTTCCTGCATGGCTTCAAGCAATGCACTTTGCGTCTTTGGCGGTGTTCTGTTAATTTCATCAGCAAGAATAATATTGGCAAACAGGGGGCCTTTGATAAATCTGAACTGCCGCGATTCATCAAGAATTTCTGTGCCGATAATATCGCTTGGCATCAAGTCAGGAGTGAACTGGATTCGATTATAACTTAAGCCAAGCGTACGTGCAATCGTATTTACAAGCAATGTTTTCGCAAGCCCCGGCACGCCAACAAGCAGGCAATGCCCGCGGGAAAAGATTGAAATGAGCACATCCTGCACCACTTCATCCTGACCAATGATAACCTTGCCTATTTCAGCCCGCAGGCGCTTATAGGTAACTACTAAATCCTGAACTGCTTCTACATCTGAAGCGTATGTCTTTGCCATATCTATTTCAATTTAATTCTTTGCACTCTCCCAGTCATCCTTTAAGCTGGTACATTTACCATAGTCGCTGTTAATATGAATGAATGTTGATTTTCTTTTTCTGTCTACCCAATCTTTCAATGTTTTATTTTGCTTTTCAGCCTGGCAGGCATCCTGAATTTTCTGATAGTCATCTACCATATTTGCCTGGTGTGGTTGGGTGCGAGAAAGAACTTTCACAATGCGGTAAGCTTGCTTGCCTTCTTCTGTCTGCATAAGCAACGGCACAGAAACCCGGTTTAATGCCATCGTATCAATCTGGAAGAAGAGTATGCGATCCATCTGATCGGGTGAAAGTGATGTTGTTCCTGTTTCAGGATTAATCATCAGTCCGCCGTTATTGCGCGTATTCTCATCATCGGAGAATTTCTCAGCAGCCTCTTCAAAAGTCATTGATTGATTTACGATAAGCTTTCGTATGCTGTCAAGCTGGTTTATCATCCTGATCTTATCTTCCTCTTGTATCTTTGGCTGCAGAAGAATGTGACGGACATTAATCTGGTTCCCTCTTCGTTCCACAAGCTGAATGAGATGACCGCCGAACTTGGTAAAGACAAGCGGAGCCATTTCACCGGGCGTTTTGAGGCTAAAGGCAGCAGCTTCAAACTCCGGAACCATTTGTCCGCGTTCAAAGAAACTTAACTCACCGCCTTTCTTTGCTGACGCAGGATCCTGTGAATAAAGAGCTGCCAGGACTGCAAAATCTTTTCCATCATTGACCTCCTTGCGATATTCTTCCAATTGATCCTTGACTCTTTTTAATTCAGCTTCACCAACAGGCGGGATTTTAACAATCTCCGCAACTTGTATTTCAGCATTAATATACGGCAGGCTATCCTTTGGAATACTCTTAAAATAATTTTTCACATCAGCAGGAGAGGCAGTCATATCCTTCGTGATTTTGCCCTGCATGGTTTGCACGATCAACTGATCGTGAATAGCATCCCGCAGCTCTGCTTTTATTTCAATCACAGATGTATGAAAATATTCTTCAAGCTCCTTTTCCGTTTTAAATATTTTAATGTAATAGCGCATGCGCTTGTCCAATTCCGATTCTACCTGGCCATCGGTCACAGTCACACTATCGAGCGCTGCCTGGTTAAGCATTAATTTTGTAAGAAGAAGCTGGGAAAATATCTGGCATTTAATATTGTCATCCTTAACTTCATTATTATTCTGCAGGAGGTATTGATTGTATTGCTTTTCAATATCGGATTGCAGAATTATTTTATCGCCAACAACAGCCATAACCTGGTCAACTGCCTGACCGTTTTGAGCAAAGCAAAATGAAGGAATAAGGAATAAGCAATATATAATAATAACAAGCAACGATTTATTCATTATTCCCTTTTCCTTATTCATTTTAAATCTTGATTTTTATTATTTTCCTATCCGTTCAATCTCACCCTTCTTTTTCGCATCCTCATAAGCCTGGCGTTCCATTTCTTCTATCAATTTCAACTTTCTTTCATTAATGATCATATTGCGAATGTTATCCGCTTCAAAACTCAGCGGCGAAATACTATTGCGGATTCTAAATCCTTTAATATTCACAAGATAGACATTGCTTGAATCCTCAAGCTCGATGAAGCGGTTATTCTTGAGAAATTGCTCCTTGTCATAAGTCTTAATGGGAATCTCTTTAAGTAAATCATCAAAGAGAAGCCATGACTGGTCATCCAGGTAATAGTTGAAAGCATATTGATGGCAATAGTCTTCAAGAAGCTTGCGGTCTTTTGCATTATCTGATTTATACCACTGTTTCGCTTTATCAATTTTAGGAGATTTACGGCTGAGTTTAAGATAGAGCACTTTGATAATATTATCCTTCAATTCAAAGTTGCTCTGATTAGCATTATAAAACTTTTCAATTTCTTCTTTTAGAACAACCGTATCCAGCTTCTGGCTTACCAGTTCCTCTTCATAGGCATGCGTGATAAGTGAATTACGATAATCATTTAATTGCTTCTCTACATTCTTCTTTTCATCTGGAAGGTTCTCTTCTGCCTTATGAATGACAGCCTGCTTGCGCAACCAGGTATTCACGTAATCTGCAATAATATTAACGCTATCCTTTGCTGATGAACCTGCCGGAATCATCCCTTCTAAATCATCTTTGTAAAGAACCTGATCGTATGCTTTGGCAATTACATTATCGTTTAAAGCCCTGTTTCTTCCTTTTGAGCAAGAAGTGATACAGAAAAGAAAAAGAAAGCCACCACAAAAGTATAACTTTAATTGCGTCAACTCTGTTAATGAATAGTTATGTAAAATATTTAAGGTTTAATGTTTAAGGCTAAAGTTTAAAGTTAGCCAACCTCAAACATTAAACCTTAAATATTAAACCTTGAACTGATTTACTTATTTATGCACCAGTGAACTCACAACATCATCGTTCACCTTCACAGGATATTTCTTCCTGAGAGATTCAATCCACTCCTTTTCAAGATAGGTTTGGTAATCTGCTGTAATAAGGCCTTTGGCTTCATCCAATGTTTTAGGCTGAGAAGGAAGTACGTCTTTTACATCTACGAATACAACTTGTGTACCCTTAGTCATATCCTTCGTCACGCCTTTTTCCCATTTAATACCATCTACAACATCGTTATCTCCTTTTGCAAACTTACCCGATTTAACCTGCAGGTTAAGCTGGGAATCTTTATTAATGATCTTCATGAGTGAATCAGCATCAATGCCCGGAGATTTCTTCATCGTTGCATGAACTTCTTTTGCAACCTGTGAATTGGCGCAGGTATATACAACAGCATTTACACGATTAGGCCACATATAATTGCTCTTATTCTTGGCATAAAAATCAGCCAAGCCTGTTGAATCCTTCACAGCTTTTGTCCATACCTTCTTATCCGTCAGTTCAAATAGCAAAATGCCATCGCGGTATTCCTGCATGAGCGATTTAAATTCAGAGAAGTTGTCATCAAGTTTTGATTCTTCATAATTCATACAGGTTTCATTAATGAAATCGTTGTAAAGATTTCTTGCAATTACTTCCGGAAGTGAACTTGATTTCTTAGGCTCATGGGCTTCTACATATTTAGCAAAATCAGCCTGGGTGAATTTCTTCTCTCCCGACTTATCAGTTAAGCTAAACATCGGTTTGTTAAGCTTTCCTGCCTTTTCTATTGCCCATTTGCCTTGTGCAAGAGTAGAATCAATAACCTTCATAAACTCATCTACTACTTTTGGATATTGCTTAAATTGGTATTTTGCCTTAATTGAGTTTATCTTGGAAGCTTTGCTGAGATCGCTGCGCGAATCCTTGCTTACTTTTGATTTCAAATCATTTTGCATTTCTTCATATTTGCCAATTGGCTTACGCTCAATCAGCTTAACAATATGCCATCCGTAAGAAGTTTTGATGGGCATTGAATAATCTCCCACATTCTTCAAATCATAACAGGCCTTATCGAACTCAGGCATCATGCGGCCTGCGCCAAAAGGAGGAAGCACACCACCGTTTTTACCTGAACCCTGGTCGTCGCTGAATTGTTTTGCAAGATCTTCAAAGCTGCCGCCGGCTTTGAGCTTGTTATATATTTCATCTATTTTATCTTTTGCTTTGGTGCTGTCGGCAGCATTTGCGTTAGCAGCTACTTTAACCATAATATGTGCCACCTTCACTTCGCCCATAGCAGGGCGTTTATCAGTCACCTTTATCAGGTGATAACCGAATCGCGTACGCACGGGCATTGTAACCTCACCAAGCTTAGCATTATATGCTGCGCTTTCAAAAGTATAAACCATAGACAGAGCCGTGAAATAACCTAAGTCGCCACCATTGTCCTTAACCGATTTATCCTCCGATTTCTCCTTTGCCTCCTTTGTAAACTCTGCGCCCTTCATAATATCATCGCGAATCTTCATTATCTTGTTATAAGCTATAAGCGTATCCTGTGGCTTTGCATCAGGAGCACACAAAATGAGGATATGGCTGGCGCGCACATCCCATTTCAGGCGGTCGTAAGCTTCCTTTACTAAGTTGTCTGTTACATCTTTATCAACAAGATAAGGCTGTGCAAGCTGCTTGCGGTACCCACCAAGCTCATCTTTAAAAGACTGCGCTGTGTCCATACCCAATTCCATGGCCTCTTTCACTTTCAACTTGTAGTTGATGTAAAGCTGGAGATAGTCATCAATGGATTTGCGGTCGAAAGCAAGATCTTTCGTGTTGTTTTTCTTGTAAACACGTTCAAATTCAGACTTGCTGATATTTTCGCCTGCTACTGAAAGAAGCACCGGATCAGCACCCTGAGCCAATACTCGCTGCGAAAGCTGGATAACAAACAAAACAATAATAAAGGACAATAAGTTACGCTTCATAGTAATACCTGTTTTTTTAGGGAGCGCAAATTTAGTTAAAGTAAGTTACCAGCAAAATATATTATGAATGAAGGAAGATAAAAAAACAGGTAGGTTCAATGTTCAATATTTAACCGCCTGAGCAACTGCAGGAGGTTATTAAGTTATTAAAGGCAGATGAAGGATTGAAACAAAAATATAGATAAATTAGAGGCCTATCTTGCAATAAATTTAAACGATAAAAATTAAACCCAAAACCAAATGAAAAAAACAAAAATTATTTACTGGATTTTAACAGGATTGCTGGCTGGTGTAATGCTCATGTCGGCAATTACAAGCATTATGTGCGCTCCTTCAGCAGTTGATTTACAAGAATTAAGGAATGGGCTTATGCCGGATTTACTTTTGATCTGATAGCGGCTACCTATTCAAGCATTGCTATCGGTGAGCCCGCCAATCATTGGATGTTCATGCTCATCTTTATTGCTTTGGCGGCAGGCTCGTATATTTTCTATCACAAAAAATTGAGAGAAGGTACTTCTAAGTAATAATCAATTGGCAATATAAGGTATTAAATTATCTTTGCGCCCTCAAAAATTGGTCCCGTAGCTTAACTGAATAGAGCATCTGACTACGGATCAGAAGGTTGGGGGTTTGAATCCCTCCGGGATCACTAATGTACCTTTGAAACCCTTGCAGGCGTGGAGTTTGCGAGGGTTTTCGTTTTTCAGGTAAAACATAGGTAAAACATTTGGATATTTTACATTTGATTGCATACCTCTGAAACCCGCATTGGTAGCGACATTCAGGGCTTTCGATTTTTCGGAAAAGTGGTACAACATTTCAATCAAATAAACAGGTACAAGATACATTCATTTGCTTCAAAATGCAAGGAATATTTCAACTATTTATCAACAGCAAACCCGCACCGGAAGAGACATGCAGATAAATTTCCGCTCTTGATTTTCTTGCTTTTCTCTTTGCGTATCGGTTCAATTTGGAAACGCAAGAGCAGAGATTTTTCCGCTTCCCTTCTCCTGGTCGGTTCGGTTAAACAGATATGCCGCATTTTTTCTTCTTCATTAGGTCTTTACGCTCGGTTTCAAGGTCGCACGGAATCCATTAAGGGAAATACTCCAAACGCAAAAAGCCATTGAAAACGCTTAGGCAACCATTTATTCGTGGGAGGGCTGAATTGCAAGGTTGATGGTCAAATTTTTTTATTCACCTAAAATTATTCATAAAAAAAATTGAAATCACCCGAAGGGCTTGACCTTGAAAGGGCGTTGGCGGGATTATCTTTGCCTAAGTGTTTGCAAGGGCGGAAAGAAAAATAATTCCTATAAAATTTTTAAAGATTTGTTTTTTTAAGGAAGAAGAGCAACGGATGCTAAACACACATCGCTTGTAACTCCGGCACCGGAAGCGCCAACGGGAACAACCCAAAAGTAATATGTGTTAAGTGTAAGGCCGCTCTGAATGATTGAAGTTTTTGTGACTGTGGCGACTAATGCTGCGGTTGAAAAAGTTGAAACCGTATTACGATATACGTTGTATGCGTTTACAACGCCGTAGGCGGTGTCTAAGGGACGTTTCCAACGTAGTTTGACTTGACCGTAGCTGATGGTCTTAGAAAGGAACTGACGAAGATTTTGGACAGCAGGCAGCGGTCCCGTTAAACTTTTAGGGTTCTTGATCTCCCAACCGCATGAAACGAACGCAGTTTCGTTGTAAGGCGTTGTGATTTCACAATAGTTTGCTAACGCTGTGAGGTCAATCATTAATGTTGCACGGGCTGTGAGCAACTCGACGTGGGTTTGATGTGATCCACGGTTGCCGACAGAACCCCAGGCGGTTACTTTATTAGAGAAGGCGGTAAGATCGGTTTGAATTGTTGCAAGCGGTGGATTTGGCGTTGCATAGAAAGCGTTGCCAGTCAGGTTGGTTATCAAGGCAGTGGTAAATGATTCAAGGGCTGTATTTGACAGCCTTGCTAAGCGGAGCTTTATTGTTGGCTTATTTTGCATGAATAGCGATACTATAAACCTGATAAATTTCCGAATGTGTTTCATCAGATTTTTAATGACCATAAAATTACGACAAGCTACTGAATATAGTTATGTCAATCGTTGCGCAATAAGAGGCATAACGGTATTTCCTAAACCATATTCACCTGAAAATAGAGAAATGATGTCTTAATCGCCAAAAAAGTAGTGTTACTTTTTATCAATGTCAGCTAACAAAGCAAAAAAGTAAGACTACTTTTTATTGATGTGAGTTGTGTTTGAATTTAGTTGAGATTTTATCGGAACGAAGTGAGATTAAATCGAAACAAGGTTGTTTATGTTCCTTGCCGGGTAACATATTGTCGAATCAAATTAAGTCAACCGCAAAACAAGGCAACATATAGCGAAAGCAGATACAGACATTCTTAATCCAATAACAGATTTCCTTTTTGCCTCTTTGGTTATAAGGGGTGGGCGGGCGGGGAAGGCAAGGCAAGGGTGGCGACTGAAGGCAGGAAAAAAATTGGTTGGGTGGAATGAAGCACTGTTAATTTGCTTTCATACGTTGGCAATGAGGGATGGCGAAAGCAAATTGCAGGGCGAAATGGAACGAAGCGTAGGAATTTTTTTGCTGACTGAATGGAGCTACTCTTGCGTGCGTTGCTGAAGTGAGAGAAATGAATGAAGTGAAGTAGAGAAGCGGAACGGAGACGAACGAAGAGAGACGAAGTGCAGCGGAACGGATGAACGTAATGAATGAACTGACTGCAAGCAAAGGATGATTTTCATTTTCCTTTATTTCCTTTTCGCTTTGTTTTCTTTTTTCGATTCCTATATATCTTCCAATAGGGCGCTTGCTGTACGTCCTTTTCAAGGTTCATACTTACTGATTGATCGCCAACAGGGTATTTTATGTGTTTGCCTTTGGAAGATTTATTTTTCTTCACGTCTTTTCCTTTTTCCAAAGGTATTGCTTTGAAGTTTTAATTGTGCAGTTGCGCGGGATGGCAAAAGCAGGTCTGTGACTGAATGGAGTTTCCGGCGAAGCGGAAACGAAATGAAGGAACAGTGCTGCGTGCGGTGTCGAAACGTGAGAACGAAACGAATGAACGTCTGACGAAAGGAACGGAATGGAGTCGAACGAAGGGAGACGAAATGAAGAGGATTGAGGAAATAGAGAATGAAGTTGAGTGAACGGGTTGCAGACACAAGGAAAGTGTGAGGGAATTTTATTTTTTTATTTCCTGCATTTATTTTCTTCCTTTCTTATTTGAGCGTTGGGAAAAATTGAATCAGGTTATACAGCCTTGAGCCAGTAGTGGGAGAGCGGTTGCAATATTTCATTGCAATTCCGCTGTGCTGTGAGCCGTCTTGCGAGTGGAGCAAAGGGGGGAAGCAAAGAAAGTGTAGTTTTTCACGGAACGTTTGCGACCTCTGTTCTTCACACAAGGGATGTCGTTTTTTTTGTTCCATTAAGTAAAAGAGAAAAGATTACAAAAAAGACGACAGCCCGCAGCCCTTTTGCGACAGCAGGCGAGCACAAAACAATTGCGGCGGAGGACGGCAGGCAGAGTGAACGGATTGAAGCGAAAACTTGCAGCGAAAAGTAGTTGAACTGTGCCTGCCGGACTGAGTAGCCGCAAGATGACGACGACGAAATGAACTGCAAGCACTGTGACAACTTTTGCTTTTTCAGCAAACCCGCAGGGCATGAGGCTTCCTGCCTACCATAAGTAAGTTATAAAGAAAGGCAGGGTTGCTGAATGAGTTGGCGCTGTGCTTTGCGGAATGAGGAGGAGGAACACATTATAACCTGTTCAATTTTTGTGCGGTGGGCGTTTTCTTTTTTTCTTCATGAGTAAAGGCGTGGTGCAACACACACCATAAGTTTTAGTTTTTAGTTTCTTGTTTGGGATTTCTTCGCTGCGTTTGGAATGACTGGAAAAGATAAAGCCCCACTTTTTGGGCGGGGCTTTTAGATTTAAGAGAATTAGAACCGGAAATTCTTACATGCTTGGAACGGTTACCGTTACAGCGTTAGATAATACTCCTTCACCATTGGTGTTTAAAGGAACAATCCAATATGACCATGTTACGGAAGCACTTGTGCTATTGGTATCAATGAAGGATGATTTTGTAGTTGTTGCTATCTGCTTAGCAGCAGAGAAAACGACTGTTGTTCCTCTATATATGTTGTAAGATTTAACGTTACCGGCTGTTGCAGTGTTAAGCGGTTTTTTCCATTTTATCTTAACCTGGTTGCCGTTGAGCTTGCGCGAAACGAAGTTGTGAAAGCTCTGCACCATTTGAAGAACGCCTTGCGGATTCTTTGGATTTGAAAACTGATAACCGCTTGTTACGATTATTGCACCCATTGCATTATAATCGCTACCTGCTGCTGTCTGTACGGTGTTCTGCACATATTGAGCAAGTGATTTCAGCATTTGCGAAAGCGTTAGCGCCTTTTGGCGAAGATCAACAAGCGAAGCATGGGAGCCACGATTTCCTTTAGAACCCCAAACAGCAATGGCGGTTTCAACGTCTGTAACAGCGGATTGAAGCGAAAGCAATGTTGGTGATGGGGTTGTGAAATTTGCGTTGCCAGTCATGCTAACTACAATACGATTGGCAAGATTGACAAGCCCTGCGTAGGCAGTTGTTCTGAGTTTGATTGCAATGATAGGTTTTGCCATTGTATTAAATTATTATTGTTGCTTTGAAAAAAAACCCGTTCTGTTTTACCGGAACGGGTTTTTGAAATATTATTAAGATGATTTTACATGCTTGGAACGGTAACCGTTACTGCGTTGGATACTACTCCTACACCGTTGGTGTTGACGGGAGCAATCCAATATGACCATGATACGGAAGCACTTGTGCTGTTCGTATCAATGAAAGATGTTTTGGTAGTAGATGCTAACTGCACGGCAGCAGAGAATACAGAAGTTGTTCCCCTGTAAACATTGTAGGATTTAACGTTACCGGCTGATGCAGTGTTAAGTGGCTTTTTCCATTTCATCTTCACCTGGTTGGCGTTGAGCTTACGCGAAACGAAGTTGTGAAAGCCCTGCACCATCTGAAGAGTGCCTTGCGGATTCTTTGGATTTGAAAGTTGAAAACCACTTGTAGTGATAACTGCTGCCATCAATGCGTAATCACTTCCGGCTGCTGTTTGGGCGGTGTTCTGCACATACTGAGCAAGTGATTTAATGGTTTGAGAAAGTGTAAGTGCCTTTGTCTTTAAATCAACAAGGGAAGCGTGAGAACCACGATTGCCTCTTGGCCCCCAAACTGCAATTGCATTAACCACATCAGTTATTGCTGTTTGAAGTACGGCAAGTGCCGGTGCCGGGGTTGCGTAACTTAAATTTCCTGTTAAACTTGCAACAACGCGATTGCCAAGATTGACAAGTGCTGCGTAAGCAGTAACGCGGGTTTTGATTGCTATAATTGGCTTTGCCATGGTTAGAAAATTTTATTGTTGATTAACAATACAAATGTATGGCAGTAAATTCTTTTGGATGTCATGAATAAAGATGCAGGAGGAAGCGAAGGGAAGCACATTTTTAGCATGGAAGCAAATTCGTATCATTTTTCAAAAACTATGCCCTTACACTACTCTTAATTTAAAGCAAGGTACTATCAAGCCGGGAAGTGGGGTGAGCACAAAAGCGAAACCGAACGGCTGTCCAGCGAAGCGAGGCGACTGTTTAGGGAGACGTAGCGAAAGCGGGTTATTACGAGCAGCCCGCCGCGTGAGGGGCGAAGGCTCAGACGCTGAACGGCAGAGAAGCGTTTGAGCCTGAGACGCACCCCGAATGCACAGCGTAACGACTGAGGGAGTGACCCTGTTGGCTTGAGCGTTGGCGGAACGGTGGAAGAAGTGAAGCGAGGAGCGGCGGGTTGCGGAACACTATATATTCAATGCTATAATCTTTCAGCCACACCCCTGCCCTCTCCGAAGGAGAGGGATAATGGCTGTTTTTGTGCATGACTGAACTGAGTGGAGTTGTAACGTAGCCGAAGTCGGACGAAGTCCGACGAAGGCGAAGAGAAAACGGAACGAAGGAAGTGATGCACGGCTGTTTGAGCGAAGTTCGCGTAGTGTAGCCGGAGTCGGACGAAGTCTGACGGAGGCGAAACGAGCGGACTGAGCGAATGTATTTGGCTGTTGCAAGGTTGCTGCATACCGCAAGGAATGAAGGTAGCGTAACGTAGGCGTAGCTTGCTACGCCGAAGTAAGCGGACGTAATGACTGAGGATATGTAGCTACCGTATTTGTTTTGAGCAAACAGGGCATGACGGGCAAAGTCTGTCATGCTTTGTTTGCGATTGCATTAGGGATTGTAACGGAAATCCTTTTCTGTTTACAGAAAAGATTGTAGAGGAAAGCCCGACTTGGAAGGGAATGCCCAAATGGTTTTATACACAGGTAGGGGTTTAAAAAAAGGGTGCAAAGGTACTGCTATTGAAATTATAATTTGTAACTTTACAGCGCAAATTTCGTAATTCTTCATCCATTTGAATAGTTTAGAGAATTATATTACGAAAATCAATGAAAGCACGATTAGTGCTTTTGCGCGTTCATACAATGTTTTGGACTATTCGCACAAACTCAGAGAAATTTTATCCTCACTCCTTCCTGAAAATGATTTCAGTAACAGCACAAAATTAGAACTGCATAATACAATCAATTACATTTTAACAAAACGATATAAAGGTGAAAGTGGATTGAAGGCAAAACTCGTTGCAATGTTTGTTAAAGAAAATGTTACTGCCGCTTTCGAGATAAGGGTGAATAATAGCCGGATTGATTTTCTAACAATCAATGGAGACACGAAAAGCTACGAGATAAAATCAGGAATTGATAATTTAGACAAACTTGCGAAGCAAGTGAGTGACTACGAAAGGGTTTTTGAGTACAATTACATAGTAATTGACGAAAAACATTTATTAGCGGCAAAAAAAATAATCCCTGAGCACTATGGGATTTACGTGTTGGAAAAAGAAAAATTAGTTAAGAAAAAAGAGGCTGAACAAAATTGTTGTTTAAAACCTGAAATGCAACTACAACTTTTTACGAAAAAAGAATTAGGACAGCAATTCAAAGGGGTTGAAACTACTGTTGCGAAAATTGCGAAGCAATTTACAGCAACAGAAATCAATGAGAGTTTCAAAACGATGTTGAAGAAACGATATGAAAAGCGGTGGGCATTTCTTAAACAAAATATGAGCGAAATATTACCGATAGATTACCAATTCTTTTTTCATCACAACATTCAACCGAAAGTAATTTACGGGGCTTAGTGAATAACTCCTGATGCAATCGCTGTTTTGACACAGTGTAAATAGTGTTCTATTGAAATCCTTTTGAACTTTGCCTGGCTCTTTCCGCTTTCGCCACCGGTACTGATATTTTGCAAAATGCTCCATCCAACATTGTCTGCATTTAAGTAGTTAGGATCAGCAGCACGAATAGCTGTTGCCACGGGTGAAGCCAAAACATCCGGAACTATAGTTGTTTCAAACTCTGCAAGATTTTTTACATCCCCTTTGTAGCCATAATATAAGTTGTCAGCAGGGTTGTAAAGAATGAAGCCCGGACTAATTGTTCCGCCTGATGTTAAGTCGTCTTTTTTTATACCAACATAATCACCAAAAGCATTGAAGTGAAATTGTCCAAACATTTCTAACAAACTATTGTCTGCTTCATAAACAATATCACCATGATTAAGGCGAACATTTTGAATATCCGTATTGATAGCACTTCTTAGAGCAACTTTCCACGGCAGAGCAATAGTGTCAAGAGTGGTTCTATCTTTCTTTATTACAGGGTTTGTTAAACCTACCCCTTCCTGAATATCATAAATTAAAAAGTCATCTGCTGTAAGCAATGCACTAATCTCAGCTAAATCACTGTTGAACGTGTTTGTGAAAGTTCTTATCGCAACTGATGAAAACGTTTGTTTTAAGTTTTGAAATTGTTGAGTGATTGTGTTTTGTTGACCTGTCTTAATTAGCAAAGTAGAAACTACTGGAATAACTTTTGGGTGCTGTGCTGCAAACAAATTGTAATGGGCAAGCCGGTTATCAATGTTCGATAAAACAGTCCTATTGAATGATACAACTTCATCCTGCATACCTGATGCATCTCGGATATAAGTGGGTAAATCAACAAATACTTTATCAGAGTGAATTGCAACAATAAGGTCAGAATATATCTCTTGAAAAGTGTGTTGATTATTTGACCTATCCTTTTCTTTAACAATTTCAATCAATGGAAACATTTTGGTACCAAAGTCAAATGAACGAAGAACAATCATTTCTTGCTGTCTCGCCCTGAAAGTTGGCATGTAAAGTAAGTTACTCGGCATATTCTGTAATTTTTAGTGATTTGATTTTTTCTATTTCTTCATTATCAGGGACAAAGTCCTTTTCCAAAAACATCATTTCATTTAGGTAATCATCAATGAATTGATTTAATTCCCTTGCGAGCCATTCGTATTTGATTGCAATTTTTTCTTTTGTCTGATTTAAAGCAAGGTTTTGAAGTATTGAGCTATGCATTGTTTCAAGAAGCTCAATTATGTTTTCATTGTTAACCAAATAAAAAAATGTATTAAGGTAGGATACTTCACAATGTTGTTTAATAAGATAATTTTTTTGAATGATGTAATTTTCACTTATCAAATTGTTCTCAGCATAGTTGTCAAGTAATTTAGTGTAATTAGGAGAAAGAACTATGCGGGGATATATTGCAACATCTTTTTCAAGTGTAACTGCACAAGCCAAAGGAACACCAACTGCAATTTCCTTTTCATCAATAAACTTTCCCACATCTAAGCCACCTCTCAGAAAATAACCTTTCTGTGCAAATTTAAAAAACAAATCATTGATAGTGTTAAGAATATCAATCAATAGGTCGCGATTTGCTTCAAAGTCAATAGTGATGCAGATATTATCGGAGAAAAGATAATAAGTAAAATCCTTTTCATCCAAAATGCTTACTACACTCTTGAAAGTATTAATAAATTCATTTACTGCTTTAGATATATAAAACTCTGAATCCTCCTCCTCTTTGTTCTTTATGGCTTCATTTTGGAACTCTACTAATTTTGCATGAAAGCCTAATATGTCAAGGAAAACTACTGCTCTGTTTTGATATATGTATTGTTCGTTTGCCATTCCTTTCTCGTAACTCCTATTTTAGCTAAGCAATTCTAAATATTCCTTCAAAAGCATTTCAGAGGGCTTAATAATTTCACGCTCGTATTTATTAATGAGCGGGTGGCGTGTGAATTTGGTGCGGAAATCATAAAGAAGGTAGTTGTATATCCAAATGTCTTGCCATATATATGGATGGGTTCGCATTTTTTCAAAATCAAAATAGCGTTTAAGGATTGTCAGAAACTTTCTGTCCTGCTTGGGATTTTCTTTTCCTAAGTCGTCTTTAATCTTTGCGATTTGCTCCTGCGTTAAGTACCGGCTAACAGCAATGAAAATTATGTATCGGGGTGAAGGTCTCATTTAGTTTCTTCCAACATTTTTTCTTTAGAAAACAATGTTGTGATTGGTTTTTGAATTGAGTAAAGCAACATTTCTAACTGACCGCCGGGACTGGCATAACCAACGGTTATGCTGTCTGCTATTTCAAGCATCATCTTGTTTCTTGTTGCTGCTGTTTCTTCTGTTACTCTTTTTATTTTTTTCTCAAAGGGGGTTACGATTAGTAACCTCCCCTGCTCTATTGGGAGTTGAAACTCGGTTTCAACTTTTTCTTTTAGACCTCTTGCAAGGGCAACGATGATGGGTTGCTTGCCTTTTAGAAGGTAATGCAAAACATCTTTTTCTAATTGAGAATGAAACCCACTAATGATGCAGTTGCCTTGCTCCCTCTGCTCTATTGCCCAATCATAGCATTTAAGGACTACCGATGCAGGCGTTTTGCGACTGCATAAGAAAGCTGTTTTGTGCAGCTTCAATATTTCAGTATTACCATGAGTTGCTTTTATCATTCATCATTTGAGCTTTCAAGTTCTTTGCTCATTCTGTATTTATAATCATAATTAATTAAAAAATCTATCTCTTCATCATTAAAGCCGTAGTGCTCAGATAAGACTTTATCAATCTCATCCATTGTATTTTTCGACTGAGATTTATTATATGTTATCGTTTCATTGCTACCTCTGGTTTTGCTGTTTATGGTATATGAAGTTGCATTTTTCAAAAGTTCTTTCTCCAATTTGTCAGAAAGTTTAACCAATTTTTGTTCAATAGCTTTATCATTAGGATAGTTAGACTTGAATCCAAAAATCATATAATCTTTAAAATTAAATTGGTCAAAGTTTATCGAATAATACCACCAAAATAAATTTGAATTAAGGACTGCTGAAAAAACTTTTGAATTATATTCCTTCTGAAACGAAGCTGCTTTATTACTTAGAGATTCTGTATCGAAATCTTCATTCAAAATTGTAACCCAATAACCACCACCAGCAGTACGATAAAATATTTTATTATTTGCAGCATTGCTATTACTTAGAAAGTTCCTAATCTCTTTGTGCTTTAAATATTTATTTAGAATTGATGTTTCTATAACAGAACCAATTTTCAGTAATTGTTTTTGATTTGATTGGTCGGCAGCAACATAAGATAGGTTAGTAAAAAGAAGATTTCTCGTTTCAGATTTCCATCTATAAACAATTGTGGAATACATTCCTTTGATTGCACTCTGCTTGTAAACTATAAATATTGAAAGACGCTGTAAAACTCCTTCAAACAATGCGGCTGGTCTTTGGTGATAATTGGAAACATACGAAAGAGGAAACCTTTTAAATAACGTTTGAACAGTTTCCATACTTGCATTGGAAAAGGCACTAATAGGAATAATCATTCCCATTAATCCATTTTTGTTTAAAATATTATTGCTTCTTTCAATTACAAATCCGTAAAGATTTGCGCACTTCTCGGTTTCATAATTCTTTATCCTATAATCATCACGAACTTTTGAGTATTCAACATACGGAGGGTTGCCAATGATAATATCAAAACCATTATTATCGTGCATTATTTCATAGAACTCGGCAAACCAATGGAAGGGCTTGTATTTATCAAGCCATTTATCATATTTTAATCCATCTGCTTGCTTATATAAAAGCATGTTCAGTTCGCGGTTTAATTCCCTCAATCGTTCCTCCAAAGTTAATTTGTCGCGCTTAACCGTTTTGTAATCTCTTACTGTTACTTGGCTATTTTTAAAGTTTCTGTAAGCCATTGAAACAATTTCCATTTTTTCAGTAATGGCCGGTTTTGCAAGTTGTCCATCAAGAGTATAATTCAATGCCTTGTCCAACTCAGAATCTGTACCAAAGCCAATTAATGTATTTCCTGAACGAATATTGAAATCAATATCCGGTAGCGGTTCTAATCCTAAGTTTGGTTTCCGATAATCAACCTCAACAGTTGCCACTAATTTAAGGAACAAGCGCAGCTTGGCGATTTCAACCGCTTCTTTCATTATGTCCACTCCATAAAGGTTGCGGAGGATAATGTTTTTGTAAATGAAGTAACTCAGGTTGGGATGTTCAGGGGCTGTAACCTGTGCAATGGTTTCTTCAAAGAATTTGTATCTTCCTTTAGGGGCATCATTGACAAAGTTTTGCATACGTTGTATGCACTGCTCATACAGTTCTTCCAAAATATTCATTGCAGCAAAGAGGAAAGCTCCTGAACCGCAAGTGGGGTCAATGATGCTAACGCTGTTTAGTGCCTTGTAAAATGATTTCAGAAACTCAGGGTCATTGGTATTGGCTAAGCAGTCAATGGCAAACTGACGGACGTTGAGATTGTATGTGATGAAATCATTGATGTTTTGTATTTCACCCTTTTCAATCTTGCTTTTTATTACGCTGTATCGGGTACGGCGGTCAATTACTTCCCTCCATATTTCAGTAGGCAAGGCAAATTGTTCCTGAGCTTGCTTATTCCATTCTGTTCTTGCACTGACGTTTTTAATTCCGGCTGCAATTTCATCAGGCAATTTTTCATCCACTCCTTTTTTAACCGCATCGTAGATGTAGTTATTGTTGCTTTGCTTCACCATTTGCCATAACTCGGCATCAGGTAAAAATGCTTTAGCATTTTGCCGTTTAGTTTCTTCAAACAAGAAAGGAAGAATGCAATTCTTACTGATGTAATCGGTTATATCTTCTTTGGTGTAGTATGCACCCATGTCAGCCCTGTCATTGATGTATTTCTCAAAGATGTAACCGATAACATCAGGGTTGATGTCTTTCCCTGTAGCGGTAATGCGCGTGTCAAGATGCCATTCGTACTGGTCGAAAAAATCGAAAATCCTTTCAGCTAACCTCTTTTTTAGTTTTACTGCTTCGGCTGTGTCAATGATGTGTTCTCCATCTTCGCGGAAATGTTCACGCAAAATATCAATGCCCGTTTTCTGCATACCGACAAGCAATCGGCAAATGCGGTGAACATCATCGTTGCCTTCTGTAACTGTCGTACCCTGCAAGCTGTCAATTTTTGCAGCTACTTCCTTCCATCCTCTCAGGTTGAAATAGCCAACGCAAAAGTCTGTGCGGTGGGATAACTCTAAGGTTTCATTTAAACCTTTTGTGAGTTGGTGTTCTATATTGTCGTAAATTTTCGGCATACTTTCAGTGCAAAGGAGTGCGAAAATATGGTAAAAAGGTGATAATTCAGGATATTTTTAAAGCATATAGCTCATTGGCTTACCGTTTGGAGAGTTTGCCAATTAATAGGAAGTAATGTTGAAAAGAGTTTCTCGGCTTCATCCTTGTCAATGTAGGTGGGGATGTGCAGGCGTTTGTTGTATGCTTCGGGGCTTTCATACACTGCTATTCGTTTTGGGTCTATCGGCATGGGGATGTAAAATTTGCCGTCTGTGCCTATGAAGGGGGTTTCGATAAGCTGCTCCTGGGGTTCCCGGGTAGGTTCCCGAAAAACCGGGGGGTGATCAGGGTTCTTTGCGGCGAAGGGGTATTTATTGTGGCTGTCTGCTTGAGTAGTGTAAACATGCCTTACAATGTCTGTGATTTCCGCTTCGGGGAAATCAGGTTGAACATAGTTCAAACAACCGTTTAAGGTTTCGCCTTCGGTCAAACCTTTTAGGTTGCAATACCGGGCAAGAGCAATGACGTAGGCATGGCGATTGTCTTTTACAAAGGCATGACTTTTATTTATCTGCTCGTTGCACCATTGAAAAGCATTTTCAGGCGTTCCTGCGGCACCGCCTGACGGGTAACTGTGTTTGATGTGATGGAAAGTTTTTTCAGCAGGAAGCAAGGCATAAGGCTTTGCAGCGTGGTTAAAGATTTGGGTTGTGTTATCATTCCATGAAACAAAGCGGGGCTGTGAAATGGCTTTATGGCACTCGTCACCCATTGGCAAACCCAAATCATTGAATGACTGAATAAGCCGTTGATAATGCTTTTCATATTTATCAGGGTAAAGAAAAGGCACTATGCAGTAAAGCCTTTTGCCCCTGCATGATAGCCCGACATAAGCAATACAATCAAGTTTTTTGAGTTCATTGAGAAGATGGGGAATGTCGTAATCTTCGGCGCTGTCGAGATCAACGGCTGCAAGTCCTGAACGTATGAGTATTCCTTCCTCACATCTACGGCTGAATGTTCCGGCAACTGTAAAACAGGGTAGATTGTCTTTGAGTTGCTTTTGCACTTCTGCCGTGCTTGCACGGAGATTTACTATTCGTTCTTTATGCTTATCACTTTGAAGAAGGGTAAGTAAATTTACATCTATCCCTTGCGTAGTTGCGCTTTTTGATGGGAAATAACTGATTATCTTATTTAAAATGCTCATAAAAAATGATCTTTATAGGTTACACTTTTGCACTTTTACACTAACCCGAATTTTATGAGGGTGAAGAAGTGTAGAAGTGTACGGGCTAAAACACATTTTTTGTCATGTTAAAATGGTACCCATCATTTCTCCTTGTCTTTTCAAAACCTTTTCGTTCCAACCGTTGAGAAAATTTATTTTTACCTACCGGCTTGTAACCATCCTCACCGCAAAAGGTTTTGTAATAGCCGTATAATTCTGTCAACGCTACTTTGTAAATATCTGAGGACTGATAGTTGTGCTCCTCGATAAACAACTGAACGCTGTCGCTCTGCTTGCGGAACTCACCTAATGCTGCATTTGCTTTGCTACAGTCGCTGAATTTTCCTTGCTTAATGATTCTATTTAATCCGCCTAAAAGCCAGTTAAACACACCGGGCAACTCATTTGCAATTATTTTTCTTGCAAGCTCACTATCTCTATCTTCCGGCTTTATATATGTATCAAAAGGAACTATTAAATATCTTTCAAAATATGCGTTGGTTTGTTCGGTCTCTCTTGGCAGTTCATTAGCGTTCATTATAAATCTAACTTTATTACGAAGTGTAAAACTTCTGCCATAAGGTTCTCTTGCTTGCTGCGGCTCACCACTTATAAGGGCTTTAAAGGTTTCTACATTCAAATCGGTCCCCTTCTCACTGCTGTAATTTAAAAGTACATTAGTAAGTTTAGCTCTATGATATTCATGATTAAATAAACCGAGGGAATAAGTGAGTATGTTTTTAACACCTATCAAAGCTTGCAGTACATTAAAGAAAACACTTTTGCCGTTCCTTCCGCTACCATATAACACAAGCATTTTTTCAAAGTGAAACGATGTAAAAATATATCCTGCAAATTCCTGTAATATCGTCCTGCTTTCTTCATCGGGCAGGACTTGCGAAAGGTAATTATCATATATAGGACAAACGGCATCCTCTTCATAACTGAAAGGTAACTGATATGTCAGGAAATCATTAGCATTAAAATCTCTCAATGCTCCTCCGCCAGGAGTAAATTCAAACGTGCCATTTTGCAGATTGATCAGGATTTTTTCAGCTTCAGCCGGAGGGGGTGGCAAATGGCCGTCAGTTAAAAATTGTTTCAATAGCTTGTCCTTAAATTCAAAATGTCTTGCATCATAGTCAGGGCAGCCCATTTTAATTGCGACTTTGCCTAAGAAGGCTTTCATATCTTCTTTATCGAGTTGCTGCCAAAAAGCACCGTTAAAGACGTAGGTGTAATCATAGACTTTTGATAAATTCCATTGCTTATTCTTTGCTACTTCTAAGAGATTTTTTATGACAGCTACAATGATGTGCTTCTGCTTTATATCTGTGCCGGGACATGAAAAAGTTAAGTCAAAACACATTGTGTCTTCACATTATTTTTGCCTGTTTTTAATTGAAAATGTTGTTTTTTATGCAGAAAACAATAGTGGTCATGCAAAACAACTCTTGTCAGCTGATAAATCCACGAACATAATCCTTCGTCAGTTCCTTTTGGGGGTTAAGAAGCACTTCTTCTGTGGGTCCAAATTCTATAATTTCACCATTGTGAATAAATCCAATGTAGTCGGAGACGCGCCTTGCCTGACGAAGAATATGTGTGACCAAAACGATTGTATATTTTTCCTTCAATTTTAGAAATAGCTCTTCAATTTTTTGTGTGGAACTGGGATCAAGAGCTGAAGTTGGTTCGTCACCTAAAATTATTTCAGGTTCAACAGCAAGTCCTCTTGCAAGACATAACCGTTGCTGCTGGCCAATAGACAAGCTTACAGAGGAGGCATGTAAACGGTCTTTTACTTCATCCCACAATCCTACATCGCGCAATTGTTGCTCTACTATTACATTTAGTTTCTTTTTGTTGCGCATCCCGTGGATTCTTGGCCCATAAGCAATGTTATCATAAATTGACATTGGCAACGGAAACGGACGCTGCGAAAGCAAGCCCATTTTTTTACGGATGTGTGTTACTTCTGCTTTGCTGCCATAAATATCTTCTCTACCAACAAAAACCTTTCCACTCACCTTTACATCCACTGAAGAATCATGCAGGCGGTTAAATGTTTTTAGCAAGGTTGTCTTTCCGCAACCGGAAGGTCCGATAAATGATGTGATCTTCTTGTCGGGAATATTAATATTAATGTTCTTCAACGCATGATTGCGCCCGTAATGAACATTCAGGTTTTGAACAGAGATGAGCGTGCTAGCGGTCATGTTTAAATTCTATGTTTAGAAAATCGTTTGGTTAAAATTCTTGCTGAGATGCTGATAAGCAAAACAATGAAGGTTAAGATAAGCGCTGAGGCATATGCCCTTGACTGCACCTCTTCAATGGGGCTGCTTAACTGGAAAAAAATTGCCAGTGGCAATGTGGCAGCCGGGCTTTCTAAGCTTCTGGGAATATTATCACTAAACCCTGCTGTAAACAGCACAGAAGCGGCATCACCAATTGCTCTGCCAAACGACAAAAGTATGGCGGTTAAAACGCCGGGCACTACCTGCTTCAACAGCACCCTGGAAGCTTCAAGCCTTGTTGCTCCCAGTGAATAAGAAGCATCAAGCAATTCTCTTGGAACTGTACGCATCACTTCATCCATAGCGCGAATCATAATCGGAACGACCAGTAATGTTACTGCCACAATTCCACCAAGCAGGGAGACCTTCAATCCAAAATAAACCATGATGGTAAATCCAAAAGCGCCATACACGATGGATGGAATTCCAAACAATACATCGTGACTCAAACGTGTAATATTTCCAAGCGGTGATTTTCTTTTGAGGTAAATATTAAGATACAGAACGATGGGTAAGCTTATCAGCAATGCGAGCAAAGACGCCCCCCCCGCGATATAAAGAGAACCGATTATCGCATTCAGAATGCCACCGGACTTGCCAATATAAAAGCCCCCGTCCGGAATTTTTGTAATCATGTCAAGGTTCAACGAAGGCAAACCTTTCACAACTACTGTGCTAATAATCAGAAAAAAGCTCCCCACGATAAGTATGGATGCTGCGATCATCAATATTTTGAAAAATAATTCTTCTGCTTTCCTGATCATATTAATCTTCTTTCTATGCGGGCAAGTATTATGCGTGAAGCAACATTAAATAAAAAGATGATGGTAAATAATATAAATGCGGCAAATAGCAAAGCCGAATCATAAAGCGGTACGGAAAGCATCTCCCCATAGTTATTGGCAATTAGCGCAGGCAATGGATACCCCGCATCAAATACAGAATGGGGAGTTGCAGCAAAGTTTCCACACACCATCATCACAGCAATCGTTTCACCAAAAGCCCTTGAGATGGCTAGTACTGTAGCAGCTATAATGCCCGGCATCGCTTTTTTAACAAGAACAAATTTTATAGTTTGCCAATGCGTTGCGCCAACAGATGAAGACGCATCTTTTAATTCTATCGGAACGGTAGCAAATACTTCGATAAGAATATTTATAATCAGCGGGAAAATCATAATCGCTAAAACAATGCCTCCTGCAAGCACGCTGTATCCCGTTGAAAATTCGACAAAGTGCGGTGCAATGTGATCCTGGATTAACGGAACAATAAATAACACACCCCATACTCCAAAAATTACGGGCGGAATTCCGGAAAGGAGATCAACAAAAGGCACGATGATTCTTTTTATACGCGGATGAGCATATTCTGATATATATATACCGCTCAGCAGGCAAAGAGGTAAGGCAATAACAATTGCAATGGCAGTTACCCAAAGTGTTCCCATAACAAAAGGATAAAATCCAAACTCTCCTTTAAAGGGCTTCCAAACCGAAGAACTGAGTAAATGGCCTATGGATGCAATTTTTAGCAATGGTACAGAACGCAGGTATAATCCCAACCCGATTAAAAGCGCGAGCAGGGCAGAAAACAAGGTGAGCAGGAACATCACCCTGTGTGCAATCTTATCCTTGATTAGTCGGAAACTATTTGCCACCGGATTGAATTTCTTTTAACTCGTTATCAAGTTTATCTTTAGTCAAACCAATATAACCTGCTTCATTGAGGATTCTTTGACCATCGGTCAGTACCCATTTTAGAAATTCCACTACCACCTTCTTCTGCGGTTTGTTTTTTGAAACAAAATACAGTTCGCGTGCAGGAGGGGAAGGATATTTTCCTAAAGCAATGGCTTTGATGAGATCGTCAAGAGAACCGTAGAAATTTTCATCTCCGTCAATTTTACCGTTTTCGTTAACGTCAATCGGAACTACTGCAATACCTGCCAATTGTTTTCTTGTCTTTGAATCGTATGCATAAGAAATGTTGTTGTACCCAATCCCTGTTGCATCTTTCTTTACTGCCTGCAATAAGCCGGGATCGCCAAACACACCAATGCCTTGCAAATCTTCTTGCTTTTTGTTAAAATACTTCGCCCATGTTTCGCCGGCGCCTGCTGCATCAGAACGTGTGTAAACATGAATGGGGGCTGAAACGGAAAATCCTGCCTGCTTCCAGTTTTTGTAAATACTGGTTGCATAAATATTTGCGAATACTTCCTTCTTCATACCCTTTGCAAGTATATCTTTAATATTTGGATTGGCAGCATTGACAATTGCAACGACTGCATCCTTGGCAACAGCTACCGGGAAAGCGCCTTTTTTTGTTTCTTCGGGATAAATGTCACGGGACACTGCTCCCAAATCAACCATGCCTGCAAGCGCATCAGAGATTCCCTTTCCTGCCCCTCCGGCAGAAATATCAAACTGCACATGCGGGTGCAGTTTTTTAAACTCCTCCCCCCATTTTACAGCGAGTGGATATAAAGCAAATGCCCCTGAAATACTGATATTTCCCGACAGATCATCATTGAGCGGCGGAGCAACTATCTTGTTTGATGTCAGTGTAGTCCATCCGATAATTGAAAGAGTTATTATGTATATTATTGTTTTTTTCATTTTTAAGTTTTAAAATCCTTTATTCATGACTCAGTTATGCACTTAATATAACTGAATCATGAATATAAGAACTTGTTACATTTTAGAATTTAAAGTTAGTCATTAAAAAACAATTTGAAGCTGCGCAGAAATGAGATTATTATTAATTTGTACACCCTCTTCAATGCGATAGGAATAGTCAACCTGTAGCTTTATCCAAGCAGTAAAAAAATAATTTATTCCGCCTACATAATTGGTTGTTGCATCTGTTGTTGATCCTTTCACCAGACTTTCATTATTTATTGTATTGGGATCGTATGTATCGTATCTTGCAACAACCTGCAATTTATTAGGAACAACATAATAGCCTGCCAAAGCATACCAACCAGCTCTGTTCAATGATGCACTGCTCTTATCAGATTTAATAACATCTCCATCTTGTCCCTGAATATATTCTCCCTGCAAAGAAAACAACCTATATTTATATGAGAATTCTCCTCCTATGCGATTGCGGGTATGAGTAGCCATTTGAGCAGGAGTTTCTGTTGCCCACTGATCTAAACCATTATAAAATGAACCTCCAATGTTAAATCCTTTAAATGGATGAAATACCAAACGACCTGCTACATCCTTTGCCTGGTTATTATCAGCAACATTAATTCCTGATCCATTAAAATATCCTAAATAGTAATCTAACAGGAATCCCTCATTAAGCTTTATAAAGCTGCCGCTGAGGCGTATTCCAATATCACGTCCATTTTGATTTCCAATTACATCCTTGTCTCTTCCGGTTAAGGCAGTTACTACCTGGGAACGGTCAATTGTTGATAGTTCGCGGTCAGCAGTCACGTTCTCCAATGAAAATGGAATATAGAATTGTCCTGTTGTAACTTTAAGAAATTCATACGGCTTAAAGGTAACATATGCATCTATAAGCTTAGGGGATGAAGCGAATTCCGCATTTAAACGATACTCCCATGTTGGAGTATTACCATCTAAAATGATCCTTGCACGATGAACGTCAAAACCATCCGGAACTCCTGTCTGTTGAAATGATTGGAAGCGAGATTGAATATAACCGCCCACGCGAAATGGCGTAGTGCCAATTAAGGGGAACAGTTCCTTGCTTTCATTCTTTGCTTGTTGCTTTTTTACGTTGTTCGCCTTTAATGAATCAGCCTCATTTTGGGTAATAGAGCCTCGTTTAACAAGAAGATTCAATATGTCATCTGATGTCTGGGCAGAGGCCATTTTTGCATTTAATAATACAATTAGAAACTGTTTAAATTTTATT
>PLYJ01000101.1 GCA_003151745.1 Bacteroidota bacterium
CATTCGCCATTGGCAGCCTGTTTTCGGTTAACAAGGAATAGGTAGTGACGGACACCGGTTGATTCATGACTATTGTAACGAAAACATTGTGCGTTTGGTTATAGTGCCATCATTTTTCCGCTTTGAAGGATTTATAATCTTGAATAGCAGAACATTTTGTGAGCCTGCATTTTCAAAGGAAAGAAAGATTACCATAGATTCACAGATTATTTCCAAATTAATTTGTTCTTATTTAACCTGCGAATCTGTGGCATGTGTACAGTTCCAAACTGTTTCTTGGTCTTGACAGGAAATAGCGTAAGTATGGAAAAATAAAGTGATTTACTAATATGTGAATTATGTAACTCTTTTATAAAGTTATGTAACACTGATTCCTTTTTAATCCCGTTATTTTGCACTGTTATATATCAAACTAAACATCAAAATCAATATTAAAATTAACAATTATGAAAAACTACCTCATTATTTCAATAGGTTTATTCTTACTATCAGCCTGTAACCAGGCAGAGCTTGACAGATCAAAACATCAAAACGATTCGCTGATGTCTATTATAAATGAACGCGATTCTTCTGTCAGTTACTATATGTCGTCATTTAATGATGTGGAAACAAACCTGGATTCTGTGACTGCAAGACAGCAGGTCATTGCTGCAAATGCAGATAAAACAGGCGGCGAACTAAAGCAGTCGCAAAAAGACCGCATCAATTCCGAAATAGCAGCGATCAATAACCTGATGGATGCTAATCGTAAAAAGATTGCTGAACTTAACCGCAAGATGAAGGGTTCAACAAAAAAGAACGCAGAGCTTGAAAAAGCAATTGCTGATCTTAATAATCGCTTAACGCAAAAAGAAAGTGAACTGACTGCATTGAACGCACAACTGGCATCTCTCAATACGCAAGTAGTGCAGTTGCAAACATCGGTAGGCACGCTTACTGCTGATAATGCTGCAAAGGCGCAAGACATTCAGGACAAAACAACGGCTTTGCATACTGCATACTATGTAATTGGTAAGTCAGGTGAGTTAAAGGATGCAAAGGTAATTGACAAGAAAGGCGGACTGTTGGGTATAGGCAAAACGGCTGAGTTAAGTCCAAATGTTGACAACAGTAAATTCACTCGTATTGACTATACACAAACGGCCACCATTCCTGTTAATTGCGACGGCATGCAAATCATTACTTCCCATCCTTCTGATTCTTATACATTAGAAAAAGATGAAAAGAAGAAAAACAGGGTTTTAAACATCATCATTACAAATCCTGATAAATTCTGGAGTGCTTCTAAGTATTTAGTAGTGCTCAAAGATTGATTTGAAGTTTTATTACCTGACAAATAAAAACAGAATGCGTTTACTAAACTGCATCCTGTTTTTATTTGCTCCATCATCCGATATGTAAATTATATAACATTTATCTAAAGTTATGTAACGTTTACAGGAACAATACTGCTTACCTTTGTGCGTAATTATTCCATTCTAAATCATAAAAAAATGAAAAAGTACTTATATATTATCTCAGCGATAATGATTTTGTTCAGCGCCTGCGTTCCTAAAAAACAGTTAGTGAGCGAACAAAACAAGGTGAAAGCACTTCAGGGTGATAGCGCCAACACGCATGCAAGGCTAAATGATTGCGATTCAAAGTTAAGTGACTGTAATTCTAAAGTTGCAGCAATGGAAAGAGAAAAGGCTGATATTCAAAACCAGTTTCAGAATCTTTCTGACAGCTCTGAAGCAGCCATTCGAAATTCCAAAATGACCATTGCACAGCAAGCCAAACGCTTGCAGGACTTGCAGGCGTTGATTCAATCACAGAGGGACATCGTGAATAAATTAAAGCAAACAGTGGCTAATGCTTTGGTTAATTTTAAACCGGATGAGCTGAGTGTGTATATAAAGGATGGAAAGCTTTACGTGTCCTTGCAGGAAAAGCTTTTATTTAAATCAGGCAGTGCCGCAGTGGATCCGAAAGGAAAGGAAGCCCTCGGAAAATTAGCTACCGTGCTCAACAGCTCGCCTGATATTAATGTAATGATTGAAGGCCATACCGATTCTGTTCCTATGCGTGGCAAATTCGAAGATAATTGGGCGCTTAGCGTTGCACGTGCCACATCCATCGTTCGCATTCTTACAGATGATTATAAAGTAGATGCCCACCGCGTCATTGCCTCCGGAAGAAGCAAATACTACCCTGTGGAAACAAACGATACTCCCGAAGGAAGAGCAAGGAACAGGAGAACAGAAATTATTCTTTCACCCGATCTTAGCCCATTGTTTAAATTGCTTAACCAATAAATGATAGGGGATTAAGGAAGTAAGGAAATCAGGATAGTTGAGTAAATCCTTAATTACCTTAGTGCCTTATTTACCTTTATTATCTCTTTCTAAAAATCAATAAAGTATGATATATATGGGATGGTGGGCTGTTTTAGCCATTGCGGTTTTAGTAGTAGGTGTTTTGTACCGTGTACGAAAAAAAGGAAAATAGTATTGTCCGGATTTATATATCGCAAAGAAAAACCTCTGTTTATTCCTCGTATCCGCTTTTTATAACTGTTGAAATCATTTTGAACTGCTCGTTGGCATTGATGCAATGGGAGGTATGTGCTGGTATCACGATTCCATTTCCTACTCTTAATAAATATGTTTTTTCATCAATGATGATTTCTGCCGCGCCGTCTATTACCTGGATATAGGTATCGAAGGGAGAAGTTTTTTCTGCTAATTCTTCGCCTGTGTCTAAAGACGTTACGGTTATATTGCCCGTAGTCTTTTTGATTATAGTCTTGCTTACAACAGCGTTGGGAACATACTCAATGATTTCAACAATGATATGCACTTTTGATTTTTCTAAATCTTTGCTATCAGGAGTGCCTTTATTCTTAGGATAAGTAGTATCTGTTACTTTTTTCATTCAGATGAATTTTAAATATTTTGTAAAGATGTAAACCGGACGATTAAAGCACTTCAATAATCTTGCGCAATTCTTTTTTTGTTTTGCCAAGCTTCATCTCCAGCTTTCCAAGCATCACATCTTGTTTCCCCTCTTCAAACAGAAGGTCATTGTCTGTTAAGACTGCAAATCGCTGTTTTAGCTTACCCTTCTGCTCATTCCAGTTTCCTTTTACTTCTATGGTATCCATTTTAAAATTTAAAATTGTGAATTAAATAATAATGGTGTTTCAAATTTATATTGACCTGCAAGTGCATGATGCCCCTGGGCTATGAAAGCGCTTTGCTCAACCTCATAATAATTTCCGGCTTCATGATATTAGGCAGCCTCCGGATGAAATTTTGCAGCCAACTGATGATGCCTTGCCGCATCTTTGTGGTTATTAATTGTATTTATGTTTTCATCCGTCTCGTTTCTAAATTCATCTGTTTTGTTTTTAAATGTTTCCATTCTTAATGTTGGCAGTTGTCATTTTAGATATATTTGAATTATTAATTTAATTTACAAAGTGTGTACTTAAAACCAGAAAAGTATTTAATCATCCAATGCGCTTTTGATAACGGTGGAAACCATTTTAAACCTTTCATGCGCATTGATGCAATACGGCGCTTTGGCAGGCACTACAATGCCGTTTCCCAATTTAAGCTGAAATTTCTTTTCATTAATAATCACTTCTGCCGTTCCGTCAATGACCTGTATATACGTATCGAAAGGAGAAGTTTTTTCGGCTAATTCCTCGCCGGCGGCAAAGGATGTAATCGTCACGTTGCCGGTAGTCTTTTTAATAATGGTTTTACTTACCACGGAGTCGGGCACATATTCAATGATTTCAACAATAATATGAACTTTCCCTTTTTCTACTTCCGGTGATGCCTTGCTAACCCCATTCGTGTGATTCGAA
Organism: Bacteroidota bacterium; assembly: GCA_003151745.1. Classification (GTDB taxonomy): domain Bacteria; phylum Bacteroidota; class Bacteroidia; order AKYH767-A; family 2013-40CM-41-45; genus PALSA-967. Next base: position 3,857 of record PLYJ01000101.1, read on the forward strand.
TTGTTCCTGATATCAATAAGGATATTTTTATCTTTTTCCATAACCTGTTGCATTAAACTATAGTGTAAAGGTCTGCTTGTTTCAAGCAATAAGTGTTACATAAATTTAGAAAAATTTTACATAATTCTCGCTTCTGCTCATTACAGGTTTTCTAAAACCTTGCGTCTGTTGTGTTTCAGCGATTTGAAGAAGGTGGGCGTGAGGCCTGTTATTTTTTTAAACTGAGCGGATAGATGAGACACGCTGCTGTAATTGAGCTTAACGGCAATTTCACTCAGGTTTAATTCGTCATAAATAATTAATTCCTTAACCCGCTCTATTTTGTGCATAATGATAAAGTGTTCGATGGTAGTACCTTTTACTTCTGAAAAAAGTTTAGCGAGATAACCATAATTGTGATTTAACTTTTCGCTTAAAATATCTGAAAAATTCATTTCAGGAGGTTCATCTGTATAATGAACCATTTCAACAATTATGTTTTTTATTCTTTCAACGAGTATTGCTCTTTTGTCATCCATCAGTTCAAGCCCGGATTTGAGCAAAGCAGTCTTTAGCTGTTTAAGTTGTGAAGCAGAAGGATCTTTTGTTACTTCTACTTCGCCTAATTCAACTACGAGGTGTTTTAGCTTCATTTTCTCCAACTCTCTCTTCACCACCATTTTGCAGCGCAGGCTCACCATATTTTTTATGTAGAGTTTCATTTACTTTTGTAAGCTCAAAAGTCAATGCAGTTAGCTGATGCAAATATATTAAAAAATTACGTAAATATCTCACATAACCCCATCTTGATGTGAGGCCTGTTTCTAAAATAAAAAAGTCCCGATTTCAGTTCGGGACTCTTTATTGGGGGTTAGATGAAAAGTTTTTAAGCGGCTTTTTGCCCCTGGCTTGCATCGGCAGGGCTGTCGAAATCAATTTTGCTTTTTAAAAGATGATACCAGGTTATTACTGAAAGCAATTTCCTGAGTATATACTGCCATTTTGTCACTTATTTTTGAATTTTTCGGGTGTTTTTTAAAAGAGAACAGCTGTTTCTAATTTGGTTTCAGGTGTTTTCATTCAGTTTCGGCTGTTTCTGTTTTAGATTTGCCTGTTTCTATTTTGATTTCGGCTGTTTCCGTTTCGGTTTCGCCTGTTTTCATTTTGGTTTCGGCTGTTTCCATCCGGTTTCGGCTGTTTTAATTTTAGTTTCGGCTGTTTCCAATTTGGTTTCGACTGTTTCCAATTTAGTTTCGGCTGTTTCCTTTTTGGTTTCGGCTGTTTTCAATTTAGTTTCGGCTGTTTCCTTTTTGGTTTCGGCTGTTTCCAATTTAGTTTCGCCTGTTTCTTTTAGATAAATCATTGAAATTTTATAAAAATTGTGAGGTGGCAGATAAAATCATGTAAAAATCTGCCAATTTGTCAGTGTTAAGAGATTCCTGTGCTGTCAGCCTCTCCAAATCTTATACTGCCATCCTATTTAACCATCAGAAAGGGATTTCTAACGGCACAGAAACGCAATAAACCGATACTTCCTGTGGGCGCTAAAGGAGCGTTTTTGTTTTTAAACGAAAATATTTATTCTTGAAAATACCTGCGCTCTATATGTAATGCCTATGGTTTGGGAGCCAGCTTTTTTGATATGCATAAGTTTAAGTTTCGTTTACTAATTTTATTATTGCCGCAGATTCTAAAATATAGCAAGCGCAGTTTTAAAAGTTTGATTCCCTATATAACCATTATCAGCAATAAAATCGAGGTTAATCATTTCTTCAATCTTTACCTGAAGCATATCCAGATCATCCGGTTTTTTAAGAAATGCTTTTGCGCCAAGATTGCGCGTATGGTCCATTTCGCTTGTGTCGGACGAAAGCATAACGACGGGAATATTTTTTGTCTGTGGTCTTTTTCTTATTTCTGTCAAACATTCTATTCCGCCCATCTCCGGCATGTGTATGTCCATAAATATAAGATCGGGAAGAATAACCATGCTGTCCAGTTTAGCAAGCGCTTCTTTGCCGTTGTTAGCCACATCATATATAATGGAGCCATCTATTTCCTTGATTGCCACGCCGAATAATAACTGGTCGTTTTCATTATCTTCCACTAATAAAATATTTTTGGACTTTTTCATCTTGTTAAGTTTTTAGTTTAGTTCTTCTGTCGGCTTTAAATTGCAATTTAAAAAAGTCCCCGCTTTCGCGAGGACTTTTAAAGATGTTTACTTAGCGCTTTTCTGTGAATTTTTAGTTGGCGTTTTGATTTGCTTTGTACTTGTGCTTTGCTCTGCTGTTTCTTCATAATTCGATTCGTGCGTACTGCCTTTCGGTTTACCCTGGTTAGCAGTAGGGTTATTAGGATTAGTTTCTTTTCTGTTACCATCCTTTGGCGTCTGTTGATTTGACTTGCTGTCAGATTGCTGACTGCTCTTGTCATTTTTACTCTTTTCCATTTTTAGTTTATTTAAATTGTTACTTTATAATTATAATACAAAGGTGATGGTTATGAAAAATATAAGTGTTACATAATTTAAAGGAATTGTTATATAATTCTCACATTTAACATGTGAAGCATTTTAAACAGAATCAGTAATTTCCCCTTGTTGCGTGGACTATAGAGATTCCGGAAACGAAAAATATAATGCTAAGTAATGTAGAAGTGACCAGTATTCTTTCGTCAGGCACAATGCCAAAAAAGGTACTTAAAAACAATATTGCTATATATAAAGCCGCCCGTTCCGAGCACAGTAAGTGACGCCCCGATGATTCTTTTAACGTTCATAACAATAATTCTTAATTCCTCTCTGCAGAGGAAAGGCTTAAACACGGTCAGTTGTTTCTTCACTGGAGCGATGTTCAAAACCATCATTTCGTATTTTTCTTTCTGTATCTCCTTTTAAGAATGGTTTTTGTTGCGTCTCTTTATTATTGGGATCAAGCTTTTCTGACCTCGCCCGGATGGCTTCCTTTTTGTTTTTCAAACCATTTGCGGACTTTTCCCTGATTGCAAGAAACTTTTTAATGATTTCATTTTTCATTTTAGATATTTTTATAATATAAATGAATTAGTTCATTGCTAAAATCAAACCTTCGGCCAACAGACATAAACTATTTTTGAAAACAATTACAATCACTCCTTATGCTTCATCTTTTGTTGTCCGCACCAGGCTAATGCCGGCTATGAAGAATATAATGCCCAATATGCCATAAATGGCAAGCGCTTTAATATCGCGCGTGCCACCGGAGGTATTTACAAATAATATTGCGGCATAAATAAGACCACCTATTCCAAGAAGGGTAAGTAGCGCTCCAAAAATTCGTTTGAGATTCATATTTTTTTTATTTTTAAGGTTAACTATAGTAGAATTCTATTTCAATATTCCCGTCATACATGTATATTCATCATGTAATCGAAAAGCCCAAATACTTTGAGCAGCCAAACGATAACAACAATCACAACCACTACGTTGAAGATTTTTTTGATTTTGCCATCCATCGGTATGTAGGTATTAACAAGCCATAGAAGAACACCGGCAACAATTAATGCAATTAAGATTGAGAATAGGGGCATATAAATGATTTTAGAATTATGTTTCATAAGGTAACTTCTTTGATTCCCGTTGTTGTTACATAACTTTACAAATATGTTGTATTATTCACATATTCAATATTTTTGTTTTTTTTATTAAATTTTAACTCTACATAAAACTATTATTGTTGTGACACCAGCCTCCCTGTCTGCATTATGTTATTATTGCCAATAATTGTGTAGAAATAAATACCCTGCGGAAGATGGCTTGTTTCCAAAGAAGTTACTTGTTTGGTGAGGATTGAATACATTACTTCTTTTCCCAATATATTATATATTCTCAGTTCAATATGCTTAATTTGTGACACATCATTTATCCTGATAGTTAAGGAGGTGCTAAAAGGATTCGGGTAAATTGCAGCCGCTTCATTCGCATTTGCCGCATCGGGTGAAGGAATGCCAACAGTTCCGCAATTGGAGGGGAGAGCAGGAGCAACGGCATTAATTGCATTAGTCGTTAAAGCGCCCCCGGTAGTAAGTGCCCTTCCGTCCAGTACCACCCCTGTATTTATTGCGCCTAAAGCGCCGTTGTGGCAAATGATTGTTCCTCTGAAAACAGAATAGTTGTTTATGCTCACTGCGCCTTCAATCTTCCAGTACACATTTTTAGACTGTGTTCCATTGATCAGTTTAACTTTTGAATATGTACTTGTAGTGAGTGCGCCGTTTATTTGGATGACAAATATTGCATTGGCATTGCCTTCTGCATTCAGGTAAAGCGTATCAGTGAGTGTTGCAGCTGCCTTCATAATGTATGTGTGAGGTGTAAGAACCAGGTTGTGTCCAAACTGTGCAGGATATAATAATTCAATGTCGTAGGGCAGCGTGTTCACATAGCTATATGCATTTAACAAATCCGCTGCACATTGTGCTGTTGAGCCGTCAGGTATAGTATGAATGGTGCCCATCACCAGTAAAGGATTATAACCCGTAGCAGCACCCTTGTTAGTGCCTACGTCACCCGTAACATAGGTTATTCCTGTATTCGTAACAGCGCCATTAGAAGAAAATATTGCATAGCAGGCAGCAGAACCGAGTGCAGGAGCTATTGGCCCTGTAAGAACAGGACTGCCGCAACCAATTGGAGTATATGCCAGCACTCCGCTAACCGTAACGGCCCCTGTAGTGGAAAGCGCTCTTCCTTCAAGCGTATCACCCGTGTTCATATTAATGGCTGCGTTGTTGGCAATCACAGTTCCTCTCATAGTAGTTCCCGTAGCCATGCTTACCAGGCCTTCTACTTTCCAAAACACATTACATGCCAGCGCTCCGTTAATCAATTTGACTTTAGCAGATGCATTTGTAGAAAAGGCTCCCTTGATTTTAAAAATAAATACTGCGTTGGAATTATTTTGTGCATTTAAAGTAAGGTCAAGGTTCAGCGTCGCTGCGCTTGATATCGAGTACACTCCTGCAACAAGTATCTGGCCGTTTCCGAGTAAGGGCGCGGGAAAGAAAGTTGGAATAGTGCTATCCAACTTGTTGTAGGCAATCAGCAAATCGGAAGCGCATTTGGCGCTTGCGCCATCAGCATCATGCATAACACCGTTCACATTTCCGAAAGCGGTGCTGGAACCATTGTTGGTGCCTACATTGCCGGTAAGCTGCGAAATACCTGTGTTGCTCACTGCCCCGTTGGTGGAAAAGAGAACAAAATTTGCTGCTGTTCCCAGGTTAGGCGCTTGTCCGAAATTTATAATCGGAATAGATAATAGAGCGACAGTTGTTGCGATTATTAGTAATTTATTTTTCATAATAATATGTGTGAATTTAAGACACTGCAAAGTTGTGGACCTTTTAGCGCATAAGTGTTACACAACTTTGGAGAAGAATTACATCATTCACACATTATATCACTGATTTAGGCTTTGATTAAGCCCAGCTTTTTAAATGTGTGATAACATCAGCATACTTGAGTTGAAAATATTTTTTTCGCAACTCAGTCATTTTTTCTTCCAGTAATTTTATTCTTTTTGTTTGCCGGATTAGAAAACTATCCTTTACGCGAATGGCCTCCTGCATTTCTTTTGTTCCCATAGTATTATATTTATTTATTGTTATTGAATTATTATAGTACAAAGGTCAGTGCCTGAAGACTGAAAAGTGTTACATAACTATTGATATATGTTACATCATTCACACTTATTAACCAGCCGGTAAGTGAAGGATTTACGCACTCAACGCTGCTGCAATAGCTTTTGACAGTCTGTTTGTACTCATTTTAAATCCGTATTAATTGTTTTGTTCTTCGAATGATTCTTTGACAATTAAGTTTTCAGCTACCTGCAGATTCGCCAATTGCTTTTCCACTGCATCCATCATGGGGTCCGGGCCACATATATAGAATACCATATCAAAGTCCACAATATGTGCTTTCAGAAAACCTTCTGTAATCTGCCCGTGTGAATAACCCGTTGCCTTTTCTTCGGATAGAATATTCACAAAGTTAGGACCAAGCAATTTTTTAAATTCCTCTTCAAGAATAATATCGGCTTTTATTTTATTGGCAAATAGTAACATGTTATTGCCGATTTTATTTTTTGATTCCAGCTTCCTGAAGATGGAAATAAACGGCGTCACTCCTGCACCTCCTGCAATAAACACCCCCTCGCCTTTGTAACTTATCGCACCGAACACTTCATGCAAAATCAATTCATCATTCCTTTTAAGCTGCAGAAGCTGGTTGGTAACTCCCTTATGCGAAGGATATGTTTTGATGGTGAACTGGAGGTAATCATTGTCCGGAAGGCAGGTGAAGGTGAAAGGCCTCTTTTCGTTTCTCCAACCCTCTTTATTTATGGATACATCAGTGGCTTGCCCGGGAGTGAAGGTGTAATGCTTAGGTTTGTCAGTGACAATTTGCACTACGTCACGGGTGATTTTATTAATTGATATTATTTTTACAGTATATTGTCCGATGTTAATTTGTTTTATTGAAATTCTGCAGCAATATTAAATACAATGAATGCTAAAAGCGTTATACAATTTTTGAAAAGATTTATATAATTCATACATTAAAAATTAAGCTGCCTCGTATAAAAGAAAAGGCCATCTCGGTGATGAGATAGCCTCTGATTATATTTTGTTTACCTTACTTTATTGTGGCCGTGTAACAGTATTCATTTCAAGTGTTACAGCCGTTTGTGCCAGCATCCGTCCGTTTATGGATGCACCTGTCTGCATATTAATGCCTGTCTTGCCTAGTATGATCCCTTCAAAATGACTGGTTGTTCCCAGTGTAACAGCGCCTGATGTCTGCCAGAAAATATTCTTTGCCTGCGCACCGCCGGTTAAGATAATTTTAACTGCAGAGCTCATTTTAAGAGTTCCTGCAACCTGGAATATCCAGACATCTGTTGAACTACCTGAAATAGTAACATCCGTTGGAATGATAACAGCGCTTGTAAATTTATAGAGCCCGCGTGTAAGCGTTTTGCCACCAATGTTTCCGGCGCCTAAATTCACGAAATTCGGATTAGATCGTCCTGCTGCATCCGTGTATGCCGTTTGCATATCCCCTACAGCGGTGGTTAACCTGGTGGCATTCGTCACCCTGCATGGAAGAGGGCCTGCTGCGTTGACGGTATATATTGTCCCTGTCACTTCAGTACAGGTAAGATGAATAGCTGCACCGGTGATTGGACTTGTTCCAATACTTCCTGTAACAGCAGATGGATAGACATCGGTTATTCCTGATTTAGATAAAATCGCAAAATTGCCTGCTACTCCAAGATCAACCGCTTTCAGTCCTCCCCGACCCATCCTCTCGTCAGGAGATGCTGCTGGTGCTGAACCTGGATTCGGTAAATTAGGAGCTTCCTTTTTACAACTTCCCATTAATACAACCACCAGCATCGCTGAGATTGGGAAAACATTCTTTAGTTTCATTGTTTGTTATATTAGCTTGTGACAGAATTATCACAGCGCAAAGGTGTGTTCATTAATTTACGGAAGTGTTACACAACTTTGGAGTAGAGTTGCATGATTCACACATTTAACAGTCAATAAGTCCCTCTCCTTTGGAGAGGGTCGGGGTGAGGCATTACATCCTTTCCATATACCAACTCAATTCCTTTTCCATTTTCTTGTAACGGAAAATGGTAGTGATGATTTTTTGCAGGCGCACGAAGGCAGTTTCGCTTTTCACCACATAATCGAAAGCCCGGTGATGCATGCAGTTTATTGCCACATCAATTTTATCCTGGGAAGAGAGCATGATGACGGGAATATCCTGGTTAAAAGACTTTATATGATCCAAAGTATCCATTCCGTTCATCGCGTTTTTATCAATACCGTCAAGATGATAATCTAAAACGATTACATCCGGGTTATGTGATAAATGCTGCATACACCGTTCGCCTGTCGCATACGTTTCAATGGCAAAATCAGCATGTTGCAGGAATTCAATTTCCAATGATTTTAAAAATACTGCATCGTCATCTACCAGGAATAATTTTATTTTTTCAGTTTTCATGCATTGGTATTTTTAATCATCTTAAGCTCTTCTTCCAATTCTATACACGCCTGCGTACAAACATTTTCAAGCTGTAAAACCAGGTCAGGTATTCCATCTATCTGTTGCTCTGTGCTTGCATATTCCTGAACTTTCTTTGCCATGTTTTCAAAATCTGCACTGATACCCATTATTGAAAACGAAGGAATCATTTTATGCACTGCTCCATACAATGAATTCCAATCCTTATCCTGTAAGCCTTTTTTCATTGCACTGATTAAAGGCGGTGTTTGCTCTAAATAAAGGGAAATCATTTCCATCATTAATACAGGATTTGATTTTGTACGGTGAATTAAATAAGCCAGGTCAATGCATTTTAATTTTTTACTTTGGCTGTATCCATTCTCTTTACGCACTATGGAAGCGGGTTTCTTTACCAACCCGATTATTTTACTGTACAATAATCGTTCATCAACCGGCTTAGCGATATAATCATTCATACCAACAGCTTTGCATTTGGCCAAATCAACGGTGGTTACATCAGCCGTTAAAGCAATGATGGGAATTTTAGAATTCATTTTGTTACGAATGTAATCCGTCGCTTCAAAGCCATTCATTTCGGGCATTTGGAGGTCCATCAAAATAATATCGTATGATTTAGTTTGCAGTTTTTCGATGGCTATTTTTCCGTTGGCTGCAATATCGCGTTCAAATCCGTAATCATCCAATACAGTTTTCATCAGGAGTTGATTGAGCGCAATGTCTTCAACTACTAATATCCTTATGTTTTTAATGTCCGTATCCAATTCCACTAAATCTGTTTCTGATTCAGCTTCATCAGTTGTTTTTTGAAAACTTAATATGAAACTAAAAGTGGTGCCTTCATCTACTTTGCTTTCCACGCGAATGCTTCCTCCCTGCGGCTCTACTAACTGTTTAACGATGGCAAGCCCTAATCCTGTGCCTCCATATAACCTGGAAGTTCCGCTGGATGCCTGCTGAAAGTTTTCAAATATTCTTCCTAATTTATTTTCCTCTATTCCAATCCCGGTATCTGTAACTGCAAATTCAACGGTTGCCTGCCCTTCATCTTCATTCAGCAAATGAACGCTTACGGTAATTTTTCCTTTTGTGGTAAACTTTACTGCATTACTCACCAGGTTTAAAATAATCTGATGCAAACGCACAGGATCGCCGAGCAACACTTCAGGAATTTTATTGTCGTATTCTTTAACTAATTCTAAATTCTTTTCCTGTATTTTTGGCTCAAACAAATGAAGCATGGCTGATATAGATAGTGCTAATTTGAATGGTACTTGCTCGAATATCATTCTTCCTGCATCTACTTTTGCTAAATCAAGTATGTCATTAATGAGTACGATAAGAGCGTCGCCACTCATTTTTATGGCTGTTAAATATTCCTTTTGTTTTGCTGTTAAATCTGTTTTCATTATCACTTTTGTAAACCCGATGATGGCATTCATGGGTGTACGGATTTCATGGCTCATATTCGACAAAAACTGTTGTTTCGCTTTCACTGCATCTACTGCTATCCGTGTGGCACTTTCGGCTTTATTTTTTGCTTCTTCTGCAAATCCTGTTGCCAGCTCTGCAAATACTTTTGCCTCTGTCAATTCTTTTTCAAACCTTTTTTGCTCGGTTATAACTCTTGCCACTACCACTGCACCCAGCACTTTTCCCCTGTCGTCTTTATAAACAGAACCATTAAATAAAACATCGGTCATCTTACCATCCATTATAATTAATGGATAATCTGCCACAAATCCTTTTGCAAAAACCTGTTGATAACCTTCGCGGGCTTTATCGGGTTCAGTAAAATAATCGGAAAAATCTGTATCGATTAATTTCTCACGTGATACATCTGTTATTTTTACCGTTGCTTGATTCATGTCAGTGATTTTCCCTTCCGGGCTAATTGCAAATAATGGGTCACGGCTCGCTTCAATAAGACTGAGAGAATATCTGGAAAGTAATTTTTGTGCCGTTACATCCCTGGCAACAATCACCACGCCCAATACATTTCCCTTATCATCTTTATAAACCGATCCGTTGAACAACACATCCGTAAGCTTGCCGTCCTTATGGCGAAGGGTAAGAGGCGAATCGGCAACAAATCCCATTGCGAATACTTCCTGGTAAACTTCACGCGCTTTTTGTGGTTCGGTAAAATAATCGAAGAAGTCCGTGCCTTTGAGTTTTTCACGTGTTATACCAGTAATATTAACCGTTGCCTCGTTCATATCTGTAATCTTCCCTTTGGGGTTTATTGTAACCAACGGATCAAGACTGGCTTCAATAAGGCTGAGAGAATATTGAGAAGCTAATTTCAGAGAATAGCTAAATGCTTCAAGTTCCCGATTTGCAATTTCCCGTTTTTCTTTTTCTTTATTTTGAAAGTTAAGTTCTATACCAGCAATGACTAACTCTGCCGCCCGTTTTTCTTTCTCTCCGGTTTGAAAGACAAGTTCTTTGTTAGCAATGACTAATTCTGCCGCCCGTTTTTCTTTCTC
>PLYJ01000226.1 GCA_003151745.1 Bacteroidota bacterium
TGTTAGCAATAGGCGTGTGGGGACCCAAAAATAATCGCGGCAGTCACGCCACGCTGGTTGATCTGAAACAAAAAGCGCTTACGCTTCATAATTTATTGAAAGCAGAAGCTGATTATGTGCAGATTCAAGCCACGATTATAGCCGGAAATGATTATACGCTTATGGCGACAATCATTGCAAGTAGTGGCTTCGCGGTTAAGGCATTGAAGCATAATCAGGGTGTTCTTAGCACAGTGCAGCACTTTGGTTTCATGGCTTCGGGTTCGTTAAATCGTAATCAGGTGAAGATGGTGTGGGCTAAACCGTTAGATGTTACAACACCAACTAACGTGAGAGGCTACAACGTTTATCGCTCAGCCACGAATAGCTTTGCCGGCGCCGTTCAGATTAATACGGTTGTTAAGGCAGAGTTCATAGATACGAACAACACAGGTGCAACAGTAACGTGGTTTTATTTCGTAGCTGCCGTTGGCAGTGCAGGTCAGGGTGCGGTTTCAACACCAATAACCGTTACATTACTTCCTGCTTAAGCTCAGGTCATTATTATCTTGACCCCTAAGCCCTTGCGAGGCCATAAACCTTGCAAGGGTTTTTAATTGGAGTCCGCAGTGCGCAGTCGGCAGTCCACAGTTAGCGCTAAAACTCATTTCAGTGCTTACTGAAGACTGCCGACTGTGGACTGAAGACTTTTTTTCAACATTGTTAACACAAATGAAACATTTTTTTATCTTTACATCCGATCCTAATTTCTATTTAGCAGTCAGCTCCTTATGAGTGATGAACTAAACATATTGAACCAGTTGAATAACCGGATTCAAAAATTGATAAATTTGCACCAGCATGCAAAGAGCATGGTTAATGAATTGAACGAGGAGAACAGATCATTGAGCGATCAGCTTGAAGCTGAAAAGCATAAGCTTCGCAAAATAGAAAAGGAGATGGAGGCCATTAAAATAACCAAAGCCATTCAGCAAAATGAAACAATAGGAGTGTTAAAGAATAAAGTAAACGACATCATCAGGGAGGTAGATCATAACCTTGCGGTGATGAATCATAAGACTAAAAAATAATTGCTAAACGGTTGAATTGTTAAATTGCTATTAGCACATTTCCTGACAATTTAACAATTGAGCAATTTGACAATAAATAATTTTAAGTGAATCAAATCTAAAAATGGACGAACTATCCGTTAAAGTTGCAATAGCAAACCGAACTTATCCAATGCGCATTCAGAAGGATGAAGAGCAGGATGTTATGAATGCTGCGCTACATATTAACAAGCGGATGAAGGAGTTTGAAGATAACTATGCAGTGAAGGATAAGCAGGACTTGTTGGCGATGTGTGCACTGCAAATGTTAACGGAAAAGAAAGATCATGGTAAGCAAGGTGCAAGAGATACATTCAATAAAAAGCTTCATGAGTTGGATCGTATGCTGGCAGATTACCTTGAGGCGCAGGATGAGTAACCCATTTTAGGAAAACGTTCTTTGAAAAGAGTTTGAAGTTAGAAGTTTGATGTCTGAGGTTACGTAACCCTCAACCCTCAAACCTTAAACGTCAAACTAAAATGCATACCCGCATTTATTCTGATTCACTATTTAAATTCAACACTTCAATACAATTGGAGTACAAGCTCAGAGGTTTTGATGGCAGGCCCAATCCGAAAGGATTTCATTCTGGAAACAGGGTGTACAGCGGAAACCAGAGAAACCCGGCAACTCCACCCATGAAATAAGGGGTTTATATTAGTCAGTAGGATAGGTGCGGGTTTTTTTTATTTAGTTTGAAGTTAGAGGTTAGAAGTTTGAAGTTGCGTAACATCAAACCACAAACCTCAAACTTGAAAGTGTTAATAATTTATGCAGCCATGTTGTGCAATCAATTGTTAACTGTTAGACATTCGTTAAGTTATATTTTAATTATTTTGAATTGACCATCATGAAGTTAGATAGTATAGATGACCTGGTAATTGTAATATCCGAAGCCGTTGTTTCCCTTGGCATCGGCTCCTTTGTTGCCTGGTATGTCATCAAAAAGACAGGAAAAGGAAAAGAGGATGCTGCTGCCATAAAGGCTAAAGCCATTTTGAAAGATGCTGAAGCAGAAGCAGAAGTTCTTAAGAAGAATAAAATTCTTGAAGCAAAGGAGAAATTCCTTCAGCTAAAGACGGAGCATGAAAAGGCGATAGCAGAGCGGGACAAGAACGTGATCATTAATGAGAACCGCCTGAAGCAAAAGGAAAGGGATATGTCTCAAAAGATAGAGCAAGCCCAGCGCAAGCAGCAGGAGACGGAGGCTTTGCAACAACAGCTTCGCGGACAGATTCAGGGAGTGGAACAACGAAAAGAAGAGCTTGCAAAGATGCACACCAAGCAGGTGGAAGCGCTTGAAAAGATCAGCGGACTTAGTGTTGAGCAGGCGAAGACGCAAATGGTTGAAGCCTTGAAAGCTGAAGCGAAGACGGATGCTATGAGCTACATCAAGGACATTATGGATGAAGCAAAGCTCACTGCCAGCAAGGATGCAAAGAAAATAATAATCCAAACCATACAACGTGTTGCAACGGAACATGCCATTGAAAATGCTGTTACAGTATTCAATATAGAGAGCGATGAGGTGAAAGGAAGAATCATCGGGCGTGAAGGACGAAATATACGGGCATTGGAAGCAGCGACAGGAATAGAAATTATTGTTGATGATACACCTGAATCAATTATTCTTTCCGGGTTTGATCCTGTGCGCAGAGAGCTTGCGCGCCTTGCTTTGCACAATCTTGTTAGTGATGGTCGTATTCATCCTGCTCGTATTGAGGAGGTAGTCGCGAAGGTGAAGAGACAGTTGGAAGATGAAATTGTGGAAGTTGGTAAGAGGACAACCATTGATCTTGGCATTCATGGATTAGCTCCTGAATTAATCAGGATGATTGGTCGTATGAAGTATCGCTCTTCTTATGGACAAAATCTTTTACAGCATTCACGCGAGGTAGCTAATCTCTGCGCCATCATGGCAGCTGAGCTTGGCTTAAATGTAAAGCTGGCAAAGCGTGCAGGTCTTTTGCATGACATTGGTAAGGTGCCGGAAGATGAACCTGAATTGCCGCATGCAATTCTCGGAATGAAGTTGGCCGAGAAATACAAGGAGAATGCTGAAGTATGCAATGCCATCGGCGCTCACCATGATGAGATAGAAATGACCAGCATGATTTCACCAATCATCCAGGTTTGCGATGCTATTTCCGGCGCACGCCCCGGCGCACGACGTGAAGTGGTTGAATCCTACATCAAACGTTTGAAGGATATGGAGGCGCTTGCTTTATCTTATCCAGGTGTTGAGAAAACATACGCCATCCAGGCAGGTCGTGAGTTGCGCGTAATTGTGAAAAGCGAAAAAATCAGCGATAAGCAAGCTGAAGTGCTCTCCTTTGACATAGCAAACAAAATTCAGACTGAAATGACTTATCCCGGCCAGGTGAAAGTAACCGTGATACGTGAAATGCGATCGGTGAATTACGCAAAGTAAAAATTCTAAATCATAAATAACCTTCGAGTGATTGATAGTGATGATGGCTTTGATATTATAATCGAGCCTAATAGAAGCGCCGGTCATTATTGGAAAGATCTCTGGAAGTTTCGCGGACTTTTTTATTTTCTTTCTTGGCGTGATCTTTTGGTCCGTTATAAGCAAACAGCAATAGGCATAGCGTGGAGCGTGATACGCCCGTTAATTACGCTGGTAGTGTTCACCATTGTTTTCGGGAAAATCGCCAAGCTTGATAACCAAGGAGTGCCTTATGCATTATTGGTATGTGCGGCCATGATTCCATGGCAATTTTTTGCTAATTCTTTCACGGAAGCAAGTAATTCTCTCACATTGAATTCAAATCTTTTAACGAAGGTTTATTTTCCACGATTAATAATTCCTGCAAGCACCATCATTGTTTCGTTGGTAGATTTTTTAATTTCCCTGGGCATTTTGTTCGGGGTGATGATATATTATCATTTTATCCCCGGATGGCAATTAATAATGCTTCCTGCTTTTTTATTGCTTGCAGTGATAACATCTTTAGGATCAGGTGTTCTTATTGCTTCGCTCAATGTGAAGTACCGTGATTTTCGTTATGTTGTTCCTTTCATTGTTCAATTAGGCCTTTATATATCTCCTGTAGGATGGAGCAGTTCAATCATTCCGGACAAATATCGTTTGCTCTATTCATTAAATCCAATGGCGGGGGTAATAGATGGTTTCAGATGGTGCATACTTGGCGGAGATGCAAAAATTTATATTCCGGGATTTATTTTGTCCATCGCGATTTCTTTTCTGTTGATGATAACGGGAATTCGTTATTTCAGAAAGATGGAAAAAAGTTTTGTTGATATTATATAAACTTGAAGTAGTTTAAAGGAATTGGGTACCGTCATAAAAGTAGAAGACATTAGTAAGAGTTATGTGCTGACGCATCAGCATAAGGAGCAATATGTGGCTTTGCGTGATGTCATTACTCATAGGGCGAAGAACATCTTTTCGAAAAAAAAACAAAATCACACTTCCGGCAAAGAAGTGTTTTGGGCATTGAAGGATGTTTCGTTTGAAGTTAATCAGGGAGACAGAATCGGCATTATAGGCAGGAACGGAGCAGGCAAATCAACATTGTTGAAAATATTAAGCCGTATCACTGAGCCTACAAAAGGAAAGATTTCCATTAAAGGAAGAGTTGCAAGTTTGCTTGAAGTTGGAACCGGTTTTCATCCTGAGTTAACAGGAAGAGAAAATATTTTTCTTAACGGCTCCATTCTAGGCATGAGCAGGGTGGAAATCAAAAGTAAGTTTGATGAAATAGTTGCTTTTGCCGAAGTAGAAAAGTTTCTTGACACGCCTGTAAAGCGTTATTCCAGCGGCATGTATGTTCGCCTCGCCTTTGCTGTTGCAGCACATCTTGAACCAGAAATTCTTATTGTTGACGAAGTGCTGGCAGTGGGTGATGCGCAGTTTCAAAGCAAATGCCTCGGCAAGATGGAAGATGTGAGCAAGAACCAGGGCAGGACGGTTTTGTTTGTGAGTCACAATATGCAGGCAGTGCAGAAGTTATGTCAAACCGGTTTGCTGCTGCAGGCAGGAAAGGTGATTGAGCATGGCAACATTGATAATGTTGTAAACAAATATCTTACCAGCACTGATATTTCCAAAGCGGTGTATGAGATCAGCCTACCTGCGGAACATGAGTTAATACAGGGCTTTGCTTATCGCCTTCAGATTGAGGATGAACATGCCAACCTCCTTTCAGAAATACCTGTCGGAGGAAAATGGCAGGTACGTATTTTCTTCAGGCTAAATAAGAAGACTGAGAAGTTCGTGATTGGACTCGGAATAGTAACCTCACTTGATTTACCTTTAAGGACATCCTGGAGTGAATCGAAGGATATGGAGAAAGGGGAGTACCAGGTGGTTTTTAAAAATAACGATGTATTGTTTACTACAGGCGTTTACAAATTAGTGGTTGGCCTTTCAGGTAATTTAAAAGCATTCCATTATGTAGAGGAAGCTGCAAGGATCATGATTTCAGATGCGGGAGTCATTGCATATAATACACGGGTTGTGAATACTAAAAGCGGGCTGATTCTTAATCCGATGGAAATAATTATTTCAGAAAAATAATATGTTCTTTCCTGAAAGAATAATAAACATTAAGCCGGATGACAAGGTTCTTGAAATTGGACCTGGTTCCACTCCGCATGAACGTTCAGATGTCCTGCTCGAAAAGAAATATGAATCTGACCGGGAGTATGAAGCACAGCTGGGTCATGGTGAGAAGCTGGTTTCTGAGAAGAAAATTGTTTTTTATGAAGGAGATGTGTTTCCTTTCTTCGACAAAGAATTTGATTATGTTATTTGTTCGCATGTTTTAGAACATGTGGAAGATCCGAAATTGTTTTTGCAGGAAGTGTTCCGTGTATCAGGCAAAGGCTATTTTGAATATCCGCTTATATATTACGAATATCTCTATAACTTTAATGTTCATTTGAATTTTCTGAAATTTGACGGAAAGGTGCTTCATTACAGGAAAAAATCCGAAACTAACCTGGATGACTTCAGGCCTGTGCAGGCTTTTTTCTATGAATCATTGAAGGCCGGACATGTTAAGCTGATTAATGACTTGCTGCCGTTGATGATGGAAGGCTTTGAATGGCGTCATCCTTTCGAAATCAAAGAAACAAAGAATATGGATGAATTGGTGATTAATGCTTTTACTATGCCGAAACCTTCATCTGTTTCTGAGTCATCGCCTTCAACAAAACATTTACTGAAGCAACTG
This sequence comes from Bacteroidota bacterium, assembly GCA_003151745.1. GTDB lineage: Bacteria > Bacteroidota > Bacteroidia > AKYH767-A > 2013-40CM-41-45 > PALSA-967. Next base: position 6,312 of record PLYJ01000226.1, read on the forward strand.
ATAAGAAGAATACTGCCGGTGTAAGAGCTTGCTTTATATGCAATGAATAATATGGTGTTGACAAGAAAGAATTATATTGACAGTCCTGTTGAAATTGAGGCGGAGTTATTGCATTTTTTTAAAAGAGAAGAGACGCTTGTCATATTTGATATCGGTGCCTGCGAGGCAGAGGATTCTATACGTTATGCCAAATTGTTTCCAATGTCAACGGTGTATGCGTTTGAACCAAGAATAGATAATTGCCGAAAGGCGCAAGCGTTGATTAAGCAATATAATAAGACAGGCATTGTGCTTGAAAATATAGCATTGAGCGATAAGAATGGCACTGCTGAGTTTTATCTTTCTGACGGAGAGCCCCACAATCTGAAAAACGATGAGAACTGGGATTATGGCAATAAGTCCAGTTCCTTGCTTCCTCCCTCGGAAGAAATGAAAAACCATACTGACTGGCTTACTTTTAACAGGAAGGTCGAAGTGGAGACAAAAAGACTTGATGATTATGTTGCGGAAAGAAAAATTCCTACCATTGATTTTGCTCATATAGATGTGCAGGGTGCTGAGTTAATGGTGCTGCATGGAGCAGGTGCGTTTATTCGAAATGTCAAATTAATATGGATGGAGGTTGAAGCAGTGCAGCTATATGAAAATCAACTCCTCAAAAATGATGTTGAAGCCTTCATGCAATCCAATGGTTTTATAAATATTCTCGATACGGTCAATAATGTTTCAGGCGATCAACTCTATGCCAACAAAAGCCTTCTGTTTGAGAGGGATATCAAGGCATTGATTGCAGAAAGAAAAAGAAGAAGAAGAATTTCTAGGCTGAAGTCGTTTCTTAGATTAAACTAATTTGCGAATGATTGTTGTTCAATTATTAGGAGGTATGGGAAATCAAATGTTTCAGTATGCATTGGGAAGAAACTTATCAATAAAACATAATACGGAATTGCTGCTGGATAATTCTTATTTAGGTGATAACAATTTTAATCACACCTCCAGACCATTTGCTCTTGATAAATTTCATTTAAAAGCCTCGATAACAACAAAGAAATTTAAGTTTCTTAAGAAGCGAAGTTTATTGAATCGATTGGGATCTATTTTTGAAGGGCAAGACAGATTGAAGCTTGTCAAAGAACCCTTTTTTTATTTTGACGAGAAGATTGAAGGTGCTCCAGACAATTCTTATTTAGAAGGCTATTGGCAAAGCTTTAAATATTTTCAGGGTGTTGAAGATCAAATACGAAATGATTTTCGTTTTACGAACCTGCAAACAGAGAAGAATGAAATTGTGAAAAAGATAAATTCTTCGGATTCTGTTGCCGTTCATATCCGTAGGGGGGATTATATCTCTAATCCTGTCACATCTGCGTATCATGGAGTTTGCAGCATGGACTATTACAATAAAGCAATCGGAATGATAAAGAAAAAATTTCCTAATGCTGTGTTCTTTATTTTTTCAGATGAACCGTCATGGGTGAAAGAAAATTTTCAGCTCGATTCGGAATTTTATATCGTTAATAATGTTTCTGATTCTTCTTCTTATTTTGATTTATTCCTGATGTCATCATGCAATCACGCCATTATCGCCAATAGTTCATTTAGCTGGTGGGGGGCCTGGTTAAATCCTTATCCGGAAAAGATGGTGATCGCTCCTGCTAAATGGTTTAATGATAACTCCATCAATGCATCTGATTTAATTCCTTCAAAGTGGCTGAGAGTTTAAATCCAAGGGTTACTGTTGTTATGCTGGTTTATAATGCTGCATCTTTTCTTAAAGAAGCTGTGAGCAGTATTTTGGGGCAAACTTTTACTGATTTTGAGCTACTTATTATTGATGATGGATCAACAGATGGAAGTGATGAAATATTAAAAACATTTTCTGATAGCAGAATCCGGTATATTAAAAATAGCAATAATGAAGGGATTGTTGCCTCGCGTAACAAGGGAATTGTTCTTTCACGCACTGAATACATTGCCATGATGGATGCTGATGATGTTAGTAAAAAGGAAAGATTGGCGAAGCAGGTTGAGTATTTGGATAATAATAAGGATGTTGCTTTGATTGCTACACGCTTAATTCTGATCGATGATAATGGCAAAGAGAAGGGCATTTGGCCAGAGGATAAAGAAAATGTTTCAACGGAAAATATCAAACATTCATTACCGTCTATCAATTGCATCGGCCAATCGACTGTAATGATCAGAAAAAGTAGTATTGAAAAATACGGATATAATTCAGCGCATTGGCATTCTGAAGACTGGGGGTTGTGGCTCACACTCTTATCCGAAGGATTTATTCTTGGTAAATTAGATGAAGTTCTTGTTCAATATAGAGTTCACTCAGGAAGCCTGACAGTAAGAGAAAATAAAAAAGGGATACTGCAAAAAATTATAAAATTCAAATATTCATACGTTAAAGACAGGTTAGCGAAAGGGAAATTTAAAAATTCTGATTATTGTGTACTTTATTATTTATTAAAGGATATTCTCAGTTACGTTACACCTCGCATATTAATCTCTATTATCTCGTTACCCATTAAAGTTTGGAATAAGCATCCCATTAAATTATTCAAAGAATTTTTGACTGTTTCGTTTTATCTGTCAAGGCGAAAAGACCCTGTTTCACACGTCTTCTTTTTTCCATATTTTCATACGGGAGGAGCGGAGAAGGTTCATGCAGAAATTATCACAACAATAGCTGCCAAGAAGCCAATTGTATTTGTGACAGGAAAATCAACCAATTATGCTCTTTACGATGACTTTAAAAGTTACGCTGCGTTGCTGGATGTTCATCATTTAGTGCAATCAGAAATAACAAAGAAATGGCTTTTAAGAAAAATTAAAAACAGTTGTCTCGTGAATGACAAAGTGGTTACATTCGGATGTAACTCGAAGTTTTATTATGAACTGATTCCATTATTGCCCGATAGTGTTAAATGCATTGATTTATTGCACGCTTTTGTGCATACAAATGAAGATGGCCCTGAAAAGTGGAGCTTGCCTGTAGTGTCGAGGTTGTCAAACAGGGTTGTAATTAATCAGAAGACTATTGATGATTTTAGAAAACTATATGCTGAAAACAATATCCCGCTTTCTTTCGTGAACAGGATTGTTTCTATTCCAAACTATGTAGATGAAAAGATGTATGTTAGGAAAGATATGTTAGGAAACCTAAAGGTTTTATATGTTGGAAGAGGAGGTGAAGAGAAGAGGGTTCATTTAATTTCCAAAACAGCAAGTTATACATTCAATAAAAAATTTCCTGTGGAATTTCATTTTGTAGGAGACTTGAAAAATGCAATTCCTGCAAATGAGTTACAATATTGTATTTTGCACGGGGAAATTACAGATCAAAAAAGATTAGAGGTTTTGTACGAGTCTTCCCATATATTGATTATCGCATCCTCAAGAGAAGGATTTCCGATGGTTATTATGGAAGCAATGATGAATGGCGTTGTGCCCATTGCAACAAATGTTGGAGGGATTTCAGAACATATAATTGACTCTCAAAACGGAGTATTGATCGAAAATAGCAATCCTGATGGAATAATAAAGTCCTTCGTTTCGTCCATTGAATATTTTTGCAATCATAGAGAAAGATTAAATGAATTATCGGTCAATGCATATCATTATGCACTAGCCAATTTTAAAAAGGAAGTATTTGTGAAGACTTACTTAAAACTTCTTGCCAACTAAACAAATGTCAGCCAGCACCCAAAACCCTATAGTTTCTGTTATTGTTCCTTGCTACAACTACGGCAGGTTTCTTAGTGAGGCATTGGAGAGCGTAAGGAAACAATCTTTTACCGATTGGGAATGCATAGTCGTTGATAATGGTTCAACTGATAATACTAAAGAGGTAATGCAAGGATTTGTAAATGTTGATAAGAGATTTCGTTACTTTTTACATGAAAACAAGGGAGTGTCAAAAGCAAGAAATTTTGCCATTAAGAACTGTTTAGGGAAATATATTTTACCTCTTGATGCTGATGACAAAATCGGGCATGATTATTTAATGGAAGCGGTAAAAGTTTTGGAAAACAAACCCGCGTTAAAAATTGTTTACTCTGAAGCTCAACTCTTTGGTGAGGTTAACAGAAAATGGGAGAATCCCGATTTTTCGATTGAGAATATGCTGAAGGAGAATTGTATTTTTTGTTCTGCCTTTTTTAAAAAGGAGGATTTCGATAAAACTAAGGGATATAATGAAGAGATGTTAATTGGTTTTGAGGACTGGAATTTTTGGCTGGAGTTATTAAGAAGCGGAGGGGAAGTTTATAAAATACCGAAGGTGCATTTTTATTACAGGGTGAGAAAGTCATCACGCAATAATACTCTTGGCGCAGAAAAGCAGAAGCTTCTAAGAAGGCAGATTTACCAAAATCATAAAGATCAATATGAAAAATATCTTAATATCTCAGATACAGTATTCGAATGGTATCAAAAGAAGGAATTATTAAAAACGATCAAATCATCAAAGGAGTTTAAAATAGGAAGATTTATATTTGCCCCTTTAAGAATGTTTAAATCCTGGACGGGTCATTAATTTCATTATTTACTTTATGCAATCCATTTGTTTTTTTTCATCTTATTATACTACTGAGCAAATCCCATATTATATTAAATATTATCTTGAAGAATTGCAAAGACATTTTACAGAAGTTGTTTTTTTAACGAATGAAAAAACATTAAGTGAGGAGGATCATAAATATTTTAAGAGAAGAATGATTCAGTATCGGTTGTATAAAAATGAAGGATATGATTTTGGTATGTGGTATAAGGCATTTCAGGAATTTCCTGTTTTAAACTATGACAGAATTGGCCTTGTAAATGACTCGTGTGTTCTTTTTAAAAAAATTGATTTTATTTTTCAATGGATAAATGAAAGCAATTTGGATTATTGCGGAATTACAGACTCGAATGCTATTGCATATCACATTCAATCTTATTTCGTTGTCATAAACAAAAATGCAATTAAGCCCGTTTGTGATTATTTTTCGCAACACCAAATTGCCGGGCAGATGCGTGACGTTATCAGGAAATATGAGATAGGTCTTTCCAGCTATCTTCTTCAGAGGAAAATGGCCTTGGGAGCCTATTTTAGTAACAAGGATTATAAAGGCGATCACAATCCAATGCTTTATTTCTCAGATAAGCTTATCGCCCTTAGATTGCCGTTAATTAAGAAGAAAATAATTTTTTGTTCATTTAGAGAAGAAGAGTTTTTAAGTCTGAGACGTATGAATTTTAATATTGACCCACGCTTTCATATTAATTTCATAGGGAAGGTAAATAAAGGAACTGAAATACTGGATTTTGATAAAATAACAGGCGAATTATACGATAAGAAGTTTATCAGCAAGATCAAATTTTATAAAACTAAATCTTCCTTATTTCAGTTTTTACGAAAATTTAAATTTCATTAATCAGTGGTACAACCTTTGGTAAGTATATGTATTCCTGTATTTAATGGTGAAAAATATTTGAATGAATGCATTGAGTCTTCATTATCCCAGGCCTATCAAAACATAGAAATTATTATTGTAGATGATGGTTCTTCTGATAAATCAATTGATATTATTAAGGAGTATTCTCTAAAAGATAATCGTGTTAAATATTATATCAATGAGGAAAACCTTGGTTTAGTTGCTAATTGGAATAAATGTATTCGTCAGGCTGCCGGAGAATGGATAAAATTTCTCTTCCAGGACGATTATTTTGAAAGCAATTGCATAACTATGTTTGTGGAATATGTAGAAAGAACTGGCGGTAAAATACCATTACTTGCTTCTAAAAGAAGGTTTTTGATAAACAGGACGTTAAGCAAAAAGGAAAATCTATATTACGCTCAGAATCTTCCGAGTTTAGATAAGATTAAAGTTAAATTGCAGAAAAGCACCTTCATACCTAAAGCATTGTGCAATGCAGCAGTCAAGCATATGGCAATGAATTTTATTGGAGAACCCACCAATGTTATGTTTAAAAAGGAAATTACAGATGCGCTTGGCTATTTTAATGAGTCACTTGAACAGATTTGTGATTTGGAATATGTTATGAGAATTGCGTCCAACTATGGAATTGTGTATATCCCTCATGAATTAACCTGGTTCAGAATCCATGACCAATCAACAACTATCCGAAATATTGAAGGGAAATATTACAGGCTTTCTTGTCTTGAGCCGGTAAAATTAGCACACCTCCTTTTATTTGACAAGTTGTATATGTCATTCAGAAAACAATTGACGTTGCCTTCCATTATTAAGCTCAAATTGTACTTCTACGTCCGGGGATACGAGGCGTATTTTAAAGCTAAATATAATAGTATATATATGAATTCTTTTGATTCAGCAGTTGAAAAATTTCCCAAGATGCTTTTGTTGAAAAAGGAGTCGTTGTCAAGAAAAATGCTGTACTGGTTAATTATTGTAAAAAGATATTTTGCTGCATAATTCCAATGAAGTTTTCTATAATTGTTCCTTCCTTCAATCAAAAAAAGTTCATAGCTGAAACATTCCTGAATATTCGATTGCTTGAGAAACTGGCAAATCAGAACGGACATGAAATAGAAGCATTGTTATTTGATAATTGCTCCGTTGAACCGGTTCAAAGAATAATTTCATATAACAGAGACTTATTTCATTATATAGAAATAAAGAAGGATATGGGGCAATATGACGCTATTAACAAGGGTATTTGTAAACTGAGAGGTGATTATTGGACATGGTTGAATACCGATGATCTTATTGATGTTGATGGATTTTTAAAACTTGCATCAATTCTTACTCAAAGCCCTGATCCTATTGACTATATTTATGGGGGCATACAAATTATAAATGAAGAATCACAAAATGTAAGAATTGCAGATGCCAGAGAATTGAATCTATCACGGTTGGTTAATTACACCCCCGGTATTTATCAACCCGGATCTTTCTTCAGGAAATCATTTACAGATAAAATTGGGGGGGTAGAAGAATACCGGTGTTGTTTTGACTACGAATATGTTTTACGAATTTTAAAGCATAAGGGAAATCTGTATCGTTGCGATTTTATTGTTGCAAAGTTTAGGCATCACAAATTATCTAAATCAGGAAGCATTATACCTATATTTATAAAAGAGCAACTTGAAATAAGCAGAAAGTACAACGGAAGAAAAATATCTTATCTAATGATCATTTCATATTTCAGGCTTATAAAACAGTTTCTGGTTAATGCGATTACTCCTTCTTTCTGACATTAATTCATCCCACACTCAAAAATGGGCATTGGGATTAGCTTCTGCCGGTTTTCAGATTGGAGTTTTTTCTTTGTCATCTGCTAATAATGATTGGTTCTCTGAAAAGCAAATTCAGGTTTTTTATTTCAGTGCAATAAACTTAAAAGTTAATACACATTTATTCATGAAAATCAGGTATTTGAGATACTTGAAATATCTTAAAAAGGTAATTGAAAATTTCAAACCTGACATTCTACACGCCCATTATGCCACGAGTTATGGACTTCTGGGCGCTTTATCAGGGTTTAAGCCATTACTGATCAGTGTTTGGGGGAGTGACGTATTTGATTTTCCCGGAAAAAGTATTTTTCATAAATCAGTGCTTCGCTATAATCTTAATCATGCTGAAAGGATTTATTCTGCGAGTAATGTGATGGCTGAGGTAACGAAGAAAATTTCTAAGAAACCAACTTATTTAATTCCATTTGGAGTTGACACTGATTTTTTCCATCCTTCTGACGAGAAGAAATATTCAGGGAAGAAAATTACAATAGGGACAGTAAAGGCGCTCGAAAAGGTGTATGGAATTGATATTCTTATTAAGGCTTTCAAAATAATTGTTGATCATAATCCGGAGTTAAATCTAAAACTTCTTATTGTTGGAGGAGGAAGTCAGCTTATTTATCTTCAAAAACTCACTGAGCAATTACTCCTTAGAGACAAGGTAACTTTTGCAGGAAGGATAGATTATAAGGATATTCCGATGTACTATAAGCAGATTGACATCTTTGCAAATTTATCAAGGCATGAAAGCTTTGGCGTTTCTGTTTTGGAGGCAATGGCCTGTGGTAAACCCGTCGTTATTTCAGCAGCCGGCGGCTTGCCAGAATTGGTTAATGATGGTGAAACGGGATTGATTGTTAAACCGGAAAATGAAAAAGCTGCAGTTAATGCTTTTCAACGATTATTGGATGACGGGCAACTTGCAATTTCATTAGGAATAAATGCACGGGAACACGTGAAGAAAAAATTTGACTGGAATAAAAGTGTTGAAATGATGATGAAACACTACAATGAAATATTGACTCATACGTGATTAACTAAATGAAGTTATTATTTCTTACTCAGTATTATCCTCCTGAAGTCGGTGCACCACAAAATAGATTGAGTGACTTAGCAAATCGTCTAAAAAAAAACGGAATTGAAGTTACTGTACTTACAGCCATGCCCAACTATCCGCAAATGAAAGTTCATGATGGTTATCGCGGAAGGTTTTACAAAAAGGAAATTATAGACGGGATAACTGTTCACAGATCTTGGATTTTTGTTAGTAATAGAAAAAGCATCTTTTTTCGGTTACTTAATTATTTTTCCTTTGTAAAATCATCTTTTATAATCGGTTTAATAAAGCTAAAGCGACAAGATTATATTTTCTGCGAATCTCCGCCATTATTTCTCGGTGTCACTGCTTTTCTTTTATCCAAAGTCAAGCGGAGCAGGCTAATCTTTAACGTTTCTGATCTTTGGCCTGAAAGCGCAGAACAATTAGGATTAGTGAATAACCGGTTGATGCTAAGTATATCTTACAAGCTTGAAGCATTTCTTTATCGTAAATCCTACTTCATAATAGGACAGACGCAGGGAATTGTTGAAAACATAAGCAAGCGCTTTTTGAAAAAGAGAGTTTATTGGTTGCCAAACGGAGTTGATCTTTCTTACTTTCAACCTTCTGATGATAAAAGTTGGAGACAGAAGAATAATTTTTCAGAAAACGACTTTATTCTTTTGTATGCAGGTATCATCGGTCATGCACAGGGACTCGAAGTAATTCTGAATGCCGCGTATATGCTTCTGGAACATCATCAAATAAAATTTGCTTTACTTGGCAATGGACATGAGAAAGAGAAACTTTTATTACTAAAGAAAAACCAACAGCTACAGAATGTCTTTTTCTTTGACACGATAAATAAACCTGAAATGCCTTGCATTCTCTCCTCTGTAAATGCGGCAATTGTTCCGTTAAGGAAGCTTCAGTTATTTAGAGGGGCAGTTCCAAGTAAAATATTTGAAGCGCTTGCCATGAAAAAACCGGTGCTTCTTGGAGTGGACGGAGAAGCCAGAAAGTTGTTTGTAGAACAAGGTAAGTGTGCTTTGTACTTCGAACCCGAAAATGCGGATGAGCTATCAAAACAAATAGTGAGGTTGATGAATGATAAATCATTGGAACAACAATTAGGTATTAACGGGTTGCAATATGTTACTGAGAAATTTGATCGGAGTAAAATAGCTGCTTCATTCTATAATATAATTATTAATAATATGTCCAGAAAGCCCTGAATAAATAGATGCAACAGCCTTCAACCATTTTTAAACACCTTTTAACTGATCGCTCTTGGTTTGCTATCGCATTGGTTGCTCTTGTTATGCCTTTCTACTTTAATTGGTCGGTAATAACAATAATAATATTATTACTAGCTCTTATATCTGATTTAATGAGTTGGAAAAGATTGACAAATTTTACGCGAACCCGTATGCTATTCCCGATGATATTGCTCTATGTGATGTATGGAATTGGCATTCTTTATTCTACAGATAGGGCAGAGGGATTAGGTAATTTACAAACAAAACTTCCGTTATTGCTGTTTCCTGTTTTCCTATCGACCATTGATTATTCAAAGAGAGAGAATACTGCTTTTGTGATGCTATCATTTATGACAGGTTGTCTATTGGCAGGGCTAATATGTTTTTGTAATGCTATTTATATTTGGTTAACAACGGGAGAAAATCATTTTTTCTATATAGAGTTTTCAATATTTATGCACCCAAGTTATTTTGCTCTTTATCTCAACTTCATCCTTTGCTATATTTATCAAAAGTTAATTTTTGAAGATGGAGTTAAATATGTAAAGACACCTGCTGCCGTTTTTATTTTATTTTTTATTAACGGACTCATTCTGATGCTCTCTTCCAAAGCCGGTATTTTTACAGCGGGTTTGGTGCAGTTAATAATGTTGATCGCCTCAAGTATCAGGAGAAAGAAAAGCAGGAAGGTAATTAGTATTTTCTTAGGCGTTGCACTATTCTATTTTTTGTTTTACAAAGTTATTTTGCCTGATGGTTATGAGAGAATTGCCTATAGTGAACGCATTGTGATGGGCAAGCCGATACTGAATACAGCTTCAGAAAGCAGTAGTCTTCGCCTGCTTATATGGAAGTCGTCCTTGCCCTTAGTTAAAAAATCATTTTTATATGGTACCGGAACAGGAGATGTAAAGAATGAATTGCTGAATGCATATAAGACTAATGGAATAACTGCTGCTTTTGAAAAGGAGTTGAACGCGCATAACCAGTTTCTTCAAACGGTTCTCGCTATTGGTTTGCCTGGATTAATTTTATTATTGTTTTCTTTGGTGTTGCCATTTTTTGAAGGAATCAGGAAAAAAAAATATTTGTTGTATATGTTTCCGCTAATAATGGCGTTTAATCTTTTGTTTGAATCAATGCTGGAAAGGCAGGCAGGAGTTGTTTTCTTTGCCTTCTTTGCCACGCTACTAATCATGAATAATTCAAAAAGGCTTTTAATACAAAGTAAATGATTTCCTTTTCCCCGCCAAGAATTGATCAGAAGATCATTGATGAAGTGGTTGATACTCTTCGTTCAGGATGGATCACGACTGGACCAAAGACAAAGTTGTTTGAAAAGCGGATTGCTGAATACTGCGGAGGCAAAGCAGTGCTTTGTTTGAACTCTGCTACCGCAGGGCTTGAGCTGATGCTTAAATGGTTTGGGGTAAAAGAAGGCGATGAGGTGATTCTTCCTGCTTATACCTACTCAGCTACTGCGAATGTAATTATTCATTGCAGTGCACGACCTGTGTTCGTTGATGTTGGCGGAGATTTTAATATAGCTGTTTCTGAAATTGAAAGGGCAATTACGGAAAAGACAAAAGTGATTATGCCTGTTGATTTTGGAGGGCTTCCCTGTGATTATGACTCGGTCAATGCACTTGTCCAAAAAAATGAGATAAAGAAAATATTTTCTGCCACTTCGTCTGAACAAAAAATGTTGGGACGAATTTTTATACTGTCTGATGCAGCTCACTCAATGGGTGCTGTAGTAAATGGAAAGAAGACCGGATCGCTTACGGATGCATCTGTATTTTCTTTTCACGCTGTCAAAAACCTTACCACTGCGGAAGGAGGAGCAGTTGCTTTGAATCTTCCACCGCCATTCAATAATGAAGCCTTATATAAAACTCTTTGTGTGAAATCATTACACGGGCAGGACAAAGATGCTCTTGCAAAAGCACAAAAAGGTAATTGGCGTTACGACGTAGTTGACGCCGGTTATAAAATGAATATGACAGACATTCTTGCATCTATCGGACTGGTAGAATTAGAGCGTTATGATTCAGACACCCTGAAGAAGAAGAAATTAATTTGTGAGAAATATAATGATGGATTGGCTATATATCCATGGGCACTATTACCAATTCAAAAAGTAGAAGCCCAAGATCGAAAAGTTGAAACTTCCTATCATCTGTATCCGCTGAGAATAAAAGGAATTAATGAATCTCAACGCGATGAAATTATGAGGAAAATATTCGATCGCAATGTTTCTGTAAACGTGCATTTTATTCCTGTGCCCATGATGTCCTTTTACAAGGGACTAAGCTATAATATCAATGATTATCCAAATACATATAAGATGTATTGCAATGAAATCTCTTTGCCTGTTTTCTATGATCTGGATGACAAGCAGATTAAAACCATCATTGAAGCTGTGGTGAAATCAGTAAGTGAAGTTTTAAATGTTTCGGCCCGATAATCGCCTTTTTACCCAAAATCTATTATTTTATATATGCAAAAATTCCTGATCCGTTTTTTTGATTTATTTTTTTCGCTGACAGGATTAATTATTTTCTTTCCCTTTTTTCTTATTATTGCTTTGTTGATAGTGATAGATTCAAAAGGTGGTGTGCTTTACAGGCAGAGCAGAGTAGGAGAGGGGAATATTGATTTCATTCTTTATAAATTTCGCACCATGCAAACAGGCGCTGATAAGCATGGACAGATCACATCAGGCAAGCATTCTATGTCAATTACAAAAGCTGGAAAATTTCTGAGAAAATATAAACTGGATGAATTGCCTCAACTTTTCAATGTGATAAAAGGAGAAATGAGTTTGGTAGGTCCCAGGCCGGAAGTGAGAAAGTACGTTGATCTATATACACCTGAGCAACGAAAAGTGCTTAACGCAAAACCAGGCATAACAGATTTTGCTTCCATTGCCTATGCTAATGAAAATGAATTGTTGGGAAAATCGGATAATCCTGAAAAGATGTACATCGAAGAAATTATGCCTGCCAAAACCAAATTAAATATGCAATTCATTAAGCATTATACAATCCGTAACTATTTCATTGTTATATTAAAAACCATAGTACGAATATTCAGTTAAAGATGCTTCATCTTATTTTCAGATTGGTATATTTGCTGGCAGAGTATTTGTAATAAACTTCTTAAAAAATCCAATTATGCTAAAAATTAAATCACTGCTCTTTGTTTTTCTTTTCCCATTATTTGTTATGGGTCAGATTAATATGAACGATGTTCTTAACGATGCTAAGAACGTTACACACGGTAAAAAGAATTTGTCGAATGATGATATTATCGGTGGTTTGAAAGAGGCATTGAATGTAGGAACGAATAATTCCACAGCATCTGCTTCAAAGGTGGATGGTTACCTTAAGAATACGAAGATCAAAATTCCTTTTCCTCCGGAAGCCCAGCAAATGGAAAAGACCTTGCGTGATGTTGGTATGAATGAACAGGTGGACAATTTTGTCGTATCTATGAATCGCGCTGCTGAAGAAGCTGCAAAGAGCGCTGCGCCCATCTTTCTGGATGCAGTCAAAAATATGACTATCTCAGATGGTATGTCAATTCTTAAGGACAACGACACGGCAGCAACGCATTACCTTCGCAAGCAAACAACCGCTGATCTCATTGTTAAATTTACTCCTATAATCAGGGATGCCATTGAAAAGGTTAAAGTGACGAGCTATTGGAATCCGCTGGTAACAAAATATAATAAAATTCCTTTTGTAAAGAAACAAAATCCAAACCTCGAACAGTATGTTACCTTAAAGGCTTTGGACGGTTTGTTTTATCTTATTTCGCAGGAGGAGCTTAAGATCAGGAAAGACCCTGCGGCGCAGGTTACCGACTTGTTGAAAAAAGTTTTCGGCGGTTCATAAAGAAATCTTCTTGCCTTTGCATGGAGTTTTTCTTTAGGGCATTGCTTTCTAATATCTCACTGAAATTTTATCCGGATCTTCTTTATCGGGGCGGATACTGAGTATTGGAATTTTAGAGCTGTTTATAACTTGCTGAGTATTTGAGCCGGAAAACATACCTACCGAACTTTCCTGTTCAGTCATAATTACAGTAAGATCAGCATCAATTTCAGTTTCATATTTCAATGTTTCTTTCGCAATATCATCGCCTGCCACTAGTTTCATCGTGCATTGGGTATCATGATCTTCTGCCCAATACATTGCCTGGCGCGCTTTTACTTCAAACATTCGTTGTGCTTCAGGTTTTTTCATGCTCATAATTCCTAAGAAATGAAGAACGGAATTGTAATGCTTTGCCACTTCAACAGCATATCTCACTTTTTGTCTTGATACAGTAGTATTATCAAGAGGTACAACAATATTTTTAAAGCCAACGTTTTTTGCATGCGTCTGAACTGAGATTACAGGGCAGGGAGACAACATAACTGTCCGGAAGGTATTGCTGCCTGTAATTCCCGGCTGATGACCGCCCGAACCATGAGTTCCCATAATGATGATGTCACAATTTATTTCCTCAGCCACATTCACAATTTCCTTGTAAATTTTACCTTTCTCAATACGAACAACTACCTCGTTACCATCCTTTTGGTGAATATCGGCAGCAATTTTATCCAGTTTTTGCTTTAATTCTTTTTCAACATTCTTTTCGTACTCAGTCTTTGCTTTACTGAAAGTACCACTTAAAGAAGAAAGAAATGATTGTGTAGAAATAACATGCAATAAGGTGATTTTTGCTTTATGCAGCTTCGCCATGAAAATGGCATGCTCTATAGCAATAGTAGCCGTTTCAGAAAAATCGTAGGGAATAAGAATGTGGTGTATCTGAAATTTTTTCATCGGAGAGAGTGATTCGGGTTTAGAAATTAAATCAGCGCACTAAGTTCTAAATGTTTTTCAAATTAAAGCATAGCAAGATAAAGTTTTTTTTCACGCAAAGCAATAAAAACTTTATATATCTAACGCCGTCGCTAGTATTCCGCTACGATTAGATTCTTCTTTTTGGATGGATTAATGCTTAAAACAGGTATTTCGCTGCGATTGATGATTTCCTGTGCCGCGGAGCCGATAAAAAGTTTCGTCCAGTTCATTTCCCCTTGTGTCATAATCATGATGAGGTCGGCATTTATTTTCTTGCTGTAGGTCAATACTTCATTCACCACATCCTTTGCCTCTATCAATGCAGAAGTGCACGGTACATCCTGCTTTGTGATATATTCTTCCACCTGTTTAATTTGCCGCGTCAGCTTATTCATGATGAACTCATCGTCCGAAGTAACGACAGAAAGAATATTGATGGTAGAGCCAAAATAGTTAGCAAATTCAATAGCCCTGCTTACTTTTTCCTTAGTCTCTCTTTGAAGATCGAGTGGGAGAAGAATATGTTTACAGCCCTTGCGATGCTTTTCCCCCCTTATCGTGATTACAGGACAAGGTGTTTCACGCACCACGCGAAGCGCATTACTGCCTATAAACCTCTTCAATCCTCCCTCAGTTCCGTTGGTGCCCATCACAATAAACTTGCATTTATTCTTCCGTGCATAACGGTCTATCTCCTCATACACTTTTCCATTCTCAATAGCTGTTTTCACGTGCACTCCCGATTTAGCGGAGGTTTCCTTTGCCAGCGCATCCAGGTTTTTGTTTACAGTCTTCACTAATTGAACCAGTTCTTTTTTCTTTTCAGATGCAGAACCTTTACTGGGAAGGGAGGAAATCTCGATGACATGAATCAGTGTGATGTCAGCGCGAGTAAGGCGGGCAAGATTATACGATTGTCCGAGGGCAATGAGCGATTGTTCCGAAAAATCAATAGGAACTAAAATAGTATTATCTGTAGTAGGCATATAATGTTTTTTGAGGTTGGCAAATCTACAATATTATTTTAATTTATCGTGAGATTATGCAGATTTTAGAAACATTATGGCCATTATACAACGACTCTTCATTCTAAAACTCAAATCAGTATGGTCATTTTTTCATATTTCTCAAAATCATATCATCAAAATAGGTTGTGATTTTTGGTGAATACTGAGGTTATCTCTGCTTTTTTAAAAAGAAAATAGTCATTTTTGTTCACGGATTGATGCGGGTTAGTAACGGAATGCATCAAGTGGTTAACGGCTTCATCTAAGTTAATACCGGAATCAGCCAAGCGGGTACGGAAATGAATCAATCCGGTACAGGAATGGCGCGAGTTTGTACAGGAATGCATCAATTCCGTACTAAAATCATCAATCCGTGCCGGAAATGAACTGAGTTTGTACCGGATTGAATCAATCCTGTACCGAAATAAATCAGTCCTGTACCGGAATTGCGTGGGTTGGTACCCGAACGTTGCAATCCGTTAACGGAATTAGCCCCAAAAGCAGCTTTTTTATCAAGAAAAACAGCAAAAAATGCATGTTTTGGCTCAATTGCTCGATGACTTAACCTTTATTTTTGAGTAAATTCTCATTTTAAGTTAATACTCTATGGTAAAGTATTATTTAAATACCTTATTTTAAATAAAAAATCAATAATTTGTAATAGACATCTTTCCTAATTAATT
>PLYJ01000275.1 GCA_003151745.1 Bacteroidota bacterium
TAAGCTGTCAATTAATAGCAGGAATAGCCATCAACCTTGTACTCCATAAACAGGATTAAATAAAAAGCTGTAAACTTGATCCCCGATTATCAAATATACTTGACAATTACATTTAGTTTTTAACCCAAAAACTGTCAAGTTTTTTCAGGACGGTACAGACTTCGATAAAATCAGTACTGACTTCCATGAAACCAGTACTGACTTTTGGTTGGTTTATGATGAAATGTCAAAAAATTGTGTTAAAAAGGGCAATGTCATAATAGACCTGGGTAGGTTCACCCCTTCTTTCATAAAAAAATGCATGGCCGGTTAAACGAATGCAGATGTTTAGTTAAGGGATAATAATATTTAACAAAAGGAGAGGGATTTTTGAGTTAAAAAGAAGGCGAAAGTTGCGAGAAGAAGGCTTTTTAGGAATAAGGGAAATGTTGTTTGCTTTGTATTGATGAGAAGGGTGTAGAGGCCCGTCCAACTGTAAGCGCGCAAAACTTCCCCAATGAAAGTGCTTAACTATTCCCCAGCTTATTAATATCCCTCACTTCTAAAATTTGTTTATCGCTGCCAATGATGAGGCAGTTAATCATCGCCTTGCCTACCTGCTTCAACGTACTCGTGCTGTTTGGTAATACTACTTTAAAGAACGGATACATCCAGGCGAAATACTTGTACATTTTCAGCGCATTCTTTTGACCCTTCGTAAGTTTCATAAAGCCGGGACGGAAGTTATATACCTTTTTAAAAGGCATTGCTGCCAGCGTGTTTTCTGTTCTCCCTTTTACACGCGCCCACATCATCCTGCCTTTTTCACTGCTATCCGTGCTTGCACCGCTTACATATATAAACGTCATTTGAGGGTTTTGGTGCAATACTGCCTTGGCAAAATGAACGGTGGTGTCAAAAGTCAGCCGTGTGTACTCGGCTTCTTTCTTTCCCACACTGGTTACACCCGCGCAAAAGAAACAGGCATCGTAACCCTTCAGGTTTTCATCCTCCTCTTTCAGCTTCAAAAAATCAGGCACTATATATTCTTTCAGTTTGGGATGCGACATGCCGTTCGATCTTCTGCTCGCACTCAACACTGCTGAAACCTGCGGATGCGCCAGGCATTCCAGTAAAACTCCTTCGCCTACCATTCCGGTAGCTCCGGTGAGAATTATTTTATAGTTCATTAGGAAGAAATTATTGAGAAACTGTTTAAATTTTATTCAAATAATTTACAGGTCGGGGTTAAAGTTCATTAAACAAAGGTCAAGTTATTTTTGCTGAGACAGCCCATAAACATTTTTTCAAATGAAATTTAAACAGTTTCTGAGTAAAAATAGTTAAATCTTGTGAAAGTGAACTTTGGAAGGTGAGGTTGTCAAACGCTCATGTTTATGCTCACCGGGCTTGTAACTTTTTTACTTATAGAAACGCTCTCATTATCGAAGTCAACTATCTCCTCAAAAAAAGTAATTTTCATTTTATTCATTTCACAAATATTGGTGATTTCATCTTTTACGTCATTTTGCATCTGAACGCCAAAAATTATTTCTGTAAAGCAATCTATTGGCAATTTTATTTTTCTTTCTTCATCCAGCATTGGGCGTTCAAAAAATTTATGAGTGCGATATTCTTCTTCAAACTCCCATTTATTTTCTTTTGAGAACACTTGTTTATAATGTTCATCTTGGTAATCATCAAGAGGTAATATATCTGGCAGCTTTTCATAATACTTAACTGGACCTCCACCGCCCAAATACGGAAACATTCTTAATGAATTGAATCCAACGCAAAACCCTTTATGATGTTCACTGTATTTATCCCACATTATAAAATTCGATTGATTAGCTGTTAAACTTAGTACTCCAAATCTGCTATCAAACTCTTTGAAATGTTCTTCTTGTAGTTGATTAATGTATTCTTTGTTATGCATTGGGCTTTTCTTAAACCAATCTCTTGCAAATTTTCGATGTTGCTGCCTAGTCCAATTTGGATGATCTTCTTTGGAAGCCGTTAAGTATTTATCATAAATTTGTTGATTGGTAATTAAATCGTAACGTTTTAATAGTTTGCAATCAAGAGGGTCTTCAAAACTTGTAGGTCGCGAAAGAAAAACTTCCTGTTCAGTCAAAATAGTTCGATGATTTTCGTTTGACCAAGTTCTGTATTTGTATATTGTTTTTGGTAAACCTTGCATGTCTTCAAGGTTTATATTTCTTATTAATTTATTGGACATAGATGGTTTGAATTTTTGAAACAAAACTCCGGCGAAGTTCCCAACTTCGCCGGAGTTATAGAACCATTCTAAACTTTAAACTAAAACAGTTTTGCTTTCGTTTTTGAAAGTGAACTCGTGCTTTTTGTTCATATCAATTCTTCCCAAGCCTACTGCTAAAGATTCTTTTTGCACCATGCTTCTGATTTTATTCTGATAAATTCAATTTTGTTGTTGCGCATGTCGCAAAGTATCCAATAGATTTTGCTCTGAATACGTAACTCAATCTTGTATTCAAATTCTGCGGTACGTCGGAGTTGTTTCATTCGGGGAATGGAGGCAGCAGATGGGGCTTTCTTGATTTTTTCTATGAGCGTTTCAATTGCTCGCGCGGGCTGGCGGCTTCTAATGTTGTCGAGGTCGCGGAAAAGCGAATTTTTAAATCGTAATTCCACGTTTGTTCAATTCCTTTTTTGCCTGTGAGGCAGTCAATGATTTGGATTTCCTGCCTTCATCCAGCAATTTGGAAAACATGGAATCACGATACTCTTCATCACTTAGCACATTTGCCTTTTCATGAAACAAGGCAATTAGCTTTTGCAGCAGGAAAGTATTTTTTTCATTACCTATTTTGACAACTATAACACTCATAAAATCATTTTTTAATCTACTTCATGCAAAGGTAGGAAATATCGGATAAAGTGACAGCAAACTTCGTCGAGGTAACATCACGAGCATGACTTTAAACTAATACCGTTTTGCTTTCGTTTTTGAAAGTGAACTCGTGCTTTTTGTCTATATCAATTACGATGCTGTCTTCTTTCTTTACTGTGCCTGCAAGTATTTGCTTGGAGAGTTCATTGACGATGCGTTTTTGCATGACTCGTTTCAATGGGCGTGCGCCAAACTGCGGGTCATAACCGAGTTGCGATAGCCATTCAAGAGCATTGGGGGTGATGCTGATGTCAATTTCATTCTGCTTCATCATTCTTTGCAGATCGGCAAATTGCAGTCTTACAATCTCTGTCACTTCTTCGCGACTAAGCGGAGTGAACATGATGATTTCATCTATACGGTTGAGGAACTCGGGTCGAATGGTTTTCTTGAGCAACTCATAGACTTTGTTCTTGGTGGCTGCTACTACTTCATTATGGTTGGCTTCATTCATATCGATAAAGCTTTCCTGTATGATATGCGAACCGATGTTACTCGTCATGATGATGATGGTATTCTTGAAATTGGCTGTGCGCCCTTTGTTATCAGTAAGGCGTCCGTCATCAAGCACCTGCAACAGGATGTTGAATACGTCGGGATGCGCTTTTTCAATTTCATCGAGTAGGATGACGGAGTAGGGGCGACGACGCACGGCTTCCGTAAGCTGGCCGCCTTCATCATAACCTACATATCCCGGAGGAGCGCCAATGAGACGTGATACAGCGTGGCGTTCCTGGTATTCGCTCATATCTATACGTGTCATTGAATTAGGATCGTTGAAAAGGAATTCAGCAAGCGCTTTGGCAAGCTCTGTTTTACCTACGCCTGTTGTGCCGAGAAAGATAAAGGAACCGATGGGTTTGCGTTTGTCCTGCAATCCTGCGCGGCTTCTGCGAACAGCATCGCTGATGGCGGCAATGGCTTCTTCCTGGCCTACTACGCGCTTGTGTAATTCCGTTTCCATGTACAGAAGCTTTTCACGTTCGCTTTGCAACATGCGGGTAACGGGAATACCCGTCCAGCGTGATACTACACCTGCTATGTCTTCAGCATCCACTTCTTCTTTAATGAGCGCTTGCCCGTTTTTACTTTCAGATGCCAATTGCTTTTCAAGCTTCACAAGCTTTTCTTCCGCTTCGCGCACTCTGCCATAGCGTATTTCGGCAACCTTGCCGTAATCGCCTGCACGCTCCGCCTGTTCAGCTTCCAGCTTGAAGTTTTCAATGGCTTCCTTGGTGTTTTGAATGCCGGTTACAATCTGCTTTTCAGCTTCCCACTTGGCTTTGATCTGGTTGGCTTCGTCTTTCAGGTTGGCAATTTCACCGTTCAGCTCCTTTAATTTCTTCTCGTCTTTTTCGCGCTTGATGGCTTCGCGTTCTATTTCGCGCTGCATGATTCTGCGTTGCAGCTCGTCCAGCTCTTCGGGCACAGAATCCATTTCAAGGCGAAGCTTAGCTGCAGCTTCATCCATTAAGTCAATGGCTTTGTCGGGAAGGAAGCGGTCGCTTATATATCGTTCACTTAATTCGACAGCAGCAATGATAGCTTCGTCCTTGATGCGTACTTTATGATGTGTTTCATAACGTTCTTTCAACCCGCGAAGAATGGAAATGGCGTCTTCCGTTGTTGGCTCTTCTACCATCACTTTCTGAAAACGTCTTTCAAGGGCTTTATCCTTCTCTATATATTTCTGGTATTCGGCTAAAGTGGTTGCACCGATGGCGCGAAGTTCTCCTCTTGCTAAGGCTGGTTTTAAAATGTTGGCAGCATCCATAGCGCCTTCACCGCCGCCTGCGCCAATAAGGGTGTGTATTTCATCTATGAAGAGAACGATTTCGCCTTCTGCACTGATGACTTCTTTTACTACTGATTTGAGACGCTCTTCGAACTCGCCTTTATATTTCGCGCCGGCTATCAATGCTCCCATATCGAGGGAGTAAATCATTTTTGATTTTAAGTTCTCAGGCACATCACCGTTTATGATGCGGTGGGCGAGGCCTTCAGCAATCGCTGTTTTACCTACGCCGGGTTCACCGATGAGGATAGGATTGTTCTTTGTTCTGCGGGAAAGTATTTGAAGCACTCTTCTTATTTCTTCATCCCTGCCAATGACGGGGTCAAGCTTGCCTTGTCTTGCAAGCTCGTTGAGGTTGCGGGCGTATTTGTTCAGCGAGTTATACGTTTCCTCAGCACTTTGGCTGGTTACTTTAGCTCCTTTGCGAAGCTCTTGTATGGCGGCTTTTAAATCTTTTTCAATGAGACCGAGTTCGCGAAGCAGCTGGGAGGTTTTATCTTTTCCGGCAACCAAAGCCATTAAGATATGCTCAATGGAAACAAATTCATCTCCGAATCCTTTTAGATAAGAAATGGCTTTTTGTAAAACCTTGTTTGAGTCATCGGACAAATAAACATTAGCACCGGAAACAGAGGGATAACTTTTAATGATTTTATCAAGCCCTGTTTCTAATTGCTGGCTGTTTACATTCAGCTTTTTCAGCAGGAAGGGGATAACGTTTTCATCTACTTCCATCATGCCTTTTAAAATATGAGCCGGTTCGATAGCTTGATGATTATAACCGGAAGCGATTTGTTCTGCCTGCTGAATAGCTTCCTGCGATTTTGTGGTGAAATTATTTAGATTCATAGTTTACGAGTTTAAGGCTAGCTGCAGATTCGCTGATTATAAGTTTGGATTTATAATCTGCGAACCTGCGGCGATAGTTCTATATCAAAGAAGTTGCCAATAAAGAAAAGGGACGTTTATTGGTATAAAATGTCTTTAAAAAGGAAAAGAGGCTGACAAAATGGCTTTATATAGCCACTAATTTCACTAATTTTCACGAAAATAAAATTAGTGTTAATTCGTGTAATTCGTGGCTCTTAATTGATTCTCTTAATAAGCTTCAGATTGTAGGAATAGGAGTTTTTCTCCTCGTTAAAAATGCCTTGCGGGTCAATTTTATCTACCCTCACTTTGCCGGAGGCATGAATGATTTTGTGTTGAGGCAGAAGAATGCCCAAATGAGTAATCTTTCCTGTACCGTTATCAAAGAAAGCTAAATCACCCGGCATTGAATCTTCCAGTGAGTTTATGGTAGCGCCTTGTTCCGCTTGCTGCGAGGCGTCACGTTTTAAACGGATGCCGCATAGCTTAAATACCACTTGAGTAAAGCCGGAACAATCTATGCCAAAAGGAGAACGTCCGCCCCACAGGTAAGGAGAGTTTATATACATGTAGGCGTTTTCGATAATCATCTTCTTATCGGCTGTAGTAGATAAACGCACTGTGCCGTCAAAGGAATATTCTGTTTCGCCTATTTTAAACTTCTTGTTGTTGTAGCGGGGAAGGGTGCTGCCGGAAACAACAGGAATCATTTGTGTCTGGTTGTATATAACGATCTGGACAAGATCAAGCGTGACATAGGCAGCGGCTTGTTGAATGACTCTTGCTTCATCATCTGAAATGCCGACCATCTGCTTGGCATCAATCCAGCCTTCATAACCATCATGAGCAATACGAATCTTTCTCCAGGGATCTTTGCGTTCAAGAATTTCGAAGTGCTCCCCAAACAAAAGCTGGGTAACCATTTCACTGGCATCGGAAGATTCCTTGCGGACAGGTATTACACTGAGATTGCAAATTCCGAACATAAGAAAAAGTTTAAGGTTTAAGGTTTAACGTTTAAGGTTGGGGGATTAAAGCTACGAAAAACTTTAAACCTTAAACATTGAACTTTAAACTGATTCTATAACCATCGCACTTGCTCCGCCGCCGCCATTGCAAATGCCTGCTGCCCCATAACGTGCTTTGTTTTGTTTTAGGACATTAATCAATGTAACAACAATTCTTGCACCCGAGCAACCAAGCGGATGACCAAGAGAAACAGCGCCGCCATTCACATTCACCTTAGCCGGATCGAGTTTCATTTCGCGCATGTTGGCAATGCCTACAACGGAGAATGCTTCATTCAATTCCACATAATCAATGTCGCTCATTTTTAAACCGGCTTTGGCAACAGCTTTCGGAACGGCTTTGGATGGAGTAGTGGTAAACCATTCCGGCGCCTGCTCTGCATCTGCATAACCAAGTATGATAGCGATGGGTTTTAACTTTAACTGCTCAGCTTTTTCTTTACTCATCAACACGACTGCTGCTGCACCGTCGTTGATCGTGGAAGCATTAGCGGCAGTGACCGTTCCGTCTTTCTGAAAAACAGGTTTCAGGTCCGGTATCTTTTCGAACTTAACATTCTTGTATTCTTCGTCTTCTTTGAAAAGGATTGGATCGCCTTTGCGTTGCGGAATTTCAACAGGCACAATTTCATCGTTGAATTTACCTGCTGCCCAAGCTGCTGCTGAGCGTTTATAGGATTCAATGGCAAAGTCATCCTGCTCTTTGCGGGTGACCTTGCACTCTTTTGCACAAAGTTCTGCTGCATTGCCCATAGGAAGATTGTTATAGGCATCTATGAGGCCGTCCTTTGCCACGCCGTCAATGATCGTTGTGTTGCCGAATTTATTTCCCCATCTCATGGCATCTGAATAGAAAGGCCCCTGGCTCATGTTCTCCATTCCACCCGCAACGACCACATCATTATCGCCAAGCATAATACTTTGCGCACCAATCATAATTGCCTTCATACCGGAAGCACAAACTTTATTAATAGTAGTGCATGGCACACTATCAGGAATGCCCGCATATTTCGATGCCTGCCTTGCAGGAGCTTGACCGATATTGGCTTGTATTACACATCCCATCAGCACTTCATTTACTTCTTTCGCATCAACACCTGCTTTTGCAAGAGCGCCTTTAATAACGGTTGCGCCTAATTTAACTGCAGGAATGCCAGCTAATGCACCACCAAAGCTTCCCATCGGCGTACGAACAGCCGATATAATATACACTTCTTTCATAAGATGATTTATTTGAGGGTGCAAAATTAACTAAATATAGTGTTTATTTGGATTAAATGATTGGCTTGATTTGATTTGTGTTCTTTTGTTTTTATATTGGTAACACCACTGAGGTGAAAAATAACCTCGCAGGGGTTTGGGTTTCAGTAGGCCAATATGAAGATTCTTATGTTTATTTTGAGGGGTATGAATGAAATTGTTTAAGGTTTATAGCTCCAGCTTCAACCCGTCATAAGCGCAATGCACATGGGCAGGCAGCTCCTTTTCCAATTCGTCATGCAAGCCAAGCTGATGACTGATGTGAACAAGGTATGCTTTCTCGGGTGAGAGTTCTTCAATCACCTTCAGCGCTTCAGCCAAAGTGAAATGTGAAATGTGTTTTTCTCTTCTCAGTGCATTAATCACAAGCACCTTTGAACCCTTGATCTTTCCTTTCTGGTGATCAGGAATAAGGTTGGCGTCCGTTATATATGTAAAATCATGGATGCGAAAACCGAGTATGGGCAGCCTGAAGTGCATCACTTCAATAGGAATAAATGTGGTTCCGTCAATTTCGAAGGGAACGCTGCTGATGGTGTGCAGCTTTAGCTTGGGTATGCCGGGGTAATCATCACCTGAAAATATATATGCAAACTCGCGTTTCAACGCCTCCTGAACCCTTTCGGTAGCAAACACATCCATTTCCTTTTGCTGGATGTAGTTGAAAGCGCGCACATCATCAAGCCCTGCAATGTGATCTTTATGTTCATGTGTAAAAATAACGGCGTCCAGCTTGTCCACTTTTTCGCGCAGCATTTGCTGGCGGAAATCAGGTCCTGTATCAATGACAAAAACATTTCCATTGTCTTCAATCATGATGGAGCTGCGCAGGCGTTTGTCTTTAGGATTCGTGGACGTACATACACGGCACTTGCATGCAATGAGCGGAATGCCTTGCGAAGTGCCGGTTCCAAGGAAAGTTACCTTCAAAGGCTAAGTTCTTTCTGCTGAAGCTCGTGCAAAAGTTTCCTGCTCCGCTCATCGAGCAATGTTTCATCAAATGGAAGCTGCCGCAAGGCTTCAATCAGGAAACCGATTTTGTTTTCAATAGTGGAAAATTTATTGACAACAATTACCTTCGAGTTCTCCAGTATGCAGAATCCCGATTTAAAATTTCCCTTTTCATAACGGACGGTATAATCGGCTTGGCCGAAAAGCTCCTCCAGCTTATCTAAATACGATTGTGTGAACTTCGACATAGTGAAGGCAAAGATAATAGTTTACGGTTTACGGTTCTTCAATCGTCAATTGTGAACACTATGCTGTCAGTAGTACGCTGTTGCTTGCGTTGCCGATTCAATGTATTTCTTTTCCTTTGCACTACTTTTTGAAAAAGTACAAGGTATGGAGTACAAAGTATTAAGACTGTTACTTTGAATTATATTTAATCATAATACTTAATACATAATACTTCTCATTCTATGAAGATAGCCGTTCCAAAGGAAACAAAGGAAAGAGAGAACCGCGTTGCACTAACGCCTGATGTTGTTCAGGCGCTTGTGAAAGCCGGTTTTGAATGTATTGTTGAAAGTGGAGCAGGCGATCATTCCTATTTGGCGGATTCAAAGTATGCTGCTGCCGGTGCACAAATTATTTCAGATAAGCAGAAACTTTATAGTGATGCTGATGTGCTGTTGAGAGTGAATGCGCCTTCTTCCTCCGAAATTGCAATGATGAAGAAGGATGCAGTACTTATATCATTTATGTGGGCTGCAACAAATCCTGATTTAGTTGCTGCATGCGAAAAGCAAGGGATAAGCGCTTTTTCAATGGATGCAATTCCGCGCATTTCACGTGCGCAAAAGATGGATGCATTGAGCTCACAGAGTAATCTGGCAGGATATAAAACCGTATTACTTGCAGCGAATGCATTGGGAAAGATATTTCCATTGATGATGACGGCGGCGGGTACGATTAAGCCCTGCAAAGTAGTGATCATGGGTGCAGGTGTTGCAGGCTTGCAGGCAATAGCGACGGCAAAGCGTTTAGGCGCAATTGTAGAGGTGAGCGATATTCGACCTGAGACAAAAGAACAGGTGGAATCGCTTGGCGGAAAGTATATTGAAGTGAAAGGCGACGATTCTATTAAAACAGAAGGGGGTTATGTGAAAGGTCTTTCGGAAGAGTTCCTGAAGAAACAACAGGAACTTATATATAAGCATATAACGGATGCTGATATTGTAATAACCACAGCCCTGATTCCGGGAAAGAAGGCTCCTGTTCTTGTGACTGAGGAGATGGTTAAGAACATGAAGGCAGGATCGGTGATCGTGGATATGGCAACGGAACAAGGCGGTAATTGTGCACTTAGTGAAAAGGATAAAACAGTTATAAAGCATGATGTAATCATTATCGGTGAATCCAATCTTCCTTCTCTTCTTCCGCTTAATGCCAGTGAATTGTATGCGAAGAATATTTCCACCTTCTTATTGCATCTTGCAACAAAGGATGGTTTTAAATGGGAAATGGATGAGGAGATTACGAAAGGATCACTCATCACGTATAGAGGACAAATCATGCACCCAAGCCTGATGAAAGCAGTGACTCCTTAATTGTTTAAAGTTTAATGTTCAAGGTTTAAAGTTACCCCGAACATTAAACATTGAACTTTAGACTTTAAACCAAATAGCTATGAATGATACCATTAACTTTTTAGGTCAAAATATACAGATGATTTACATTCTTATCCTGTCGATATTCGTTGGGGTAGAGGTAATCGGAAAAGTGCCATCGGTGCTGCACACTCCACTCATGTCAGGGGCTAATGCAATACACGGTGTTGTTATTGTCGGCTCAATAATCGTGATGTTGAATGCAGATGCGGAAAATTATCTCCTCCTTTCTCTTGGTTTTGTTGCTGTGGTGCTGGGAACGCTTAACGTAGTCGGAGGATTTGTTGTCACAGATCGGATGCTGGAGTTTTTTAAAAAGAAAAAGTAAAAATAATCTCATAGTTCTGCTACATTGCTACTATAAATTATGGAGAATCATTATTTGCTCGACATCATCTATTTAATTGCCTCAATGACGTTTGTTATTGGTTTGAAAATGCTTTCCCATCCTGCAACGGCACGCAGGGGAAATTTAATAGCTGCGGCAGGAATGCTTGCAGCCATTGTGGGAACAATAGCCTTGCATGAAGGGGAAGTAAAACCTGTTATATATATTCTCATTACAATCGCCATTCTTATAGGAACGATAATCGGTTGGAGGACTGCAAAACGGGTTGCTATGACAAAGATGCCGGAACTTGTATCACTCTTCAACGGTATGGGAGGTGCTTGTGCAGCCTTGATTTCTCTGCTTGAGTTTCACAATGGAGGGAACACTACACGTATTGTTATTATCATGTTGGGCTTGATCATCGGCAGCATTTCTTTTGCCGGCAGCATCATTGCTTTCATGAAGCTGAATGGCACGTTGAAAAAAGCAATACGTCTTCCCAAGTATAATGCTGTCAATACGATTATGATGTTTGTGGTATTTGCTGCAGGAGGTTATCTCGCCTTTAGCGGAAGCGGTTCAAACATGATGCTTTATGGTGTTTTTGCTCTTGCTTTGCTTTACGGGGTTATGTTTGTAATACCTATCGGTGGTGCTGACATGCCTGTGGTTATTTCATTGCTCAACTCTTTTACAGGTCTTGCTGCTGCAATGGGTGGTTTTCTTTATGGAAATCAAGTAATGCTTACCGGTGGTATTCTCGTTGGTTCGGCAGGTACGTTTCTGACGATAGTAATGTGTAGGGCAATGAACCGTCCTTTATTCAATGTTATTTTCGGCGCTTTCGGTGAAGGCGCTGTAAAGGCTGGTAGCAGCGCGGTACATGGAACTATCAAGGATATTTCCATCAGTGATGCAGCGGTGTTGATGAACTATTCCAAGAAAGTAATTATTGTTCCCGGATATGGATTGGCTGTTGCACAGGCACAGCATGTGATTCATGAGCTAGAACAGATTCTTGAAAAGCGGGGAGTAGATGTAAAGTACGCTATCCATCCTGTTGCAGGAAGAATGCCCGGGCACATGAATGTACTGCTTGCTGAAAGTAACGTAGATTACAGCAAGCTCAAGGAAATGGAAGAAGTAAATCCTGAGTTTGCAAATACGGATGTTGTTCTTGTTGTTGGAGCGAATGATGTAGTGAATCCTGCTGCACATAATGATCCGTCTTCACCTATATACGGCATGCCTATTTTAGATGTTGAGAATGCCCGGCACATTATCATCAACAAACGCAGCATGAATGCGGGGTATGCAGGCATTGACAATGAACTTTTCTATAATCCTAAAACATCCATGCTCTTTGGTGATGCAAAGGATGCTTTGACAAAGCTGGTTACGGAATTAAAAACGATGGAGTAATGCGTTTTTCGTTTTTGTATCCTCAGCATTTCTAAAAATCTAAAACTTTACCACATAGACACAATAGAAAGCATAGGTTTCACATAGCCTATGTGTTTTATTTTATCCCTTCTAATGTGTCTATGTGGTGAATTTTCTTTGTGTTATCATTCAGCTATGATCAACTTTCCTCTTGCTATAGTCTGCTTTTCATTTATTACATCATAAAAATACATTCCGCTTGTCAGTGACCCTTTTTCAATGGTAAATTGTTGACTGTCGTTTGTTGTTTGCTGCCTTACTTCACTTCCTATTACATTATATATAATCAATTTCAGGTTTGAAGTTTGAAGTTTGAAGTTGTTAAGAACCAGCGTTGCTGATTGAGAAAAAGGATTTGGATAAACAGCAGCGCCGGTTTTATTAAGAGCTTCTTCTATATCCGTAGGGCAGCCTGTTAAAGCATGAAATGCATCAGCCTTGCCGTAACCCCAGTGATAATCCGGCAAAGCGCTGCCCGTTTGTGCATCGGTTTTAGCGCATCCGGTAATTGCATTCTTAACATCTATATTCGTTGCGTTAGGATATTTTTGAAGATAGAGCGCTGCAATGCCTGCCACCACAGGAGATGCAGCAGAAGTGCCTCCGCCTGCTATATGATAGCATCCTAAGCCGAGATTAGTGTCACTGTTTGGGATAATATTACCAAGCCACGGAGTTACCGCACAGGAAAGCGTATGATCGCCGGTGGCAGCTATATCAGGCTTCTGTCGCCTGTCACGAGTGGGGCCGATGCTGGAAGAAGCTGTAAGCGCTCCTGCTATTTCTGTAGTGGTAATGAGAGAATCCATGCAGTCGAAATGCTGATTACGATCTACATAGTTGGCAACAGTAATCACCTGGTTGCTGCATGCGAAACTGTTGGAAGTATTCATGATCAGGTCGGGACTTTTGTAATATACGATGGAAGGAAGTGTAGCCGGAGAAGGAAGAACTCCTTTATAATGATCAGTGCTCCACAAATCAAAATAACCGTTGCCCGTCATCATTAAGCGCCACAGGTAAGAACCGGAATCAGGGGTGATCAGAAATTCCATTTCATAAAGGCCGCCTTGAGTACTTCCTGCTGTCTCAATAGCGGCTATTGGATTGACGCCATTAAATAAAGTATCAACGGTATCAATGCCAAGATGGGTTGAAATATCACTAAAAGAATATATAGCACGAATGCTCCATGTATTGGTGTCCTCAGCAGCAACGGCAAAATGTATATTCTTAAATGAATTGCTGTCGCCCCACATTTGGAAATAAATCTGGTTATTGCTGTTATTCTGATACCATGTGAAGTTTGTATCTGCGTTTGAAACATTGTAGCCGAGATGCAGATATAAATTGCCCCAGTTGCCGGCAGCTGCCACCATGCATCTGCCATTTTTTGCTGTGATGTCGGCATCAATTAATTGTGCTTCCAGGTCTTGTCCGTCATGAGAACCAAAATAATCTCCCAGTGAAGCATTGATAACGCAAGGCTCTCCCATGGAATCCGCTTTGCTGAATATATAATGAACGGCATCGGCTATACGAGTATCTGTTCCTGTGTAGTTGAAATCAAAAGCCACCATGATGATGTCAGCCTTCGGAGCAACGCCTTTGTTCACTCCTGCTGCCAGCCCATTGCCTGTGCCAACGCCGGTGACATGCGTGCCATGACCGAACTCCCTGAAACCTGATTGCCGTCCTGCCGTGCTATCATCAATCTCTGTGTTCGTCCATTCCTGGCCATAGCCATAAGGTGTAGGAGTGTTTATGGAATCAGGCAGTACCATATCCCAAATCCATTTAATACGAGAATGATGGAGTGAGTCTTTGAAATCAGGATGGGTGAAATCCACGCCACTGTCAATAAAGCCGACCACTATGCCTTTGCCATCGTATCCTTGCGTAAGCGGAAACTGACCTTGCTGCACTTCATTTACGTTGTTGCGGACACGCATCGTATCATTCAACGCCACTATATGTCGTTTGTAACTTTCAATCCGTATGATGTCGTTTCTTGAAATAAAACCGGATAAAGAATTGACAGGGACTCGGACAGATGAGATGTTTCCCGCAGCATATTTGAACACTCCTCCCGCATTCCTTGTCAGAGCAAGAATGACATCAACATTTCCTTTTACCAACACGTCAATCATCGCTTGTGGATATTCTTTATCGTGCATAACCCGGAAAAGATCTGCATTTACTTTATTATTCTGCTGGGCAAAAAGAGAGCTGAAAGAAATACTTAATACCCAAAATGCTGACCACTGTTTTTTCATAGACTATTGTTTAAACTTAACAAAGGTATTCAATAAATGACGAATGATTATTGACTGCCTGTTATTGAAAAATAATCAGGCATATCTTAACGGTTAACCGGATATTAGCGTTTCTTTACAAAATGACTGATTGGAATATTCACCAGTATCGAACAACTGAAATAATCAATAAACGATAATCAATTACATTAATGAGGTTAAGAAGCAGGCTTTCCTTTGTTACGCTCATTCTTTTTCTTTTGTCTTGCGGAGATTCAAATAATCCAAAGGCTGTTGCAGGACATTTTATCAAAGCATCCCTCAACATGGATTTTAAAGAGGCTAAGAAATATGCAACTCCTGAAACAGCGAAGATGCTGGACTTTGTTCAAAACATTGCTGCCAAAACACATCAGAACGGCAGTCCTTTTAAAAATATGAAAATTGAAATAGGAGCAGAAACCATTACAGGTGATGATGCAACAGTCAAATATAAAAAGGAAGGCAGCAAGGAAGAGTATGATATCAATCTCAAAAAGATAAACGGAAAATGGCTCGTGGCAGTAAGCACCGGCGATTTAAGCGGTGGCAGTGACATGCAGGCTGAGGAAAAAGAAGCTCCTGCGGATTCAGATGCTGCAGGAACTATAATGAAGCATCCATAGTCTCATGCTGAATGACTACAAAGGCTTTAACCTGAAATTATTTTATATCTCAATCCAACTATTTACTCTAAAATAACATCTGTCTTTTAAAACCACACCTTATGAAAAAACGTACTCTCCCGTTGCTGTTGTTCCTTGCTATTACGGAGTCGTTCAAACAGGAAATACAGGCCCTGCAAGCGGACACAACACCATCGGTGAAAGCACTACCATATATACGCCAACCACAGGCATGAATGAACTCAACCGCCAAATAAAATTCAGTATTGAACCCAATCCTGTAAAGGATTATACCTACATCTATTTTGATCCTGCAAGCGCCAACAACATTAAAGGAAGCATTTATGATGTTAAAGGAGATCTGATTGAGACCATTGATAATCTCCAGCCGAGCATCAGCTATTCGCTCAACTTTACGAACTACGCTGCAGGCACTTATTTCCTGCATCTGGATACTGATAAGCAATCGGTGGTTCAGAAGATTGTGAAGGTGAAATAAAAATCATTTGATTACAGGAGGATAAAGTAGTCAGCCACGTAAAACTTTGAAAAGGGTTTACTCCTTTACAAACTTCTTCACAACGCTGCCGCTCTTCGATTTCATTTGAAGAAAATACATGCCTGCGGAAAGCTCACTAACGTTTGGAATATTAATGAAGCAGGAAAAAGAGGGGGATTAAAATGCGATTCTCTTTCCTGCGCACGAATGTATATAGATAGCACGTCACTTTGATAACCAATAAAAGCCCCCTCTTTTTCCTGTTTCATTTAATATTTTTGTGTGTGCCCTGAATGGCAAATATAGTTCTTTCAAATAGAATATTCCAGAGGGTGCAAGTCCCTTATGTGCCTCTTAATTTGAGGAAGCATTAGCAAGTCGCAAGGTGGTTTGTCGTGAGATATGCACTGAAGTAAGCGAGACTGCAAAGGTCGGTACTGACGTACAGAAACTGTATATAGAGGCAAGATGAATCGGGTGAGGTAGCACATCATACTAAAGCCCCAAGATTACAAACCATTCATCATGTAGATGCAGCAGCGATTGACTTAAAGGATATTTGTCTTACCGGGGGAGGTCTGTTGATAGTGTGACGGAGATTGGCGCGACAATCAAAGCAACAATCGCTAAAGGAAATAAAGCGGTTTCAGCAGAAGTCAGCAGAGGTCATAGTAGTTGGAGAAACGAGCCGATGAGTAAATCGGAGGACTCACGAAAAGATGAAGGACTGAACGTAGTAGTGTTCCAAATGCTGTAAGGAGCGAATTGCGCACATCAGCAATAGCAGGCTTACAATAAGCGGAACAGGGAAAACAAGGAGTAGTAAAGATGATTGAGCAAGTAATAAACCGAAGAAATATGCAACGGGCATGTCAGCACGTAGTGTCGAACAAAGGTTCGGCAGGCGTGGATGGCATGACCGTAGAGGAATTATCTTCCTTCCTGAAATTAAACAGGGATAAGATAGCTACGGCATTGGTCAACGGTAAATATTTGCCGCAACCCATCTTAGGGGTAGAGATACCCAAGAGCAAAGGTAAGATGCGCTTGTTAGGCATTCCAACCGTAGTTGACCGCATGTTACAGCAGGCGGTTAGCCAGGTGATTGCCATTAAGTTTGAGATGGAGTTCGAGGATTACAGTTTCGGATTCCGCCCTAACCACAACGCACAGCAGGCAGTAATGACTGTACAGCAATACATCAACGAAGGGTATCAACATATAGTTGATATAGACCTCGAAAGTTTCTTTGACGAGGTTGACCATAGTTTATTGATGCAACTGCTGTACCGTAAAGTAAAATGCCCGATCACGTTGCGCCTGATACGGCTATGGTTAAGAGCGCCCATCAAGATCAATGGGAAGTTAACCAAACGCAGAAAAGGCGTGCCACAGGGAAGCCCTTTAAGCCCGTTACTGTCTAACATCCTGTTACATGAATTGGATAAGGAACTGGAAAAACGGGGATTGAAGTATGTACGCTATGCAGACGACTTTAGTATATATACTAAAAGCGACGCAGAAGCCCGAAAGGTTGGTAACAGTCCCGCATGTGCGGGATTTCTAAAGAACAAATTAAAGATGCCCATCAACAGGGAGAAAAGCGGCATACGCAAACCTGTGCACTTTGAGATACTGGGATTTAAGTTTGTACCCACGTACGTCAAAGGCGAGAAAGGCAAATACCAAACGGTTGTAAGCGAAAAGGGTTGGAGCAATCTCAAACGGACGATCAAAGCGATCACAAAGAAAACTGCACCCAAAAGTTTTAGCGAACGCATCCGATTACTGAAAGAGGTGTATCAGGACTGGCTACAATACTTCCGTATGGCAAGTATATATGGCAAGCTGCAAACACTGGACAGTTGGATGCGTAACCGCTTACGGCTGTGTATCTGGCATGACTGGAAGAAACCCGAACGCAAGAGGAAAAACCTCATGCGGCTTGGAGTGGATAAACGTCACGCCTATTTGTGGAGCAGATCAAGGATGGGGCGATGGGCAATAGCTCAAAGTCCTATTTTATTAACCACAATCACTTTGGAAAGATTGCAAAAACGAGGTTACGAATCCATGCTCGACTATTATCTAAAAGTAGCCCCACACTACCACGAACCGCTGTATGCGAGACCCGCACGTACAGTGGTGTGAGAGCCACTCCCTGTCAGCATTTGCTGGCAGGGCTGGCTACTCAATTGTGGGCTGTTCTTCTTTCCCTTAGGTGTGTAGGCGTTTGATTTCATTAGCAATTTCTTTTACCACATCAGCATTTGAAATTTTATCGTCAACGCTAAACACAACGAAAACATTTCCTCCAAACTTTTTTGTGAAGTTTGTAAAGCTGTTTTTCATTCTTTCTGTCGCTGAATAATTTCCAAAATTTGCTTTTGCAGTTACAGGTTTTATCTGAATACCAAATGCTTTTTTACCAACCCAACCGAGATAATCAATGTCGCCTGCATGGTCAAGTTCGGGGTCGCTTTGTTCAAACTTTACATTCGGAAATTCTTTAGCAAGGTTATCTTCAATAACAGATTTTTCTCTGATAAAACCGTCATAAGTTCTGTTGATAGTAAGATTGAAAATATATTCAACACAATCTTCCAAAGTGAGTTGGTTAAATGCCTCTGTCCATTCAGGAATTACAATCTCTTTGATTTTTACATACAACCTTTCGCCAAGTTCTTCTAAACTTTCTTTCGTGATTTTAGTTGGTGCTTTGCCGTCTGTATTTGCATTTTCAAAATACCATTTCTCCCATTCTTCAAATGATTTAGGTTGACATTCACGAATGAGAGCCATAACAGTTCCAACTTTATTTGGTCGTGATAGCTGATAAGTTTGAGTCGCATAATTGAGGACTTTCTCCTTCTTGCCGAACTCTTTTGAAAAGCGTTTAGTGAGTGGTTTGGGCATTAGCTTCGTTAAATAAATTTTGAAATTTTTGTTTGTATTTGAAATTTGTTTCAATGTCCACCTGTACCAAGCCATTTTTTATTAAGTGAGCATTGATGAAAGTTTTGTTTTCAAGGTAGAGGTAGCACATCAAATTATTTGCTTTGTCGTGCTTTACTGCATCGTATTTCAGAAAAACTCGTTTGCCTTTAGTTTTGTCAATGAGAAATTTCGTTGCTTGTCCGTTGATAATCAGGTCTTCTTTGATGCCTATTAGCCTTATTGTTAAATTGTTGCTCAAACGAATTATTTCCGGACTGATAACTTCTTTCACTGTATAAAACTCCTCTCGTTTTGTTGAACTATCCTTATCAATTTTACTGCCGAACTGCAATTTCTTTACATCAATTTGCTTGTTAAGAGTATGAGGGTCTTTGAAAATGTAAGGCAACTTTTCAATCTCATTCGCAAAGTCAATTGTTAGAGGTTTTTGATTTAAAAATTCAAAACTTGTGTTGTGAATGTCTTTTTGATTTGCTGAAAGTTTTTGTTTGATGACTGGAATGAACTCGGGATTTATTTCATAGCCAACAGAATTTCTTCCGAGATGTTTTGCAGCAAGATTTGTTGTTCCACTTCCCGCAAAAGGGTCAAGAACAGTATCGCCAACAAACGCAAACATCTTTATTAAACGCTTTGGCAATTCCTCTGGGAACATTGCAATGTGGTTATCCTGTCTTGCCCCTGCAAAGTTCCAATGTCCTGCAAAGAATGTATTCCATTCTTCTGCTGTCATTTTAGAAAGTTCTTTTAGTTCTTTGCTTGGCTTCGGTGCATCGCCAAGCTTTTTGAAAATCAAAATGAATTCATAATCCAATTTCAAAATCCCGTTTCGTGGATAAGGATACGAACCCATCTGAATGCCTCCACCTGTCGTGTTTGAAGTAGTAACCTTTTGCCAAATGATTGCACCCATGTAGTCAAAGCCGATATTCTCACAAAACTTGATTATCTCCTCACGAATGGGAATGACTTTGTACCTGCCGTAATAAACTGCACGGGCAAATTGGTCGCCAATATTTACACACAACCTGCAACCATTGTGAAGAGTGCGGTAGCACTCTTTCCAAACTAAATTCAGGTTGTTGATGTAATTTTCGTAGCTGTCGTGAAAGCCGATTTGATTCTCAGAGCCGTAGTCCTTCAGTTGCCAATACGGTGGTGAAGTCAGAGCAAGATGCACCGAATTGTCGGGCAATTCAGTCATCTGTCTGCTGTCTCCGTTTATGATTTTATGATGCGTTATCAAGCTTAAAATGGTTTTTACAAATGTATGATTTTAACTGTCATTTTGGTTGTAAAGTTGTCCGAAGTTCTCCACTAAAAAAAGTTCCCTTTCATGCAGTCAGTTTTGAGTTCGCACTGTCGGAGAATCTGAGCGATAGAATAGCACACAACAAATATATCAACGAAGTACAAGTTGCCAAATTAGTATAAATTTTCAAATGATATTAAAAAACGCAATGCGTTAATCCGACAGATCCCGTACGTACGGGATGGAAAAACGCAATGGTTATTGAGCTTGTCGAAATATCGATTTTTTTATCATTTTATAGCTTTAAGTTGTCTAAAGGGCTCATTATTTTACTTATGTGAACCAAACGCCGCCGAGGTTTGTTTATCCTCGTCGGTGTTACAAGGGTATCGCTCAATGCACATTATATATTGTAACTCCGACGAAGGTAAGAAAACTTCGTCGGAGTTTAAGTTTCATTGATAATCTTCAACCGAGCATCAGCTATTCGCTCAACTTTACGAACTACGCCGCAGGCACTTATTTCCTGCATCTGGATACTGATAAGCAATCGGTGGTTCAGAAGATTGTGAAAGTGAAATAAAAAATCATTTGATTTCAGGAGGATNNAATCCATGCTCGACTATTATCTAAAAGTAGCCCCACACTACCACGAACCGCTGTATGCGAGACCCGCACGTACAGTGGTGTGAGAGCCACTCCCTGTCAGCATTTGCTGGCAGGGCTGGCTACTCAATTATGTGCAGTTTTTTCTCCTCGACCATGTTCAACTATCTCCATTAAGGTACTAATTATTAAATTTTTTTTCATACCAATAATAAAATGAAAATGCAGCTGCACAAAGCACAACAAGAAATATTCCTAAATTCTCTCTGAATAAATCACCCAACCCAATAATTATGAAACCTATGCCGCTAAACATTAATATTATAAGGGAGATTATATGCACAGTTTGAATGACTTGATAAATCTTCCCTTGTTTATTTTTTAAAGCATATTTAATAAGAGAGGCGAATGCCGAAAATGTAATAATAGCAACACCTGCAAGCACTTGCATTCCTCCTATAACTTTTAATGCCTCTAAAGCAGAATCTATTGATTCTTTAAAGCCTTTGCCTTTATAAAGGTCAATGCAAATGAGAGGCAAGAAAATAACTAAAACCAAAACCAAAATAAAATAGAAGACCTTGAATAAAATAGAAGCGTATTTGAACGCTTTTACCTCTCGTAGTTTGTTAAGCATTTTTAATATTAATCAGTTAAAGCAAAATCAAATGGTGTAACTCGTCCATCAATACCTTTTCCTTTATGCCTAATTCCTTTGTAATAAGAATATATAATAAAGTTCTTACTCTATTTGATAATTCTTGAAGATGACTGCCTGTTAGAACATCTTTATTCTTCTTGCCAAAGTGCGTGTAATAGTTTCTTGACTTAACAAACTTGTTTATCCAATCATCTTGCAAGTTTAATTCTGTTTGAGTTTGTTTTTTAAGTTCACTATATAATTCTATTACTCTATCTCTAAGCGTAGATTCTTGAATATAATTTAAACTATTATCAAATTTATTCTTATACTTTTTAGGAATACCTTTTTTAACAGTAACGACTAACTTTGCAAGTTTTTCATCTTTTGCTTTATTTATTCTAAGTTTTCTATGGAATGTTTCAATCGCTCTTGCAATATTTAAGAATCTAACTTCAGGGCTCAAGTTGTAATTGTGATATTCCATAGTCAGAATATCAATAACCTGTTTAATTTCTATATATAATTTTTCCCAGTTGATAATAATTTTAGGTAATGTCTTTTCAAGTACCTTGAAATTTAAGAAAATTGGTCTTCCTGCGCCCCACTTTAAATTAAAATCAGACTTTTCATCAATAAAATATGTCCTATACTTTTTATCATTATCATGAATAAAAATTTCCGTAATTGCTGAATATCTTCCAGACATTAACTGAAACAAAGTACGATACTTTTGAGTTTGTTGAAATAATTCATTAAAGCTCAAAGTTGAATTTGATTTGAGAATTATTTTTGTTGATAACTCAAATGCTACTCCATAAGGTTTCCATTTATCTATAACTTCACTGTGAAAAGTAATTGATATATTGTTTGGAGTATTAACAGTTACTGATGGAGTGAAAGGTATAAAGACCTGCTTTTTTCTCTTAAAATTTTTAGATGCATACCTGAATCTTGGAAACCAATCAGATAAATTAACTAAATCAAATGAAATATATTTAAAAGAATTTTTTGAAGGAAATTCCGCACCAGCTATCATGAATTCCGCATCAAGTAATGTGATATTCCTTTCATTTTCATCTTCATCATCCATCCTTCTTGTTATATTGTAGAGGGTATAACAATTATAGTTGTCTGCCTTTGCGTACAAAGTCATATTTTCCTCATACGTTATTGGTTGCATTAAATTGATAAAAATTCCGCTATTGTGTTGGTAAACGAATTTACCTGCAATACCATTATCCGCTTGGGAAGGTGATTTGAAAAAATAACATTGATGTTCTATTTCTTCTGCTATTGGATATTGCTTAAAGGTTAATTTCATTTCTAAAATTCAATAAGTACCTGTCGTTTGAAATTAGATTTGTCCTTCATTCATCGCATTAAAATTGCACATAACAAATATATCAACGAAGTAGAAGTTGCCAAATTACTATAAATTTTCAAATGATATGAAAAAACGCAATGCGTTAATAAAACGGATCCCGTACGTACGGGATGGAAAAACGCAATAGGTTTTTTTATCAATTTATAGCTTTAAA
>PLYJ01000102.1 GCA_003151745.1 Bacteroidota bacterium
CAAGCTATTTCAGGAAGGGACAACTACGCTATAGGTTCAGGTAACAACAATGCGATTACAGGTAACCACCATTTAGGTTCAGGTAACTACAACGTGATTACCTGTAACTACGATGTGATTACCTGTAATCACCATGTAGTTACAGGTAATTTTTACCTTGTTTCATACAATTTGTATCAAAAAACGCATACACCCGATTCAATGACTTAAAATTAAGTTGCTAATTTGATGAAATTGCAAAACTTGTAGGTGGTTTGAAGTTGATTAGCTTATTTGAAAAATGGTTAACTTTAGCTTTAAAAATATCTTAGATTTGTGAGCATTACCAATGCAAAGCGCAGAAATCAGTAGCCGTAGGTGTGGATAATTTCTATATTTGTCTTATTGCATAGTGATTGAATTTTCGAAAGTGCGATAGCAAATGCTGTAAACAATTACTTTTGCGACTGTGCAAGATTCAGTACTAGCAAGAATTCAGTACTGGTATAAGGCCAATTGCAACGGTGATTGATTTAGCCGAAATGTTTGGAATTACTCTAATTGCAAAGGAATAATAAAATTGACAGCACTGCTTCGTATTGAAAAAACTAACCTGATGTAGAGCCGGGGCTTGCCATGTTTTTCTTTGAAGGAAAAGAAAAGAAACTATTTTTGCTCGCCAAATAATTATTCACTGACTCTTTTATCAAAATGGAAATATATTTAACAGTTATACGTTATTCATCATAGTTTGAGAACCTATTCCGCCATATCGCAGATTCAAAACGATCTTCAGAAAAAGAAGATTACCGTGAAAGCATTAGTAGAAGATTACTTGCGGAAGATTGAATTAAACAAACACCTCAACGCTTTTCTCGAAGTGTATGCTGATGAAGCATTGCAGCGCGCCGAAGTGATTGATAAGAAAATTGCTGACGGAACATCAGGCAGGCTTGCCGGACTGGTGATTGCGCTCAAAGACAACATTTGTTACAAGGGACATAAGGTTTCCGCTTCGTCAAAAATATTAGCGGGCTTCACATCTATATATTCTTCAACCGTTACAGAGCGATTACTAAACGAAGATGCCGTTATCATAGGCCGCTGCAACTGCGATGAGTTTGCTATGGGCAGCTCAAACGAAAACTCCGCTTATGGCAATGTGCTTAATGCAATAGATAATAGCCGCGTTCCCGGCGGATCGTCAGGAGGCAGCACGGTGGCGGTGCAGGCCGGTTTGTGTCATGCCGCGCTTGGAAGCGACACGGGTGGTTCCATTCGTCAGCCTGCATCTTTCTGCGGAGTCATCGGCTTCAAACCAACGTATGGCAGAGTGTCCCGTTATGGATTGGTTGCTTATGCGTCTTCCCTGGATCAGATTGGACCGCTTACTAAATCTGTGGAGGATACTGCATTGCTTACAGAAGTGATGTCGGGCATGGATGAGTACGACAGCACCTTGTCAACCAAACCCGCTCCTGTTTTTTCAAAATTTTCTGGGGGAAAAAAGACAGTACGAATTGCATATATAAAGGACTGCCTCGAAAACCCTGGTCTCGATCCTGAAATAATAGCAAGGATGGAGGAAATAATAGCAGACCTTCGCAAAGATGGCAATACCGTGGAAGCGGTTGATTTTCCTTATCTCGATTATATGGTGCCTGCTTATTATGTGATTACAACGGCCGAAGCATCCAGCAATCTATCTCGCTTCGGAGGCATACTGTATGGACACCGAAGCAAGAATGCAACGGACATTGACAGCACGTATATTAAATCACGCACAGAAGGTTTCGGTACGGAAGTGAAGCGGAGGATTATGCTTGGAACATTTGTGCTGAGCGCCGGTTACTATGACACCTATTATGCAAGGGCGCAAAAGGTGAGAAGAATATTGAGGGATAAGACGACAGCGATTTTTGAAAAGTATGATTTCATACTGCTTCCTACCACTCCTAAAACAGCATTTAAGTTTGGAGCAAACCAGGATCCTATAAGCATGTATTTGGAAGATATCTTCACAGTGCAGGCGCCGCTTACAGGAATGCCTGCCATTTCTTTGCCGCTGGGTAAGCATAGCAACGGGTTGCCTTTTGGCGTGCAATTGATGGCGAATAAATTTGAAGAAAGCGCATTATTTGAGTTTTCTAATGAATTATGCAAGAAATACGGCCTTTTTGCTCAATCATAATCTATTCTTCATCGTATTACTTTAAAACATGTTTATATTAGCGCACTTGCAGAATAAGTAACTAAGGTAAATAGGGGGATTGAGGTAATTAAGGTGTGTCATTGTATTTACACCAGTACCCAAATCGAATGAAGAATTGCTCTGTTCGTATATTCGTAAAAATTCGTAATTCGTAGATAATATACCAGGTGATGAGAAATAAACTGTTGTTGCTATCATTCGTATTGGTACTCAGCTCCGGATTTGTGTATTCACAGGATACGTTGAAGAATCCTGTTACCGCTGTTCCGCAAGGCAGCTATGACCCTATTGCTGCTGCACTCGACAGCCTTGTCAATCTTAACTACATCCAAAATCTCAACTTTGGTTCTGAGCAGTCCAACAATAATTATAAACCATACGAGATTCCGTCTTACAGCGATGATGTGTATAGCAAACGGATGGCTAAAATTCAAACACCCATTCCGCTTATTTACAACCAACAGGTAAGAGAATATATTGATCTGTATGCCGTGAGAAAACGGGAACTGATGGAACGGGTAATGGGATTAGGCAGCCTTTATTTTCCACTCTTTGAACAAACACTTGACCAGCAGGGCTTGCCGCTTGAGCTTAAATATCTTGCTATTGTAGAATCGGCCTTAAATCCGACAGCGAAATCCCGTTGCGGTGCATCCGGACTTTGGCAGTTTATGCTGAACACAGGCAAGATGTATAACTTAAAGGTCACTTCATTCACTGACGACCGCCGTGATCCGATCAAAGCTACCAATGCCGCCTGCCAGTATTTTAAGGATATGTATGATATATATCATGACTGGCTGCTGGTTATTGCTTCTTACAATTGCGGCGCGGGAAGCGTAAATAAAGCCATTGCACGTTCAGGAGGTAAAAAGACATTTTGGGAAATAAGCCCGTATCTGCCAAGGGAAACCCGCGGTTACGTGCCTGCATTTATTGCAGTTACTTACGTAATGAACTATTTGAATGAGCATAATTTAGTTGCTGTGCCGCCTGTGATAAGCTTCTTTGAAGCCGATACAGTGTTAGTTGACCAGCGTATCTCGTTGGGTGAAATTGCTTCTGCCATCAATGTGCCCGAAGAATTGCTTTGTTACCTCAACCCTGTTTATAAGAAAGGCATCATTCCTGAAACGGATGAATCGCAGGTGCTTCGACTCCCATCTAATAAGGTGGCAACCTATATTGCTAACGTTGATAATTTATTTAAGTCTGATCTTAACAATTCAAATACGCTGCTCACCAATGCTGACGGTACACCTATGGATCCTGTTGATGTGGTTTACAAATCGGTTAAGCATTATCATGTGGTGAAAAAAGGAGAAAACATTTATTCTATTGCTAACAAATTCAGTTGCTCCGCAGGCGAAATTAAACAGTGGAATAAATTGAAAGGCGGCAAACTTTACAAGGGACAAAAGTTACTGGTGTATGTGAACACGCGGCAAAAAGCAGAAGTAAAAAAGGACAAGACTACAGGTTCAGTAGTGAACAAAAATAGTGTAAAGGGAAAGAATAATAAAGCAAGTACTGTTCAGACAATACCGAACACAACTTCTAAGAATACTTCCACTTCTTCTCTTAATGAATCAAAAAGTAAAATTATAGGAAAAGACACTATCATCTATCATATTGTTCAGCCCGGTGACACTTTGTGGAGCATAGCCCATCAT
Organism: Bacteroidota bacterium; assembly: GCA_003151745.1. Classification (GTDB taxonomy): domain Bacteria; phylum Bacteroidota; class Bacteroidia; order AKYH767-A; family 2013-40CM-41-45; genus PALSA-967. Next base: position 3,865 of record PLYJ01000102.1, read on the forward strand.
TACGATGGTGCAACGGTAGAAGAATTAAAATCGCTGAATCACCTTGGTTCAGGCGCACTCAAGCCCGGCACCAGGCTAAAAGTAAGAATAGCAGCTTAGGGGCGTACCCCATATTGCCAAATTAAATATACAAGTTATAAGGTATGCGGTTTTCCAGCCTGCGTATAACTAATAACGTATAACTGCTTAATAAACGGGAATATTTTTTCTACTTTTGTTTTCTCAAATTAATTAAAAGCAAAATTCAAATGAAAAAATATTTCTACTTATTTATTTTCGTATTGGCTGCGGTTTCGGGTAAAGCGCAAATAGTAAACAACCAGTTTGAGAACTGGACAAATGTTGGAGCCTACGATTCTTTGAATCATTGGTCAACGGATGATTTTCTCGTTTCTACCTGTGCACAAAAAAACTCCGTTAACCCTCAATCAGGCAGTGCTTCACTGCTACTAACGACTTCCTTATATGTAAATGGTGTATATGTAGCTCTTCCGGGAGCGGCTTCAACAGGAGGATTTGCAGTGAATGGTGTTTCAGTTGATTTATCCAAAGGAGGTCAACCTGACACAGTAAACCATACCTATCTTAAAGGATATTATAAGTTTGCTCCTGTAGGTTCTGATACCGGCTCTATTGAAGTAGTTCTTTACAAGAGAAACGGAGCTAACCGTGATACTATTGCATCCGGCATCATGCTTCTTACAGCTGCTGCCTCTTCTTACACTGTCTTTAGCGTTCCTCTGAACTATATCAGGCCCGGCACATCTGATTCTTCCATTGTTTATTTTCAATCAAGCGGAAGAACTGTATCAGGCCTGTTTAATACGGGAACTATTGGAAGCACACTGTATATAGACAGTGTTTACTTCGACGGCATAACAGGCATCAATGAATTACCGTCAAATCTTGTTTCTATCAATGTCTTTCCTAATCCCGCTTCCAATATCCTCACGATTGAATCAAAATGGAAAACTCCTGTGAAGATCACTATTTCTATGCTCGACATGAATGGAAAGCTTTTACAAAGCATACCGATGACTGATAACAAACAACGAATTGATATCAGCGCTCTTGCTAATGGCAATTATTTTTATGAGCTGATGGATGAAAGAGGAACGAAACTGTATTCGGGAAAGTTTTCTGTCAGTCATTAATCAACAATAAGCGGTTGAAGAAAACTCATCTTTTTCGGTGAGGTTTTTTATTGAAAGCCTGGACAATGAATATTGAAATGCTTCGCAATTACTGTATCGCCAAGAAAGCAGTAAAAGAAACTTTCCCTTTTGGTGAAGATACCCTCGTTTTTAAAGTGTTAGACAAAATGTTTGCGCTTGCTTCACTAAGTAACCCTGATAGTGTAAATTTGAAATGTGATCCCGAGAAAGCCATTGAGTTGAGGGAACGGTATGAATGCGTGCAGCCCGGTTACCACATGAACAAAAAACATTGGAACACCGTTTACTTTGGCGGTTCAGTAAATGATAAGCTGATCTGCGAATGGATTGATCATTCATATAACATGGTAGTCAAAGGAATGAATAAAAAAGAGCAGGCATTGCTGAAATAAGGAAATATTGTAATAAGGATATAAGGCGATAGGATGCGTGTTCTCCCAATTTCCTAATACCCTTATTCCCTATATTTTTTAAATGGAGGAATTTATCCCGTTATCTCCTTGCCCAATGTCCGCGAATCCATTTTGATCCGCCGCCTGCATCCACCCAATGTCCGAGCACCCATACATTTCCTCTCCTTGGATGAACCCAATAGCCTTCTCTCCATATATAACGGTGCTCCCGTCTGCTCCAGCGCCATTCTCCGTCAACCCATATAAACTCAGGGCCGGGGGCGCGAGGCCTTTCTACCACTACTACAGGTCGCTCAGGCCTTACCGTAACAATAAATTGTGCATTGCTTTACAAAGAGCCAAGCATCGTCAACCCTGCGATAAATGCCATTAAAATTATTGATTTTTTCATTTTTCTATGATTAAATGTATATGTTTTTATCCACATGCAAATAAGATGCCGAAATAGACTAACGGTTTAATGGATGGCTTAAAATTTACCTTTGCATCCCCGCATGTGCGGGTTTAAAACTAAATCATCATGAGCTTTAGCTTTCGTAATGGATTCAAAAACGTCCTGAATCATTTCCTGCAGGGGTTGCTTTTCACGGTTCCCATTTTAGTTACTTTCTATGTGTTGTTCAATGCCATCATTTGGATTGACGGGCTGCTTCCTTTTCAGGTGCCTGTCCATATTCCCGGATTTCCGAAAGCGTCAATTCCTGGTCTTGGTTTATTAGTAATTTTTGTTGCAGTCAGTATCATAGGCTATCTCGGGGCAAAATATTTTCGTAATCCGTTCTTTCAATATTTCGAACGCCTCATTGAGCGAGCACCTTTAACGAAGGTTATATACTCTTCAGTAAAGGACCTGATATCGGCTTTCGTTGGGGAGAAGAAACGCTTCAACCATCCTGTGTTAGTAACCATTGAGCGCAACTCTCATATTCAACGAATCGGTTTTATTACGAACGATGATTTGAAGAGCTTCGGCTTAGGTCCGGAAATGGTTGCGGTTTATATACCTTTCTCCTATAGCTTTACCGGGGAGCTTGTCATTGTGCCGAGAGAAAATATTAAACCTATTGATGCATCAGGCACAAATATGATGAAGTTTATTATCTCCGGCGGAGTGACGGGCATATAAATTTGCATTTACGAATACAAATCTTTACGAATATACGAATCGGGCACTATTTGTACATTCGTACATTCGTATTTATTGGTATTAGTAGATATTATTTCGCACCATCATGGCAATACTAAGAAAGATGAAAGCCCTGGAATCGAAAGAACTCGGCTTTGGCAATCGTGTTACTGAGCCTAACCAGCGGCTCATGAACCGTGATGGCACCTCCAATGTGCGCAGGAAGGGATTGTCGATATTGGAATCTATCAGTTTTTATCATTCGCTCATCACCATGTCGTGGGCACGTTTTAATTTGCTCGTGCTATCAGCTTATTTAGGGGTGAATGTATTATTTGCTTTTGCATATATGATTATCGGAACCGAACAGCTAAGCGGCATGATCGGCAACAGCACGGCAGACAGATTCTGGGAAGCATTTTTTTTTAGCGCCCAAACACTTACTACGGTTGGCTATGGCCGTGTGAATCCGGTGGGACACTTGGGTAGTTCAGTTGCAGCTATAGAATCTATGATGGGGTTGTTGGGATTTGCGCTTGCAACAGGGTTGCTGTATGGTCGTTTTTCAAGACCGGTGGCAAAGATTCTCTTTAGCCAAAACGCGCTCATTGCTCCTTATCGCGATGGCACTGCCCTCATGTTTCGCATTGCGAATAAAAAGAAAGGGGAATTTGCAGAGCCGGAAGCTACAGTTACCATTGCTTATGTTATAGAAGAAAACGGAAAGCAGGTTAGAAAATTTAATAATCTGAATCTTGAGATTTCTCACATCAATATCCTTACTGCCACCTGGACTATTGTGCATCCTATTGATGAGAACAGCCCGTTGATAGAATGGTCCCTGGATGATTTTGCCGGGAATCAAAGCGAGGTGCTTGTATTTCTGAAAGGGTATGATGAAACATTTGCCCAGACGGTGCATTCACGTTTTTCTTACCGGCATCATGAAATTATATACGGCGCAAAGTTTAACAGCGCTGTTGATCCCGGCCCCGACGGCTCAACCATCGTGGCGCTTGACCACATTAACGATTATGAAAAAGTTGCATTATAAAAAACGATTATGAAGAAATTAATTTTATCAATCTCTTTTGCCTTCTTACTGTTTTCTTTCTGCCATGCTCAAAACAGCGATTCTATCGCCATGAAAAGGATATATAGTGAGGCACTTACTAACGGCAAGGCATACTCCTGGCTTTATGATCTGACAACAAAGATCGGCGGACGCTTAAGTGGTTCCCCGCAGGCAGCACAAGCTGTTGAATGGGCTAGGAAAATAATGATAGAGGCAGGTGCGGATTCCGTTTGGCTTCAGGAAGTGTGGGTGCCTCATTGGGTGCGCGGCGAAAAAGAATCCGGAATTATTATTCAATCAAACGGAATCAAGCAGGATGTGCCGGTGTGCGCATTGGGAATGTCTGTTGGCACTCCTAAAGACGGCATTACTGCTCAGGTAATTGAAGTACACAATTTTGATGAATTAAAAGCGCTTGGAAAAGAAAAGGTGAAAGGCAAAATCGTTTTTTATAACCATCCGTTCGACCAAACATTCATCAACACTTTTGAAGCGTATGGAGAAGCAGTAAAATATCGCGGATCAGGAGCAAGCGAAGCTGCCCGTTATGGAGCCGTTGCTTCTATTACGCGCACTATGTCTTCGTCCGATAACGACTTCCCGCACACCGGTGCAATGGGTTATAATGATTCTTTGCCAAAAATTCCCTGTGCAGCCATCAGTACGAACGCAGCCAATCTTCTCAGCAGCATTCTGAAAGCTGATTCTAAAACAAAATTCTTTCTCAAGCAAAGCTGCCAGATGCTGGATAGTACGAAGTCATTCAATGTGGTGGGAGAAATAAAAGGAAGCGAACGCCCTCAGGAAATTATTGTTGTAGGTGGACACCTTGATTCATGGGAAACAGGCAAAGGCGCTCACGACGATGGTGCAGGCGTTGTTCAGTCCATCGAAGTGTTGCGGCTTTTCAAAGCACTGGGCATGAAACCGAAAAGAACCATTCGGGCAGTAGCTTTTATGAATGAAGAAAACGGCGGACATGGAGGGAAAAAATATGAAGAGTTAGCAGAAGCAAATCATGAAAAGCATATTGCAGGAATGGAAAGCGATGCAGGAGGGTTTACACCAAAAGGTTTTGGCTTGAACATGAGCGATGATAAAAAACAGGCAGTAAGAAAATGGGCGCCCTTATTTCTTCCCTATAATGTGTATGACTTCGAGCATGAAGGCGACGGGTCCGACATCAGCCCTCTGCGAAAACAAGGAGTTCCGCTGATCGGCTTGCATGTCGATTCACAACGTTACTTTGAAGTGCATCATGCAGCTTCTGACGTAATTGAAAATGTAAACAGGCGTGAACTGCTTCTCGGAGCTGCTTCGATGGCTTCGTTGATTTATTTGATAAGTACATACGGATTGTAACAATTATTTGTGTTATCAGTATGTAATTAATCTATCATCCTCTATCGTCGTCCAATAGAAATATTTAAAGATAAGTAATTGCGCATAAATTGTACTATGCAAAATTCTGAAACTGACATCTGATGCCAAAAAGCTATTTCTTTTTTTTCATTTTGTTCACATCAATTTTCCTGTTTGTAGTGAAAACAGAAGCGCAAAGCATAAAAGAAAAAAAAACAACTACTGATTCCGATTCTTCTGATTCAAAAAGAAGCTTAACAGTTGAAATGGATGCCGGTACCAGCAGGGGATACCAGGCAAGACGTCGTACGACGACTCCCGCATCAAGTCAAAAGTATGTTGAACCCATTCTTAATTATGTAGCTCCCTCGGGCTTTTTCGCTTCTTTTGCAGCATATAAAACTCCAGGAGTGAAAAGAAGCTGGGATGAGCTTGATTTAGGACTGGGCTATGATTTTAAAATATCAAAGAGTGCAGATGTTGACGGATCGGTCGGCTATACGCATTTTACTTATAGTGCCGCAGCTAAACAAACTGTCAACCCGTCCAGTGAAGACCTTGATGCTTATGTAAAACATGACTTTGATATTATTGCTGTCAAGCTCACCGGAGATTATTATTTTGGAGGGTCAAATAATGATGAAGACCTGATCGCAGATATTGATCATGATTTTTATATTGACAAAATTTTTTCAAAAAAGGATGAACTGTCAATTGATCCCACCATAACAATTATCGGAGGCACTACCAACTATTATTTAGGCACCCTTGCACCACCTAATGCTACTAAGAAGCAAAAGGAAGCAATAAAAGCAAAATTGAATAATTTTCAATTCAACAGCTTTATTCTGAATGATTATGAATTCGCACTGCCTGTAAATTATGAGATTGGAAAGTTTGACATGGAAATAGCGTGGCGCTATAGCATCCCGTCAAATCTACCGGCAATTTTCAATGCAAAACCTTTTAGCTATGTCACCGCTTACATCAGCTATGATTTTCTGAAATAAAAATCAGAATATTTTTAATCTCGACATGAGGGTGTCCTTAAATGACTTTCCTATAGCGAGACGTGTTCCATCAATGATTACGGCATTTTCTTCCATAGAAGTAATCTTTTCGAGTTGTACGATATAGCTTCTGTGAATACGAACAAATGTAATCTGCGGCAAACGCATTTCAATTTCCTTCATAGAACTATGAATGATGAACTGCTCTTTTGATTGTGTTTTAATGACTACATAATTATCAAGGGCTTCAATCCAAAGCACTTCTTTAAAATTTACTTTTACAAATCGCGAATCCTTCTTGATGAAGAAGCTATTGTGTGAATAAATATTTTCGAGAAAATTCGTCAGGTTTTTATCTGCTCCGCTTTCTGTTGGCGCCAGCGAAGCTTCCGAGCCAAGTACAAAAGCAGTACCGTTAATTTTTTCATTCACACTAAGAATAGTATAGGTGCTGATGTTCACTTTCTTTTCCTGTGCGCCGTTTGAAATTAAAACTCCTGTTTCACCGTCTTTGCCAGCCTTACCTGTCGTTGATTGCCCTAACTCCTTAAAAATATTTTTCGTATTCTCGGGAGAGTTTCTAAACGTATTTTCAATGTCTTTTCCCAGGGCATCACTTCGGGAAGCTCCGGTCAGCAATTCGGCGGATTTATTCATGAACGTCACCTTGCTGTTTGCATCGGTTATTACTACAGCCACATCGATCTTTTCGAGCGCTGCGGCATAACGGTTGCCGCTGTTTCGCATTTCCAGATCTTTCGTGTATTTGTAATAGGCTATTTCAATAGCGCTACGAATGTCATCCTCTTCGAAAGGTTTAATGATATAGCCGTATGGTTCTGTAAGTTTGGCACGATCCAACGTAGCCTTATCTGAAAAGGCTGTGAGAAAAAGAAAAGGGATATGGAAATGCTCATGGATTTGCTGGGCAAGCTGAATGCCGTCAATTTCGCTGCCTCGCAAATTAATATCGAGCAATATGAAATCGGGTTTTACTGTTTCGACAGCATCGAGCGCCTTTTTCCCTGAACTGAACGGCGGGTGCACTTCGTATCCGAGCTTGGCAAGTATTCGCTGAATATCCTTGGCTACAATGATCTCGTCCTCAACGATCATTATCTTTATTTTTTTCATTGCGGGGTCTTATTTTTTGAAGAGTGAAAATTAGTCAGATTTTTTAAAACTTGCATCATTCGGCAGAAGATACTATTAACTGTTTCCTCTTGGGTATTTGAATTGAATAATAAAGGTTGTACCGTTAGTGCGCTGCACATCCAGCGTTCCATCCAGTTGGTCGGCAAGCGCGCTGATGAGTTGCAGCCCGAGCGATTCGGAGGCATCAATATCCAGCTCTTTAGGTAAGCCAACGCCATCATCAGAAATGGAAAGCTCAACCATATTGCCGGGCTTCGATTTTATATGAATGCTGATTTCTCCGGGCCGCTTATCCGGAAAAGCATACTTGAGAGCGTTCGATACCACTTCATTTATCAATAGTCCGCATGGCATGGCAGTGTCCATGTCAAATTTCACATCATCAGCATTTATTTTTAACTTAATCCGATCTGTGCGGTCGCCGTAAGACTGGAAAATAAACTGGCAGAGTTTTTCTGCATATTCTCCAAAATGAATTTCGCTCAGCTCTTCTGCCAGGTAAAATTTTTCGTGAACAAGAGCCATGGTACGAACGCGGTTTTGTCCCTCCTTCACCGTTTTAAGCGTTTGTTCATCCTTTATATATCCTGACTGAAGATTAAGCAGGCTGATAATTATTTGCAGATTGTTTTTTACACGGTGATGAATTTCTTTTAGCAGCACATCCTTTTCGCGCAGTGAAGCTTTCACTTTATCTTCCATGACTTTGCGGGCGGAGATATCTGTTTCCACGAAAACAAATTTTCGTACTTCCTGGTTATCATTCACGATAGGGGTAATGGTGGATGAGATCCACACAGGCTGCTCCTTATCATTAAGTGTTTTGGTTTCAAACTGCACCGATTTTTTTTCGCGTTCACATTCATCCATAATAGCGGCCACTCCATCATACCGGTTTATGTCCTGTATGTTTTTGCCGAAAATATTTTTTACCTGTGCCGGCGCATGCCCTGTGATGTTTGCAAAACCATCGTTAGCCCATTCAATAAACCCGTTTACATCGGTGATGATAACACCGTTATCTGTTTTGCTTGCAACAAGCGAAAGCTCCTCCAGCTCTTTGTTCTTTTGCATGAGCTGATGGGTGCGTACTTCCACGCGCTGCTTGAGCATTTGACGGGTTCGGGCAAAATTGCCGGCGCGCATGCGAAAGTAAAAGTAAATGGTGCCAAGAATAAGACCGCCTGCTATTGACAGAAACCAAACAATCGGCATTAAAGCCGATGTTTCAAAAATATCAAGAATAGTGAAAAGAGGTTGTTTCATTAAACTTCATCATACGAAAAATAATGGGTAACGTTCAGGCTATTACAAGTAAGGCGTTATACGGGGCATCGCATACTATGTAACTTATAACGTATAGTGTTATTGGATAAATTCCTTTAGTATCCTCAGGCGTTGACAAGGCTTAGAATTGACTCGAAAATGAGCTTCCCATCTGTGTTGCCAAGTTCTGTGTCTGCAGCTCTTTCAGGGTGAGGCATCATGCCAAAAACATTCCGTTTGTCGTTGGAAATGCCGGCTATGTTTTCCATCGCTCCGTTAGGGTTTGATTCAGGAGTTATGTTGCCGTTTTCATCGCAATAACGGAAAAGCACCTGGTCATTTTTATTAAGCAGCTTAAGCGTTGCTTCATCAGCATAAAACTTTCCTTCTCCGTGAGCAATCGGTGTTTTCAACGCCTTGTCCAGCGGTATGGCTGAAGTGATTTGGCTGTCATTCGTTTGCGCTTTAATGAAAACATTTTTACAGATAAACTGGTGCGCATCATTGCTTAACAAAGCACCCGGAAGCAAATGCGACTCGCATAATACCTGGAAACCATTGCAAACACCTAAAACGAAACCGCCTTTATCAGCAAATTCCATTACTTCATTCATGATGGGGCTGAAACGCGCAATGGCTCCGCTACGCAGGTAATCGCCATAAGAAAAGCCGCCGGGAAGAATGATGAAATTGCAGTTCTGCAAGTCGTGGTCTTTATGCCAAAGCTTTATCACTTCCTGGTGATCGCCCGGTCGAATGCGCCCGTTGGCAGATTTCATCTTTAAGTTTTCAAGGACATAGATCATGTCCATGTCACAGTTACTGCCCTGAAAAACAACTACACCGAATTTCATCATACTACCTGATTTGCCTGCAAAGTTATGGAATTATAAGATGGTATCGAATTACAAAGAGTCGCTTCGATCCTCAACAAGTTTTTTGCCTTTCTCAGTAATAAAATAAAAACCGTCCTTACGAAAACCTGAAAATTCAATAAGCCCGAATTGCTTGAGAGCAGAAATATATCTTGCTCCGCTAACACCGGTAATGCCGCAGGCAATGAAAAGCTTCATACCTGACATTTTCTGGCGTTCGTAAAGCAGCGTAAGTATCTGCATCTGGCGAGTTTTGGTGGGTGTGTTTTTAACGGAGTCTCCGGCGAGTGAGCTCCAACGTGAAACTAATTGCTTCACATCAATGTTCGATTTCAATCCCAGCACGCTTGGCACAACCTGTGAATTTAGATTATCATTATCCCTTATTGAACTATCAATTTGATTTTGTGCTTTAACCGAGATTGGCATTCCGTCATTTCGCTGACGCAACGTATTTATCAGTTGCTCTAAACCTGCAATTCGTTCCTGTAACTTATCATTTAACATTTGTTGATCATCAATTCGTTTCATCAGCTTATGGTTTCTTATCATTAGATGATTATACTGCTGATTGAGATATTCATTCTCAGTTTGCAACAACTGTTTTAACTCCATTAACGTGTCAATCGTAGTTTGCTCTTCAGATGTCATATTGATAGTCAGTTTAAATTAATTGATGGAATAAAAATACAGACAATTTGATGATTTGAAGATGCTCGGATTTGAAAATTAAGAAAATCTTTTCAACAATTAGAAACTGATCAGAATTGTATTGAAGAAAATAGAACCGCAGATTAGCAGATATTCTTTTTCAAATGATTTAATCTGTGAATCTGCAGCTCACAAGTTCTCTTACAAATTCACATCCGTAAAAGCTACCTGGAGAAGAGTCTGACCAACTGCTTTGAGGGTGTTTTTATCAATGATGCTCATGTTGTCATCGTGCGTATGCCAATAGTCAGGGAAAACCCTGCTGCGCGAGTTGGCATCATATTGAATAATATCAATGGTAGGAATATGCGTCATGTTGTTGATGTAATAGTGATCGTCTATCAGCTCGCCTCCGGGGAGGTAAACAAAATAATCACTGTAACCGATGTGCGCCGCAGCGTCCCACACCCTCTTCACAACATCATTGGCATAGCTAAGTGAGTTCCTTTCCTGGTAAAACTTTGCGCCTTTAGCACCAACCATGTCGAGAAGAATGCCATACGATGCAAAATAATTGGGCACATGCGGATGCTCTGCCCAGTATTGCGTGCCGAGGCAATAGCTGTCTTTCATGATGGGAAGCTTGCTGTCCTCCTGCTGGCCCCAATCTTCAACATCTAAGAAAATAATATCTATGCCAATGCCAAGCTTCGTGTTTTGAAGATCTCGTGCCATTTCAAGAAGAATGGCAACACCGCTGGCCCCATCGCTGGCTGCATCAATAGGCTCATTCTTTCGCGCAGTGTCCTGATCTGCAAACGGACGTGAATCCCAATGAGAACAAAGAAGAATGCGTTGCTTGGTGTCGGGATTGTACTGTGCAATAATATTTTTCGCAACCAGTCTTTTATTGTCAAAGGTTTTTACCTCACCATGTTGCATGATGACAGGAAGACCATACGATTTCAGCTTTGCAACAAGATAGTCCGCACACTTCGCATGAGCAGGAGTGCCCGGCACACGCGGCCCAAACGCTACCTGTGCTGCTGTGAATTCATAAGCTGAATCTGCATTAAAGTTAGGAACAGGAAGGGTAAGGGTTTCCGGCTTTGTGTTTACTGTTTCGGGTTGCTTTGGTTTATTGCATTCACAAGAAGAGAAAAAAATTAAGAATGCAGAATGCAGAATGCAGAATGCAACATTGGTGCTGAGAAATGGTTTGCTTTTCATTCTACATTCTTAATTATTAATTCTTCATTTTTTCGACCACAACGTTCCGTCCTTACTATCCTTAATTTCGAAGCCAACTTTTAAAAGCTCATCGCGAATCTTATCAGAGGTTGCGAAGTCCTTTTTACTCTTAGCTTCAGTACGCATGTTGAGAATAACCTGCATCAATCCTTCCAGATCATTTGATCCGGAATCTTCTTCTTTCTTTAGTCCGAGAATTTCAAATGCAAATACATTGAAAATATTCTTTATTGTTTCGAGATCAGCACCTGTGATTGTTTCCGTGCTCGCATAAACCGAATTCACAATGCGAACCGCTTCGAAAAGATGAGAGATGAGAATGGCAGTATTCATATCATCATTCAGCGCATCGTAGCATTTCTGCTTCAATGCCTGCACATCCGATTGAAGTGGGGAGTGGGGAGTCGGGAGGGGGGAGGGTGGAACATCGGAGTTTTTTTTCTCCCTACTTCCTACTCCAAGCTCCCTACTAATCAATTTATCTACCAGCTCAACAGCATTCAATAATTTCTGCAATCCTTTTTCTGCCGCTTTCAATCCTTCATTGCTGAAATCGAGCGTGCTGCGGTAATGCGCCTGCAAAATGAAAAACCTTATTGTCATGGGCGAATAAGCCTGCTCCAGCAATTTATGCTTGCCCGTAAACAATTCTTCCAACGTAATGAAGTTACCCAATGACTTGCCCATCTTCTGCCCGTTGATGGTGATCATGTTATTATGCATCCAGTATTTCACAGGGTCTTTATGATTGGCTGCATTGCTTTGCGCGATTTCACATTCATGATGAGGGAAAAGTAAATCCATTCCGCCGCCGTGAATGTCAAATGTCTCGCCAAGGTACTTAGCACTCATCGCCGAACATTCGATGTGCCATCCCGGGAAACCAATGCCCCACGGACTTTCCCACTTCATGATATGTTCTTCTGATACTTTCTTCCAAAGTGCGAAATCGGCACGGTTGTGCTTCTCACTTTGTCCTTCCAGCTCCCGTCTTTCTTCTCCCGCACCTGATATTAAATCTTCCAGCACGTGGCCTGATAGCTTTCCATAATTGTTTGTCTTATTGTATTTCACGACATCAAAATAGACTGAGCCATTCGATTCATAAGCAAAACCATTCTTCATGATGTCCTCAATCATCTTGATCTGTTCAATTATATGGCCTGATGCGCGCGGCTCTATGCTTGGGTTTTTAATGTTGAGTGCAGTCAGCTTTTCATGAAAGCTGTCAGTATAATATTGCGCTACTTCCATTGGTTCCAATTGTTCAAGGCGTGCTTTCTTTGAAATCTTGTCTTCGCCTTCGCCGACAACTTCATCTTCCAAATGGCCCACATCAGTAATGTTTTTTACAAAGCGCACTTTATAACCGAGATGCTGCAGGTAGCGGTACAACACATCAAACGTAATATACGGCCGTGCATGTCCAAGATGAGGATACCCATACACCGTAGGCCCGCACACGTATATACCCACAAAGCCCGGAATAATCGGCACAAACTTTTCCTTTTGTCGGGAAAGGGAATTGTGTATATATAGTGGTTGTTCGGAAATCACAGAATAACTATAAATTATAGATTTTAAATTTTAGATGATTCGCAATGTAATTTAAAATTTAAAATTTCTTTGATTAAAATCAATGCGCTACCGGAGATTCAACATGTATATTCTGCAACATATCTTTGGTCATCGCCGCAAGATCATACCTATGCGCCCATCCCCAATCTTTTCGTGCATAGCTGTCATCCATGCTTTCCGGCCATGAAGCAGCATATTCTTGCCGTATGTCAGGCTTATAGGTGATCCTGAAATTGGGAATATGTTTTTTAATTTCATCAGCAAGCTGCTGAGGCGTGAAGCTCATGGCAGCCACATTATAGCTGGAACGGATTTTCACTTTCGATGCATCGGCATCCATGATGTCAATGGTCGCTTTGATGGCATCAGGCATATACATCATGGGCAGCATGGTGTCGGCAGCAAGAAAACATTCATAGCTGCCATGCTTCCTGGCTTCATGGAATATGTGCACGGCATAATCCGTTGTGCCGCCGCCCGGCTCTGACTTATAGCCGATGAGGCCGGGATAACGCAGGCTGCGCACATCCACGCCAAACTTCTGGTGATAATACTCACACCAACGTTCTCCTGCCAGTTTGCTGATACCATAAATAGTAGTGGGATCCATCACCGTGTATTGAGGCGTATTTTGCCGTGGCGTATTAGGCCCAAAAACAGCAATGGAAGAAGGCCAGAAAAGCCTGATCTTATGCTCCCGGCATATTTCAAGCAAGTTGATAAGCCCGTCCATGTTGAGATGCCATGCCAGCTTGATCTTCTGTTCAGCCGTGGCAGAAAGCAACGCTGCCAACAAGTAAATCTGTTTCACATCATGCTTTTTAATGGTTTCCAGCACCCTGGCTGTGTATAGCACATCCAAAGCCTCAAACGGGCCTTTGTGGACAGCGCATTCAGGCGTTTTAATATCGGAAGCAATTACGTTATCGTCACCGAAGCGAGCACGCAATTCCTCTACTAACTCCGACCCTATCTGTCCGGATGAACCAATTACCAATATTTTCTCTGTTGCCATAAGCTATTTGCAAAGATGGCAAAAGTAAGACAAATTGGGGATTGATTGCGAATAGGGCTGGTTGTTTGGACTTGGACTTCGAAGTAAGCTCAGCCGAACAATTAAATGGATTTATTGATTGACAGGATTAGAGTTGCGTTTCATAAGCACCGTCAGGAAGGGATTCCTGAAGGCCAGGAATCCCTGTTAAAGAAGAAATAGAGGATTGATTTTGCAATAATAAATCCTTTTCTACATTTGTAGTGTGAAATATGCCATAGCTGTATTTTCTATTATCCTCCTTTTTATTGGATGTGTTAGTGAACGGGATACCATGACAAGTTGGCAAGGACATACTGCCAATGAACTTATTATGTCGTGGGGAGCACCAACTACTGTTGCGACGGATGGGGCAAACGGTAAAATATATATCTATCAATATCTTCAAGAGCTACCGGGATATTACGGGCAGCCAAACCAGGTCTATTATCATTTAAGGGAGTTTTATGTTAACACAAACAATGTGGTATATTATTGGAGGACTGAAAACACGTCTGTGCCGGCGGTAAATGTTTATGTGCATTAATTTAAGCAACTCCGTTTATCTATGACATCACCTTTTTTTATATCTTTGACAACATATAAATATAAAAAATGGCCAGTTTTATTATAAATAATGCCGAATTTCAATTAGAAGATAAAGCAAATGAATTTGATTTGCCAAATGATAAAACACAAATAATACTTCACTTAGAAAAGGTTAGTGAGAATGAATTTAAGATTGTGAATATTCCAAAGCGATATTTTACAGAAGCTTATATAATAGTTGATCATATTCAAAAAAATCATGGTGATGCAGAATATGATTATGTTGCTTATGGTGTTTTCGAAAGTTGGAAAGCTAGAGATGAGTTTATAGAATGGCTTAATTTTAATAATTATTACTGTAAAATAATTAGGGTTAAAACTTCTACTTTCGCTACGCAGGTCTTGTAATCGCTTATTTTTGCGCAGTAGGTTTCAAATTTGCTTGTTTTGCTTAGAATTACAGCACCTAAATATTATCATTTAATAAAAGGTGTCACAGCAAATTATCAAAGTGTTTTCCTAATTCCCTAGACAAGCCCAATTCATAACGCTGTTTACTTAATTCCCTAAAAACATTAATCTCTCCTCAACTCATCCAACCCACTTTTAGCGTTTTTAAAGCAAAATCACCAAAACAAGGCAAATAGTGATACCAACAAAACAAATTTTCGTACGAATATTTCCATTATTGATACCAACAAAACATTTATTGATACGACTATTTCCATTGTTCGTATGAATAAAAGTTTTATTCGTACCACTTTTTCTTTTGTTGGTATGACTTTTAATAAAAGTCGTATGAAAATTGTTGTTTTTCGTATGAACAAAAGTTTTGTTCGTATGACTTACACTTTTGTTCGTATGGAAATTTTCATTAATCATAACAATAATTATTTTGTTCTAATGACATTTTTCATTTTTCTACAGACTTTTTTAAGGCTTGTTAAGAAGAAATCTGCGTTCGCATGCAATTTTTAAAGTGATCTGTTCAACAAACAGGTAAATGGAATTGCCTGGTTTGAAAAATGATGTTGGAATTATAGCATGCAGATGACGCCGATGCGGCTGATTTACACGAATCAAATCAGTTCAAATCAGTTTAATCTGTGTGATCTGTGTTTCTTTCTGAAACGACAGCCCTTTTTAAAAATGCTTTTCTTATTGCCCTTTGTTCATGGCAGCCTTGTTCCTGTTGACCTCTTTTAAATTGGGCCGCAGACGGCTTTTATAGACGGCATGAGCATCTTCTTTCTTTTTGCCTTTTCTCAGCTTTCGTTGTTCATCAATCGGCATCAATGAAATTTCTTTGCAGCGGTCGGTGCAGCAGCCGTTCATTTTTTCGGCGCAGGCTTCGCATTGTATGAAAAGCAAATGGCAATCATCGTTGGCGCAGTTTACATGGCGGTCAGAAGGCGTGTTGCACTGATGGCAGACACTGATCACTTCGTCGCTGATGCGCTCACCCATGCGTTCGTCAAAGACAAAATTCTTCCCGATAAATTTAGATTCCAGCCCTTCTGCCTTCACCTGTCGTGCATAATGAATGATGCCGCCGTTCAATTGGTTCACATCTTCAAAGCCTTCATGCCGGAGGTAAGCGCTTGCTTTTTCGCAGCGTATGCCGCCCGTGCAATAGAGTAAAATCTTTTTGTCTTTCTTATCCTTTAATAAATCAAACACCATGGGAAGCTCCTGCTTAAACGTATCAGCATCAGGAAGAACAGCTCCTTTGAAATGGCCTATTTCACTTTCATAATGATTGCGCATATCAACGACAATGGTGTCAGGATTTTCCATTGCCTCGTTGAATTCCTTTGCTGACAGGTGATTGCCAACGTTGGTCACGTCAAAGGCATCATCACGCAGCCCATCGGCAACTATTTTATTTCTTATGCGAACGATGAGCTTATAAAATGATTTGCCGTCATCTTCAACAGCAATCTTTAAATCCATATTGCGGAAGTGCTCGTTGTCATTCAGAAATTTCTTAAAAGAATCAAAGTTCTGTTCAAGCACGCTCAACTGCGCATTGATGCCTTCATGAGCAACATATATACGCCCAAGCACGCCAAGCAAATTGAATTCGTTATACAGATAGTCGCGGAAATTCTCTGTGTCATCAATCCTTACATAACGATAAAAAGAAAGCGTGACTCTGCTGAAAGACTCTTCAGCGAGCTTTTTCTTCAACGTCTGCTTATCGTATTTGTTGTATAAGGTCATAATTGGCGTGGGCTGCAAAGATAAACTATCTGCGAAATACGAGTGTTTTTCGAATGTACGAATCGAGCTTTCGTAATTCGTTTATTCGTACTAATTAGTATTCGTAGATGGGGTTAATCAACCCTCGGCTTCAGGAACCAGACATCACCCAGGCTAAGCCCAAGCGTGAAACGAAAATAGTTTACCTCTAGCAACTGGTTAACAAGTGTTCCCATTTTACCAACTTCAAAAGCAAAATGAATGACGGTGAGCGTTTTTCTCATGGGCAATCCAAAGCCAATGCTTACACCATAATCATTCAACCCTGAATTTTTCAGGTTGAGATACGTTTGGTCGTAATGGAAGCCAAGCCGGTATTGAATTACTTTCAGGTAAGAGCTGATGGACCGTTCATCGGGAGTATATTGTGCGCCAATAGTGTACCGCATGCTGTTGACCAGCGAGTCCGACACGCCAAATGAGCGATAGTCGCTCCAATTCTGGGTAGAAACATCTGCGCCAAACAGCCATTTCGCTCCTTTTCTCATAGTGAAACCATAACCTACTGAGAGGGGAAGCCTGATGACTCCATTTTCTGCTGCAATGTTCTGAGCAGTGTCTTTGACCACGACGAACCCATCGGAACTATATATAAAAAGTTCTGTGAGCGATGTTTTAGACACTTTGATATCTGAAGCTAAAAAAAGAGTGGCTCCGAGATTCAACGACCAGTCGCGCCTTGCTCTTCTGACCAGGACGTGACTCTTAAGTTCATTCTGTGCATCAATTTGTCTTTTCAATGAGGCGATTGAATCTTTCACGGTGGCAATAACTGCGGTGCCTGCAAGCCCTTTCTCACAACGTGCAAGAGAGTCTTTGAGCGCATTTATTTCCTGATTGATAGCAACTACGCGCCTGCGAATCATGAGAATGGAATCGCTGTGAGATAATTTTAAGCTATCGAGTGTGTACTGCAGTCCGAAATTAAAATGGAAGTCCCCCACTGTGGTTTCATCCGTGGTGCGGGTATTGAAATAATACACGTTATCAGGCAGGGCGACGGTTCTCACTTCGTTAATGGTTCCAAATAAGTAAGAAGCGTTTACACCAACCCGAAAGTTTTTGAACAGCGAATATCCTGTTCCCACATAAAACTGGTTGATGCCTCCTTTGCCCTGATAAGTGTAATTCACATTACCGAGATCGGAGTTGGACTCAGCGTCAGTAATGTTATACCCGATGCTGCTATATGGCAAAAGACCAAATGAAAGCCCCCACTTAGTTGCTTTAATGGGAAAACCAAAGGCAAAATAACCAAACGATGTGCTGCCTGATGTTGAGTTCACACCGGTTGCATCAAGCGAGGTGATATTTCCCTGCAGCGCTCCTTCAAAAGTAGTGAGAACAAGAGATGAATAAGAAGCAGGGTTTAAGAAATTGACATTGAAAGGAGAAGTCATGCCTATTCCCAGTCCTCCCATGCCGAGGTTGCGCGCAAACCCCTCGCTTTGGAGATCACCTACACCATATCTTGAATAAGGGGAGTTGATGTTTGCCTGACCGAAGGTGCTTGAGGTAATTAATGTAATTGAGATAATTAGTATTGCTTCCTTAATCACCTTAATTACCCTAATTACCTTTTTTATACCTAACATTATGCTTTAAAATTTCGTGAAGCCCTTCCAGGGTTAAATAAGGGGCGGCAAAGATGCTACTTTTTAATTGCCTTCCCAAAAAATCAGCGTCACCGCCTGTTAAAATCACCTTAAGATCATAGTGCTTTGTTCTATATTGTTCTATGAGGCCCTTGATTTCATTGGTCATACCCAACACCACTCCTGTGAGGATTGAATTTTTTGTGGAATCACCTGTTATTACCTTTACCTGTTCCGGCTTGATTAACGGCAAACGCTCAGTAAAATTGTGCAACGCTTTAAACCGCATCATCAGCCCGGGTGAAATGCTGCCTCCGAGGTATTCGGATTTTTGATTAATGAAATCGTACTTGATGCAGGTGCCGGCATCAATGACTAAAACATTCTTTTGAGGAAATTTTTTCTGTGCTCCTGCAACTGATGCAATGCGGTCAAGGCCTAATGTTGACGGGGTTGTATAGCAGTTGATAAAAGGAAGAGGAGTTTTATGAGATAATGTAAGGAGTGTTGTTTTTGACGAAAGAAGTTTAATAAGCTGCTTATCCGCTCCGGCAACGGATGAAATGATGGAATGACTGATGTGCGGATTGCGTTTAGCGAGCTTTTGTAGCTCACGGAAGGCTTGTGCGGGCAGATAGCTTGCATGTTGCACAAACTTATCGCCCTTGAAAACCGCAGCTTTCAATGCAGTATTTCCTATGTCAATAACGAGATTCATATATGGTATGCGAAAGTATAGAACAAAATGTTCTGTTAGGAATATTTTTTTCTACTTTAGCGCCCTCAAAAAAATAAGGTGATGTAGCTCAGTTGGTAGAGCAAAGGACTGAAAATCCTTGTGTCAGTGGTTCGATTCCACTCATCACCACTTTAAAAATTGTGAATTATGAATTAGAAATTATGAATGGAGCAACGCTCCCGGTTGAAAAATATATAATTCATCATCTATAATTTATAATTTCTTTACTATCTTTCGGAACACAACAGAATAACATGCCTGCAGAAAAAACTCACCGCTACAAAAGAGTACTTTTAGTTGATGATAACGACATTGACAACTTTATTAATGAACGCATTATCACGTCCAGTTTTTTCTCTGAAAAGGTTGAAGTGAAAACCTCTGCACAGGCAGCGCTTGATTTTCTAAAAGCCAATGCATCAAATGCAGAAATCCTTCCGCAGGTAATTTTTCTTGACTTAAACATGCCGGTGATGGATGGGTTTGCATTTCTTGGTGAGTATGCGAAGCTGCCCGAGAGCGTGACCAAGTCCTGTAAAATAATTGTGCTTTCATCGTCCATCAGCCCTGATGACATTAACAAAGCATCTACCAACGCGCTTGTTAAGAAGTATCTTAATAAGCCACTTGCGGAAAAATATCTAGAAGCAATCAACTTTTAAAATAGTTTAAAGTTTAACGTTCAATGTTTAAAGTTGGGGTGTGCGTTCTTTGAACCTTAAACATTGGACTTTAAACGTTAAACATGATTTTTGAAGACGAATATTTTATGCGCGAAGCTTTAAAGGAAGCGCGTTACGCTTATGAGGAAAATGAAATTCCCATTGGCGCCGTCATCGTTTGTCAGAATAAAATTATTGCACGCGCTCATAACCTTACAGAACGATTGACGGACGTCACCGCCCATGCAGAGATGCAGGCGTTTACGTCAGCATCAAATTTTCTTGGAGGAAAGTATTTAGATGAATGTACTTTGTATGTAACAGTTGAGCCTTGTGTGATGTGCGCCGGAGCAAGCTACTGGGCACAGCTTGAAAAAGTGGTTTACGGGGCTCATGATGAAAAGAAAGGGTTTCTCTTGATTTCAAAGAAGATTCTTCATCCTAAAACTAAATTGACAGGCGGAGTGCTTGAAAAAGAATGTTCGGAACTAATGACTTCCTTTTTTAAAAAGATGAGAGATTAAAATCGTTTCAGGTTTGCAGTTTCTTGTTTCTCGTTAAAACAGGTCGTGGCACTAACTATAAACCAGAAATTTTTTCAAACGTTTATCGCCGCCAGCACTTGCTCCGTAAGCGGCTTGTTTAGGAACTTGTAAACGAAACGGCTTTTATTTGCCCTGTTCAGGTCTTTAAAGCTTTCAGAAGTGGAGAGCATGATGATCTTGCAGTTTTTGGTAATGTTCTCAGGTAGTTTCTCAAACTCGTCGAGAAATGCAAATCCATCCATCACCGGCATCATAATGTCAAGAAAAATTAAATCAGGAAGTGTGGGCTTGCCAGCAGATGCGTTCAGCATTTTTAATGCTTCCGAAGCAGAGGCTGCGGAGGAAACCTCTTCTGCAAACTTTTCGCCTTCAATAATTTTTTTGTTGACTATAATGTCAATCTCATTATCATCAATGAGCAAAACATTTTTGTAACGGGGTGCATTCATATTGCCTCAAATATGGGCACGAAGATAGAACTTTGAAGGGAAGAATTAATAACTAATAATTGAGGATTTCGGATTGGTGATTTCCGATTGAATAGCGCATGTCTTGAACGCAATCTAAAATCTGCAATCTACAATTAGAGCTTTTATAAATCGCATTTTATCAGTATAAATGTTTAATTTAAAAAAAATAAGAATTACCTGATAAGGGTTACTGTGCCGTCTTTTTCCTTTTCCCCTTTGCCCAGTCCCATTGCTATATATTTATATGCATAGACACCTTCCTGCACATCATGCCCTTTGTATTTGCCATCCCATTGTGTGTTTGGGTCGCTGGTTGTAAATATTAATTCGCCCCATCGGTTATAAACCATAAGCTGAAACTGACCAATGTCTTCTCCCCTCACACCAAATGTATCGTTGATGCCATCGCCGTTTGGAGTGAACGTATTAGGAATATAAACGGAGAGCACAGGATAGAGATCAGTATAGTTGGATTGACTGGTAATTGTGTTATCACCTGCTTTATAGGCAGTAACACGATATGTTCTTTTTGAAATCTGGTTATTCTGAGCAAAGCCAGAATAAGAGACTAAAAGAGCCACCAGCAAAAAAAGTAAAGTAGAGAAGCGCATAATGATTCATTATTTATGTGCTTCAAAAATATCCTATCGATGGAGGGAGTATGGTTATTTGCTATCTGCAAACTTGCAGATGTAAGAATTTGCTTGTTTTTGTTGTTTTTAAAAGTAAGCGATTTTGGGGAAATTTGATGTGTTAAGGGATAATTACCTATTTTTAGAGCGATGTTAAGACACAATACTTTGTTTTTATCGCTTGTTCTGCTCTCCTGCGGCGCTCTTTTAATCAATAACGGTATAGAGTTTCATATTGTAAATTTTATCAACAACTTTTTTAATCTGCATCTTGATATTGAATTTCGCTGTTACGGACTCTTTTATTGCGGCATTTTGCTTATTATACTTTCACTGATAGCCGTTTTGTTTTTTCTGTTGCAAAAAGGAATCATCAGGCAAAGACAATTTTACATTTTATCTTCATCAGCAGTCATAATTTTTTATTTCTTTTTCCTGTTGAAGGATGCAGTTAACGTACCGATAACAGACGATTTTCGCGTTCTCAAGTTTCTTGCTCAATATGCTAATTGCCATTCATTCTCCGGGCAGCTGCAATTATTGTTGCAACCTATGCGGATATCCGCGATGAGGGAAGTGCCGAAACTTTATCTGATTACGCTGATAAAAATTTTCGGAGCTATTAATTTCAAATGGCTTATTTGGATTAACGGGTTGGTGCTGTTAGCAGTTTGCGGCTTACTATTCAATTTTTTTTCTTATTCTTCAACTGAAAAGAATGCTTTTGCTTCATGGCAAAAAGAATTGCTTCTTCTTGCCTTCCTTTTTATCCTGCTTCAGTTTCAAAGTTTTGATACCGCTTTTTGGACCATCAGCGGAATAGCCAGCTACTGGACTATTCTCTTTACACTTCTTGCCATACAGGCAGCCGGAGGCAATTCACGTTCCGGCTTTGCTTTATCTGTTTTGTTTTCATTGCTTGCTTCTTTTACGCAGGGCAACGGATTGGTGGCATTTCCTGTCTGCGCTGTGCTATTTTATTTGCAGGGACATAAGAAACAAGCTTTGGGTATGCTGTTGTCATTGTTAATTACCTACATTCTATATATGCTCACTTCTCCTTACCCGACGGACATGGCTAAATGGGAATTCAACCTGTTTGGTATTCTGATTTTTGCAGCCGGCTTTCTCGGCTCATCCATGCAGTTCATGTATGTCATGTACCTTCCGGTAGCAACAGGATTTATCTGTTTGGGCGTTTTTATTTACGCGACAGTTAAAAAGTATTATCTCCGGAACCGTTTTATTTATGCAACGTTACTCTTTGTAATTATGACGGCATTTGTCACCGCACCCATGCGGCTTTCATCAGGTCCCTTGATGTCCCGTTACGGCATATATAGTTCCGCTGCCGTCGTCTTGTGCATTATTGTATGTGTGGAAATTTTTTGGAAGAAGAATATTGAAAACCCCAATTTCAAGGTTCAGGTTTCAAGGCTCATCTTACTATGTGCAATTGGTTACAATTTCCTCTCCGGCTTCATGTTCTATCCCGAAGTCCCCATACGCAAAGTAAAGCTTCAGAACTTTGTAAGTGACTGGAAAAACGGCAGGCCGATTACTTACAAGGGGCCTGTAATTATTGACGGCGCTTGTAACTATCTGGATGCAGCAGTCAAAACAGGTGTATGGCATGATGAGTAGGGTGATACTTCGCATCACTTAATTGACTACCTTTGCACCCTCAAAAATAAAGGGGTATAAATGATAGAAACAATAGAAAAAGAGGCAGTTACAGTAAAAATGAAAAACCTGATTAATGAAAAAGTCCGCAATATAGCCATCATCGCTCACGTTGACCATGGCAAAACCACGCTGGTGGACAAAATTCTTCACCAAAGCAAGCTTTTCCGCGATAACCAGCAATTTGGAGACCTGATACTGGACAGTAACGACCTGGAACGCGAACGCGGCATTACCATTCTTGCCAAGAACGTTTCTGTGCGATACAATGGCGTTAAGATCAATATTATAGACACTCCCGGCCACGCTGACTTTGGCGGAGAGGTAGAACGTGTTTTGAACATGGCCGACGGTGTGTTATTGCTCGTTGATGCCTTTGAAGGTGCTATGCCGCAAACCCGTTTTGTATTACAGAAAGCATTGGCTCTCGGTTTAAAACCGATTGTTGTTATTAATAAGATAGACAAAGAAAACTGCCGTCCTGATGAAGTACATGAGCAGGTATTTGACCTTATGTATAACCTCGACGCAACCGAAGACCAGTTGGATTTTCCTACGCTGTACGGATCAAGCAAGCAGGGTTGGATGACGAAGGACCTTGCCCGCAAAACAGAAGATATTCACGAATTGCTGGAAGCGGTTATTGAACATATCCCACCTCCGACAGCACTGGAAGGAACAGCCCAAATGCTCATTACTTCCCTTGACTATTCCAGCTTTGTAGGCCGGATTGCCATTGGAAGACTGATGCGCGGCACTTTAAAGGAGAATCAACAGATTTCTCTTGTGAAGCGTGATGGCAGCATTGTGAAAAACCGCATTAAAGAGCTTCACACATTTGAAGGACTTGGGCGACTGAAAGTACAGGAAGTTCCTGCCGGTGAAATTTGTGCTATTGTTGGGTTGGAAGGGTTCGATATTGGTGACACCGTTGCCGATATTAACAATCCTGAAGCCCTCACTCCCATTGCCGTGGATGAGCCGACCATGAGCATGCTGTTCACCATTAATACTTCCCCATTCTTCGGCAAGGAAGGAAAGCTGGTCACCTCGCGTCACCTGCGTGACCGTCTTTTTAAAGAGATTGAAAAAAACCTTGCTCTATGTGTGGAAGAAACCGGTTCGCCGGATGCTTACTTAGTTTATGGAAGAGGTATTCTCCACTTAAGTATTCTTATCGAAACGATGAGAAGAGAAGGGTATGAATTGCAGGTAGGACAACCGCAGGTTATTGTCAAGGAAATAAACGGCGTGAAATGCGAACCATTTGAAACGCTTACTGTTGACGTGCCTGAAGAATATTCAAGCCGCGTTATTGATTTGGTTACGCAGAAAAAAGGAGAGATGCTGGTGATGAAGCCCAAGGGCGACCGCTTGCATCTTGAATTCAACATCCCTGCGCGTGGTATTATAGGCTTGCGTAATAATGTGCTCACTGCCGCTGCCGGCGAAGCCATCATGGCGCATCGCTTCCGTGATTATGAACCATGGAAAGGCGACATGCCGGGACGTATTAACGGCGTTATTGTTGCAAAAGAAAAAGGCAGGGCGAATGACTATTCCCTCAATAACCTGCAGGACAGAGGTAAGTTTTTTGTTGAACATACCGATGAAATATATATGGGGCAGATCGTAGGCGAGCATATCAAGCCCGGCGACATAGTAGTGAATTTATGCACTGCGAAAAAGCTAACTAATATGCGCGCAAGTGGCAGCGATGCAGCCTACCGCATTGCACCAAAGATCAATTTCTCGTTGGAACAATGCATGGAGTATATTCAAATTGATGAATACCTGGAAGCCACTCCAAAATCATTGCGCCTCAGAAAGATTTACCTGGAAGAGAACGAGCGCAAACGGATGAGTAAGAAGTAAAATTGAATTTTTCTAGTTTAAAGCAACTTGTCGAATAATCCTTTAGGTATCTATTTAATCCCTGTATTTATGCGCGCTAAATAATAGAGTTGCTATTCTTTTGTTCGCCTCTTTTTATTTTTCTAATTTTGTAAGGTTTACAACAATTTTAATATATGTATAAAAAGGTACTAGGTAATACTTTCTTATTATTATTGCCTATATTATTGATTGTTTCCTTTGTTAATATTAAAGTTGATAGCGCATTCCTTCTAAAAGACTTCAATAAAGAAATTGCAAAAATTCTTGTTTCAGGAAAAAATGTGGAGATTAAATATTTGCCTAACACTAATGGTGATGCTTTGGAAGTCGATATTGTTAATGAACAATTGAAATTAAAAAAAAATTCTCCTGTTGATATTTTGGTATTCGGCTCAAGCAGGTCGGCAGAAATAAATTCCCATATTTTTCCTAATAATACTTTTTTCAATTGCAATAAAACAGGCGCTAAAATGCTTGATTACATTGCATATTATGGCTTATATAAGCGAAATAAGCTTCTGCCTAAATATTTAATTATCAATTTTGATTTTGCTACATTTCATTCCAGCAAACTTCTTAATATTGACAAAAGGGCTTTCTATGTCGCAGACACAACAAAACCCCTATCTATTGAAGGAAGTTTATTTAATGATTATAAAATCGGGCTTAGTTATCTAAGCATTGAAATTGATTCGAATCTCAATGCGGTAGATCAAAGTATACTATTATCTGATAATCTTATAGAATTTTTTAATCCGAGTTATTACCAACTAAATTTAAGATATCTAAACAGTAAAATGCTTATTGCTACAGAAAAAGATTATGGTGACTACACAAAGGGTGAGTTTGTTATAAGGAGTGATGGAAGTTATTCTTCCATTTTGCAATCTCAAATAGACAGCAATTGGGTAAAAATGTTCGCATTAAAATTTATTGAAATTCAAAAATCAACTTTAATTATCGCAAGCGATACCTCGAATATTTATTTTGATTATTTCAAGAAGCTATTAATTGCGCTCAAGAAGGATGGGGTGATTCCTATAGTCTACATTTCTCCTATCAATCCTTTGGTATTTGATAACATATGCCCTGATATGCATGTGGCACTTGAAGATAATATTGATTCTTTTTGCAAAGAGAATTTGATTCTGAGAGTTGGGTCATTCAATCCCCATAAATATGGCTATCATACAGCTGCAAAGCTCTGGAGAGACGCATATCATCCGGTCAGCTCAGTGGTTAGTAATATATTCAACTCTCACAGAGAACAGCTAAAAACAATAGGGATCAATGTGGAACAGTCTTCAATGCCTAAGACTCCAGTGGAAAAAGCGTTCTAAGAAATTGTTTTTTCATCCGAAATTCAGCCCCGATGAACGATTCACTTCTTTATAAGTCTTTCAGTCCTTATTTTTCTTCTCCCTCACAATCTCAACCAAAAAACAAACCATTTAAGAAAGTATTGAAAATTTTACTTCCCATAATCAACTCATGGTTCGGATTTGTTAATAAATTAAAACTGGAAGTATATAAAATTAGTTTGATCA
Organism: Bacteroidota bacterium; assembly: GCA_003151745.1. Classification (GTDB taxonomy): domain Bacteria; phylum Bacteroidota; class Bacteroidia; order AKYH767-A; family 2013-40CM-41-45; genus PALSA-967. The sequence goes on from PLYJ01000102.1 coordinate 30,415, forward strand.
AACACGCCGAAAGAGATAATCATCCAAACAAATAAATAGTAAATACTCCACCTAATTATTTTAGGATATTTCTGAATTACTTCGGAAACACTTCTGCCACGTTGGACATATTGAATTAATTCCATTAGAATAACCGCCATAAATGCAATTAAAAATTGAGTTTTTGTCATCCCGAGATTTAGTTTTAATGAATGATGCATGAGCTGATATATGCTTCCCTTCATGCCTAAAATAGAATATTTTATAATGTAAAAACCCTCTGCAAGGTTATTTGCTCTTCCAAAAGTAAAACTCATTACCGTGAAAATAAATGTAATGGTTACGGCAATGAATTTGCCGGTAACAGGAGAAAATTTTGCCCAAAACTTTTTTCTTGATTTGATTGTGATCATTTCATAGCTTAACGCTATGCCGTTAAATATTCCCCAAAAAAGAAATACCATGCTTGCTCCATGCCACAAGCCGCTTATCGTAAAAGTAATCAAAATAGCTATCACCCTTCCCCGCATTCCTATTCTGCGCATCATTAGCGAAAGAGGATTTTATATATATTCATATAGCCATGTAGAAAACGAAATGTGCCATCTTTTCCAAAACTCGGTTACAGAGCTGGAAGCGAAGGGGCGGTTAAAGTTTATCATCAATTTAAACCCCATTATTTGTGCTATACCGAGAGCCATATCAGTATAACCGGAAAAGTCAGCATATAGTTGAAACGTATAAAAGAGTCCGCCAACTAATAAAATTACACCACTGTACTCATGTGGATGATTATAAATCTGATCTACTAATGCACCAAGGCGATTAGCAATGACAAACTTTTTAAACATACCCAATGCTAAAAGCTTTAAACCTCCTGTCATGCATACATAAGTAATTTCATACTTACCATGCAATTGAGGGAGGAGGTTGCGGGGACGTTCAACGGGACCCTGCGCAATTTTCGGAAAGAAGAAAAAATATGTCGCAAAAATTGTAAAATTCTTCTCCGCTTTCTGGATCTCACTATATACATCCATATTATATCCAATAGCCTGCAAAGTGTAATAAGAAATTCCTGCCGGAATAATAAGATGCAGAAAGGGGACAGGGTTGGAGATATTTATTGAATGCAAAATAGTTGTGGTCCATGTGTTGAAAAAATCGAAGTACTTAAATACAAAGAGCATCCCTATATTCACAATAAAACTTAATGTGAGAATAGCGCCCTTCTTCTTACTCTTTTCCATGAGCACTCCGTTGCAAAAATTAAAGAACACACTGACTGCAAGAACAAAGATTCCTTTGGGGCTTAGTAAATAATAAAAAACAATGCTTGCCAGGAGTATGAAGACTAGCTTAAGCTTTTTCGGAAGTGAAAAATAGCCGAGGCAAAAAACGGTAAAGAAGACAAAAAAAGGTAAAGAATTGAATAGCATTACTAATTAATTAGGATGCCTGCAGCTTCTTCTGAACGGTGCGCACCATATCCCCTACGTTTTGAAATCCTAACATCTCTTTTAAGGAGAACCGAACGTTAAAATGTTTCTCTACTGCAGAAATCATCACCGTATGGTTCAAAGAATCCCATTTATCCACATCACTGGCTGTGGTTTCCATTTTAACGACAATATTTTCATTCTCGAAAATACGTTTGAATATCTCGTTTACCTGATAAAGAATATCATTCAGTTCCATAGCACTCATTAAGACAAGAGTTAAAAATTCTGGGCGAAATTACGATTAACGTAATTGTCTCTCCAATATATATTGTGTATCAGACGGGAGCCATTTTAAAATAACCGGGTCAGGACAATGTTGTTCTTCTATTATTTTATATCCCATCTTTAAATAAATTTCCAAGGCAGAGCGATTCGTTTTCAAAACCCGCATTTGAGAATTCTTCAAACCTGATTTGCTCTCAAGAAACAAACGTGTTTGTTCTTGCATTAACCTGGTTAAAATTCCCAAGCCCCGAAACTCCGGCAAAGTAAAACAATTTTCAATCACTAAAGTCCCTTTAACCGCTTCAAAATGGAGGGCATCCAAAACTTTTTTCTTAGCCTGCGCCTTTAGCATGTTTGCCTTGGGGAAAAAATAATTTAAAAGAGTCCCCTTCATAACACCGCTTGGCTGGCCGCCTTCACCTTCTATCCATGATGCAATGCACCCGGCAACTTTGCCATCTATTTCAGCAAGAAAATAATCGGAAATGCAAAGATCCTGTCCGCGAACATCTTCAGCTATGATATCAGCAAATATTTTTCTCGCATCCTGCTCCGGCATTTCAAATATATTACTGTAGCTGAATATTTCCGTTCCGCTTTTTTCTGCTGACACAATAGCATCAATAAGAAAGGGAATATCACTTTGAAAAGCCCTGCGGAATTTCAATTCAGGTCCGGGATTCATGACACGAAATTATGCAATTGTCAACAATAGTGCCTTGCGATCAACTTTGCCGTTGGCATTTAGAGGAAACTGATCAACGCTAAGTATTTTGGCAGGAATCATATAGGGAGGAAGTTTAGTCTTCAGGTAATTGTTTAATTCTTCAAATCCGTATTTATAATTTTCGACAAACATAATTATCTGATTTGCTCCTAACTCATTTTGCTGTGCATGAACAACAACGGCATGAGACTTTAGAAACTCCCGCGCATGAAATTCAATTTCACTTAGCTCAACCCTGAATCCCTGAATTTTAACCTGGAAATCCAGCCTGTCGGCATAAAAATAATCACCCTCCTCATCACAGAAACAAAGGTCACCTGTTCGGTAATACCTTTTATCCTCAAATGTAAAGAATGATTCCTTGTTCTTCAATTCGCTTGTCCAATACCCGGGAGTAATCTGTGAGCCTGACAGGCAGAGTTCTCCTTTCTCCAACGGTGCAATGTGCTTGAAATTTTCACCCGCAACGATGGCACCCACATTCTCCATGCATTTGCCGATGCAAACAATTCCATTCAGGCTTTTATTATTGCCGTTTCGGTTTACATCGTAAGTCATACAGAAAATGGTTGCTTCAGTTGGTCCATAAACATTTTGAATTTCAGCATTCGGAATGCACTTTGCCCATTCCAATACAACATCTTCGTAAAGCGCTTCTCCGCAAAAGAGTGAATAGCGCATTTTTTTCAAAGCAATCTCGTCGAAGTAAGGACGAAGGTGTGTGAGAATGGAAGGAACAAGCAAAGCAAATGTGATCTCGTATTTTTCAAATAGCGTATACACATGCATATATTTCATTCCTTCAAACGGAACAGTGTAAACCGAAGCGCCTATGCAAAGTGGCGCCATATAACTCATAATAGAAAGATCAAATGTCATATCAAACATTTGAAGGAAACGGTCTTGATGATCTATCTTATAACCTTGAGCATAGAATGCATGCAGAAAAGAATTCAGGTTACTAACTGTGATGGGAACACCCTTAGGAACACCGGTGCTGCCGGAAGTAAAAAGGATATAGGCATTTTGGTTACCTGGTAATTCTCTATAGTAAAAAGCAGCATTTGCTTCCTTTGCTATTGATGTATTGATTTGAGTAATTTTCGATGGAAGAATTTTTATGCCGCCTGTATTCCTGCTGTCCAGAAGAATTTTTATTTTCGCCAGCGCGATAATGGATTCATTTCGTTCTGCAGGGTGCAAAGGGTTTATAGGAACAAAAGCATGCCCGCTAAATAACACAGCAAATAGGGATGCATAGGTTTCGATGTCATCATAGGTTATAATTCCGATATTACAATGTTCTGTTATCCCTGCATCCTGAATCAGCTTTTGGATAATAATGATTTTTTTCTTGAGCTCATCGTAAGAATAAAAACGATGAGCTATACAAAAAGCCAGCTTAGAAGCAAATTTTTCAAATGAATTTGCAATTCTATTTAATTGATCCTGCATGTATTTTTTCTTTTATTACGAATTATTTAGCTTTATGATTCACACTTCTGGTTAAAAAGGAATTTTAACAAATTCTTATCATTATGAAACGCTTCACATTTTAAAATTAAGAAGTTTTTCTAAGTGTACTATGCCATCCAAAAAAACTTTTTATTTGTTTTCCAGGAAATATGTAGGGTCTGACATTTATTTTTTTAATGTAATTTATTAAACAAAATGAAAGAATTCAACGAGAGCTGCACTGATATAACGAAATTACAATGATTAAATCCACATTTATTGGTCGCGTCAGCTTCGTCTGTATGTTATTGAATTCAATGTATTTTAATAACATTCATGTTGAAAACAATCTTTTTTGATTCGGGGCAACGTAATGGATAATTTTTACATTTGCGGCAAATAATGCTTTTGCAAACATTATAAGTGAGGGGCAATCATTGCATGACAATGGTTAAATAAATCTAATTTTCTAAAACGAAAACAGAATATGAAAAAGGCTAAACTTTATTACTCGTTGCCATTGTTAACCGGTATTGCATTAACAGGATGTAATGGGTTAAACAAAATGGTTAAGAACGCTCCGCTTGTGAAGTATGAGGTTACACCAAACCCGCTTGAACTGCGCGGCGACAGCGTTGCAATCTCCATCAAAGCAACATACCCGGTTAAATATTTCGGAAAGAAAGTGGTTGCTACCGTTACACCTTACATCAAAACTTCAACAGGCGAAAAGGATTTTAAAGATGTAACCGTTGACGGTGAAAAAGTAGTTAATGCCACCAACAAGGTTGATTACAAAACAGGTGGAAGCGTTATCTATACTGACAAGATCGCTTACACGCCTGATATGAAAGTGTCTGATGTAATGATCAAGGCAAAAGGAACAGTAGGCAAAACCTCCAAAGACATTCCTGCAACCAAGATTGCTGATGCAACCATTGTAACGCAGCAGCTTGTGAAGGCAGATGAAAAACCGATCATGGCGCCTGATTCTTTTAAGAAAGTTATTCCTGTTCCTTTCAACTCGAACATATTTTACCCCATCAATAATGCGAATGTAAACGCTGCTTTAAAAAATAAGAAAGCAGGCCTCAGTAATCCGGATGAAATGAAATCAATGAGTGATTTTATAAAAGACGGCATGGGCAGAGCATATACCTTCACGGGCGCGAACATCATGGCGTATGCATCACCCGATGGACCGATGCCGCTCAATGAAAAGCTTGCAACCAATCGCGGTGCTTCTTCTAACAAATACCTGAAGGATGCTATGAAGAAGATGAAACTGTCAGACAGCACCATGAACTTCTACAATGTAAATCACGTTGCCGAGGACTGGGATGGCTTAAAAGCATTGTTGCAGGCAAGCAACATGACGCAGAAGGATATGATCATCCGCATTGTTGAAAGCAATTCAGGTGATGCACGTACGCATGAAATGAAGAATATGGGCAAGGCGTTTACTGAGATTGCTGAAACGATGCTTCCAAAGCTGAGAAGATCAAGGGTAACCATTAACGCAGAAAAGAGAAGCCGCACGGATGAGCAGATTCTTACTCTTGCAAAGTCAACACCTGATTCATTGGACAGCGAAGAGCTTCTTTATGGCGTCGGTAATCTGACGCAGGACAATGCGCTTAGAATGACCATATATAAAACCGCTGCTGCCAAATATCCAAACGACTGGCGCGCAGCAAACAACCTCGGCGCAACACAGATTATTGCAAAAGATGCTGCAAGCGCAAAGGCAAACTTTGAAAAAGCGAATTCACTGTCTGCAAACAATCCTGTTGTGCTTAACAACCTTGGCGCTGTTGCAGCATTGGGCAGCGACTGGAAAAAGGCTGCTGACTACTACAACCAGGCCAAAGGAGCAGGGAAAGAAGTGAATGAAAACATTGCCATCCTTGACATTATGCACGGCGATTATTCTTCCGCTGTTTCCAACTATGGCGATTCAAAAGAATTTAATGCCGCTTTAGCTCAACTCCTTAACGGTGACAAAGATGGATCATTAGCAACGCTGAATGCCTCTCCAGATGCTTCAACAGGAATCGGTTATTACCTGAAAGCCGTTATCGCTGCACGCAAAGGCGATAAGTCAGGCGCCCTCAGCAATCTTAAGTCAGCCATCAGCGCTGATGCCACATTCAGAACATGGGCGAAGGAAGACAGGGAGTTTATTAAATTTCAAAGCGACGTAAACAGCTTATAAACATTTCAATTCTAAAAGCAAATCCCGGCTGCGCAAATGACCGGGATTTTTTATTTTTAGTTAGCTTTGCGCATTATTTCATTTCTCTTAAAATATCATATTATGAAAAAAACAATCTCTCTGTTAACCTGTTTAATTCTTCTCAGCATAAACTTTTTAAATGCACAGACGACATCATCTGCTTATCGCATTGCGAATAAAATCCATGTGGACGGTGATGGTGGATGGGATTACATAACAAGCGATGATGAAACCGGAAGATTGTTTGTGTCGCATGCCTCGATGGTGCAGGTGGTTGATGCAGCGCAGCAGAAGGTTGTCGGAACAATACCCGATACGAAAGGGGTGCATGGCATAGCATTGGCCCCCGATCTGAATAAAGGATTTGTCAGTTGCGGGAAGGATTCTTCCGTTACTGTTTTTGATCTTAAAACACTGGCTGTCATAGAGAAGGTAATTGTAACAGGCCGCAACCCTGACTGCATAGTATATGACGTATATACGCATCGCGTTTTGACTTTTAACGGAGGAAGCTCCAACGCTACAGTAATTGATGCAAAGACCGATAAAGTATTGGGAACTATTGCACTGAATGGCAGGCCTGAGTTTGCGGTGAGCAACGATAAAGGAAACATATATGTGAACCTGGAAGACAAAAGCAGCGTGCTGACTATTTATCCTGCAACGATGAAAACAGGAACAGAAGTTTCTCTTAAACCCGGTGATGGACCCAGCGGAATGGCGATCGATAAAGCGAATAATATTCTCTTTATAGTTTGCGATAATAAGCTGATGATGATTCTTGATGCAACAACAGGAAAGATCATTACCAGCGTACCCATCAGTGATCATCCTGATGCTGCGGCTTTCGATCCTTCACTAAAACGAGCTTATAGTTCAAACGGCGATGGCACGCTAACAGTGGTGCAGGAGGAAAATGCAACTACATTTAAAGTGCTTGAAAATGCAACTACGCAAAAGGGCGCACGAACCATGGCCGTTAATACAAAAACACATCACGTTTTTCTTCCTGCGGCAGACTACGGTGAAAAGCCCGCTGCATCGGCTGACAATCCTCATCAAAGGCCACCCGTTAAACCAGGTTCATTTGTCATCCTTGAGGTAACGAATGGAAAGTGATCCCGGAGCAATTGTTCAAACGGATTAATAGTCATTCCCTGGATTTCGATAATTGATACTTTGTTTTTTAATAATCAACTGCTATTTTTAAGGGTGTATTTAATAACCAAATAACAGATTCAATCCTTTATCTGAACCTTAAATAAATGTCCGGACACAAAACTTCCCGTATAAGAAACGAGTGCATAAAAAGTCTGTCGAAAAATGAAAATAGTCATTAGAACAAAATAATTATTCTTATGATTAATGAAAATTCTCACACGAACAAAACTGTTAGTCATAACAACAAAACTTTTGTTCATACGAAAAACAACAATTTTCATACGACTTTTATTAAAAGTCATACGAACAAAAGAAAAAGTGGTACGAATAAAACTTTTAATCATACGAAAAATGGAAATAGTCGTATCAATAAATGTTTTGTTGGTATCAATAATGGAAATATTCATACTAAAATTTGTTTTGTTGGTACGACTTTTTGCCTTGTTTTAGTGATTTTGCTTTAAAAACGAAAAAATGGGTTGGAGGAGATGGTGAGAGGTTACTGTTTTTAGGGAATTGGGGAAATTGGGTTATGAACTGGGTTTGTTTAGGGAATTGGGAAAGGGGTTTGAATTCTTAAATTTTTAACTGTAATTAAAAAGTTCTTAATTTCGTTTACCTTTGGTTGACCAAGACAAAGCGGCAACTAATGATAATTTTGAATCATTGATTTATGGATAAACAATACAAGCCTAGAAATAATTATTACATCTGGATTATTTATGTCGTTTTTGGGTTAGCATGTACAATCTAGGTAAATATAGATTAGACTTTATTATATCGTATTTTACAATCTGTCCACTCCTTTTAATTTGGGCGTTTTTTCTAATAGAAATATTTTAATGTTAAATGATAGTGAATTAGTTATAAAAAAGGATCATTAGCGTCTTGTTTAAACTAA
>PLYJ01000186.1 GCA_003151745.1 Bacteroidota bacterium
AATACAAATCAGCATGACTGAAAACAAGGCATGCTCCCTTTCTTTTTTAGAAAGTTGTAACACTTTTTTAAAAAAGCGATGCGAGCGGTTTATATATGAAACTATGTTTGATGCGAAATATGAATAATCGCATACCCAAAGAAGTGTGGGTGAACATAGCCTTAAGCTTTGCAGAACAAAAGACGAACAGCGCTGCCGTTAATTACCTGAAAGGGTTCAAATTCAGCGGCTTTTACCTGACTGAATGGCTGCAACGCACGAACACCGGTTTATTTTATGAGGAGGAGTTTTATTTATGGCATGGCCGTGAAAACTTTAAAACCCTGTTCCGGGACACGTTTGGCATAGACCCCCGACAGGGGAATGGCATCCACTAAAGAAGAAGTCGTCTATTTCTTCGCTTTAATATTCAAGCATGCCTATTACTTTAAAACAATACACAACGTGAAGCTGATTGAAAAGATCAGGAAGACCGATGCATATCAAAACTATATGCAGGAATAAAACATTGATGGAAGGTTTTTATATGGACAAGAAACTATGGTTTACAGAACGCGATTTGATCACGGAGAGGAGGTTTGGTTTATGCACTACAACAAAGCGACAAAGATGATCATTTCTAAAACAAAAATGGAGAGCATCCATGCCCCGGCCAACAGAAGAGGTTATATACTAACAGAATTTTATACCAGCCTGCCTTACGATGAAGAAATAGGATGGATAGCAGGGCACATGCTTTATCGCTCCAAAGGCAAACTACTTAAATCATTATAACGATGAAAGCTTTTGCACACGGGTTTGTTAGCCAGGATTACCTGCAATGGTTTCAAACGCGGCTGCCACCGCGGGGCAGCTTGCATTTTCCATTCGGTGGCAATTGGGAACTTTATAAGATTAATCCCTTTGATGAAAACAATTACCAACTGATGGGAGATGTGGAGGTGTTTGATGATTTCTGCCTCGTGTATAGCCAGCTCACAGAGTTGGTGATAAAGCTTCCAAACAAATCATTCTCATTCCGATTCTTAGAATTAATAACAATTAGGCAGACGTGAGATATGAGATGTTAGACAAATAACTCTTAATGCTCATTTCTCAAGTTTCAAGTTTCAAATCTCAAATCACATTAAAAATGAAAAAAGGACAAGTTACTTCAAGAGCCATCATCGCCACTAACTATGACAGTGTTGCAAATTCGTTGTTCGTGACGTTTAAGAACGGTGCGGAATATGTGTATTACAAAGTACCGTTGGAAACTTACATCGGCATGATCTGTTGCCCAGCATCGGCGACTTTTTCAGGATGTATATGCGTGATGTTTATACCTTAAAGAAAACGAACTGATGGCACGGATGATCAGGGATTACACACTAAGCGACAAAATGAATAAACTTTCAGCTTTCGCCGAGCGTTTATTCATCCGCTTATTGTTGCGTGTTGATGATTTTGGAAATTTTAAATCAGATATTAAATTTATTCGCCGTGAGTGTTTCCCACTAAACTTCGCTATTCGTAATTCAGACATGCTCTACTGGTACCAGGAATTGGTAACAGCCGGGCTTATAGTGCCTTACGAAGCCAAGCAAGAGCCCTGCTTTCTTGTGCATAATTTTAATCAACGATTGCGCTGGCGCAAAGCGCGTTTTCCAAGGTCGCCCTTCGATGTGCTTACAAAAGAAGAAAGTAGCAAAGAAGAAAAAGAAGTTGAAGATGAAATAGAAGAAGAAGTAGTAGTAGTAGTAGTGGATAAGGAAAAACCACTTCACGACGAAAATTATTATAAAAAGAAATGTTATGATTTCTGCTATAAGAATTTTAACATTTATTTTAAAAAAGAAGCTGCACTATTAAATAGCGCTATAGGTAACGCAGAAAAATCAGCTAATGAACAATTAAATTTAAATCCAAAAAATAATGAAAAAATCCAGGCAAAATTCGATTCCGAAACGGCGCTCATTAGTAACCGTCTTTGCGAAACTGTCATTAAAAACGAACTCACCCTTTTCTGGGCGTTTAATGAAGCTAAAGAGGTTCCGTTTGATAAGCGGTTCAAAAATCTGAAATTATGGCTATTGCGAAAAAAGTGAAAGGCGGTTCGCTTAACGACGCTGACAGATTAGTTAGTAAGCAAATTATTCCGATTTGCAAAAACCAAATTAAATTTAATCAACACGTTGATACAAAATTTTCTAATACAACCACGTTTAAAGAGATCATTAATTATATATATGCATCTTATCCGTTAAAACAGTTTGGTTATGAAGGTTAACCTTGACTGGCAATTCTCAAATTGTTGCGATGCAGCCTTTGTGAAATTGGGGGATCACGTTACCGATATTTGTTCAAAATGTGGCGAACATGCCGATATTATTGAAGTTTGGATGCAAATGCTTAACCCTTTCCATATTTATCTTATTTCATCTTTTGGTAAATTTGAAAGCATCTATTACAATCGCTTTTCAGGTGAAAAATATTATAAACCTTTGGTTTGTTCTTCTTTTTCTCATAATAATAAAGAAAAGGGCTACCCTACAGTAAAACTTTTTATAAACGAACAAAAATATCTTCGCCGTTTAGTTCATAGAATGGTTGCTTTACATTTTGTACCTAATCCTTTAAACCTTCCAATTGTTAATCACGAAGATTTGAATAAACAAAATCCCAAGAGTAATAATCTTCAATGGTGCACTCATGCCGCAAACACACTGCACTATCTATATAAGCATTTTAAAAAGGAAAAGTAAGGAGAATGTAGTGTGACCGTTATGGTCGCGTTTTGAAAACCGCACTGCATGGACGGATCCTGATGGCAACTTCTGGATGTTCATCTGCTTTTTTATCATTCAGCGGACGATAGTCCCTTACCCGGTGTTTCGGCTTACCGCCTGAAACAAACAGATTTTGACGGTAAATATCATTATAGCAGAATGGTTGCTGTGGATGTGCTGGGTAGCGGCAAACTGACCATACTTTCTTTGAATAATAGCGGAGATGATAATTCAGTGCATTATTTCATTTCCTCTTCCTCCGGAAAGCCTTTCACCATAGAAATTACAGACAGGATTGGCAAGGTTATAGCTTCCAAAGTTTCAACCGATGGTATCGGCACTGTTGATTTTTCGGAATTTGCTCATGGAATCTATCTCTTCAGGATGTTTAACGGCTACGTTCTTCCGAGAGGAAGTTTGTCTATTAATCCCTGCTTATCTTAACACTGGCTTATTTGCAGCGGTTTCACCCATATTTAATGACCTAAAAAGGTGTAAATTTGCAGAATAGCCATATTTTTTTGTTTTTAATGTATCCTAACCCGATCTTGTGCATTATGAAGTACAATGTTAAGCTCAACGTTATCAACAACGTTATCAACATCCAGACAAACTAACATGAAAATTGTATCTAAATTTCATGTTGGAGAAGAGGAGATGCTGCATGACAGAAGTTGCGTTTACGCTGCCAAAGCTGATCCCGCAAAGTTTGAAGTGCTCTATACTAAATATTACGAGCAGGTTTTGAAGTTTGCTTATCAGCGGCTGGATTGCAAGGATGCGGCATTCGACATTACTCAACAGGTTTTTCTCAAAGCTATGCAAAACCTTCATAAATATGAATACCGCGGGCTTCCCTTTTCTGCATGGCTTTATCGTATAACTATTAATGAGCTGAACATGCTGTTCAGAAAAAATAAAAAAGAACAAGCGTTGAATATTGATATTGCCTCCATAGGCGACATGATGGAGGAGATGCATGAAGATTCCCCCGAAGAAAAAATAAATGTTGTTTTGAATGCGCTCGCTAAACTTGAAAGAGAAGATTTACAGATTATAGAAATGCGGTTTTTTGAAAAGCGTGCATTCAAAGAGATTGCAGATATATTAAGCATAACAGAAAATAATGCCAAGGTGCGAACGTATCGCATCCTGGATCGTTTAAAAGAGATAATTACAAAACGAAAAGGGGGGAGTCAATAATGAATATGAAAATTAATATTAAACGCGAGCAGATTACTAAGGAGGAAATTGCCGCAAACAAAAACTTCGGCAACCTGTTCAAAGAGTACAAGGCTCTGCACGCACCGTTTTATAAAACCACCTGGTTTTATACGAGCCTTAGCGCTGCAGCTGCTGTTGTGTTAGCAATCCTATTGTATGTTACTCCTGATGTCAATAAAAATACCCTGGCATTTATCAGTCCGCCTCTTGAAAAAGTTAAAATTGCTCCTTCCCAATATTCTGTGAATGCGGATGTGGGAACTATCATTACTTATAAAACAGGATCTGTAATAAAAATTCCCCCAAAGGCTTTTGTGGATAAAGGCGGCAACCCCGTCTATGGAAAAGTGGATATTGCCTATCGCGAGTTAAGCGACCCTGTTGACTTTTTCATTTCCGGCATTCCAATGAATTACGATTCGGCAGGAGTAAGATATACCTTCGAATCGGCAGGCATGATAGAAATTCGTGCATCGCAGCAGGGCAAAGAAGTTAATCTGAACCCTCAAAGTCAATTAGCCATTGCTCTCGCATCACACCAGCCGGGTAAGCAGTTTAACTTATACCAACTGGATACTGAAAAAAAACAATGGATATATCGTGGCCAGGAACGGGCTGATATATTTGCTGCCGCAGTGGAAGAGAACAAAGAATCCGGCACGGACGCAAGTGCCAATTGTGATGGGGAGAATGACCCCGATAAGATCGCAACATTAGCCAGCCAGAGCCCTGCGTTGCAGGCTGCTGACAGCAAAATCGAAAATATCCAATTCGAGATTAAAAAGTCGCAAATGATCGTGAACCGCTTAAAGGCTTCGAAACCTTTTGAACCAAAGGAGGAAACGAAAGGGCATCATCGTTTTAATGTGAATGTCAGCAACTTAAATGAGTTCCCTGAGTTTGCTATATATAAGGACATCATGTTTCAGGCAGGAGAAGAGAATAAAGGTCTTGACAAGAACAAGGTTTATACTATTGACTGGGATGATGCCAGGCTAAGTAAAAAAGGAGAAAACTACATCCTCACTTTAAAAAGTGATGATTTAACAGCCGGTTATATCGTACATCCTGTGTTTGAAGGAGAGGGGTATAATGCGGCGCAAAAAATATATAAAACGAAGCTAGCTGAATACCAGGAATCACTTGTGGAACGTGAGTCGACAGAAGGAGAAAAACAGCAGGAACTGACTGCAACTGTGGAAGTAATAAAAGAAGGCCGTGATGCTGAAGCTGCAAGAATCATGCATAACGAGGAATCATCTCTTGCACATGCTGCTAATCCCGGAAATCTCGTTTTCCGCAATTTTGCGGTTCATAGCTGTGGAATTTGGAATCTTGATAATCCTACGCTGGTGCCGGAGGGGGCTATGGTTAACGCCCGTTTCACCGATGAGCAAGGCAAAGAGATTCAGTTTGCTGTCGGCAAGGTTTATTTAGTTGAAAAAGGAAGAAATATTCTTTTCTCTTTTGCCCCGTCGAAGGATGGACTCGAATGGATGAGCAATAGCAACGTAATTAATTATAACCCTGAAAAGGAAAACATGATCTGGGGAGTGACTGCCGATAATAAGATTGCAGTATTTGGCTATGATGATTTTAAAGCTATTGGAAAGAAGTCAGGCGATTATATTTTTAAGATGAAAGTCAGTGATGTTGATCTGGCTGACGAAACACAGGTGGAATATTATTTGAATATTTAGGGCTATCGGTAATTGAGGTAATTAAGGTAATAGGGGGGAATACCTCAATTACCCTAATTGCTTATTTACCTTGTTATCTCAATTACCCTACTTTTGCATCCTTAAATATTTCTTCTACTTTGAAGGTTTACCAATCCGTTGACGAATTTAAAAAGGTTGCAAATGCTGTTGTCACTATAGGCACGTTTGATGGCGTACATGCAGGGCATAAGAAAATATTAACCCGTCTTAAAGAACTTGCTGCACCCTGCAAAGGTGAAACTGTAGTGCTCACTTTTTTCCCTCATCCCCGCATGGTACTTCAGCCTGATGACAATGATCTTAAATTGATTACTACGCTGGATGAACGGATCCTTTTGCTGAACAATTTTGGTATTGATCATCTCATCATTCAGCCTTTCAACAAAGAATTTTCTCGGATCACGGCGGTAGAGTTTGTGAGGGATTTGCTGGTGAACAAGATTGGAATGAAAACATTGGTGATAGGCCACGATCATCATTTTGGGCGTAACCGCGAAGGGTCGTATAAAGATCTTGAAGAATTTGCTCCCGTCTATGATTTCCGGTTGGAAGAAATAAAGGAGGAAGTAATTAATGAAGTAGCAGTTAGCTCAACAAAGATCAGGAAGGCATTGATAGATGGGGATATAAAAAGCGCCAATGAGTTAATGGATCATCATTTTCCGATAACCGGCAAAGTGGTGGAGGGTGATAGGCTTGGAAGAAATATTGGTTTCCCCACTGCCAATATCAGCATTGCTGAAAATTACAAGCTTATCCCTGCAGAAGGAATTTATGCCGTAACAGCAACTATTGAGGATAGAACTTTTAAGGGCATGTTATACATTGGCAAACGTCCGGTGCTAAACGGAACAGAACAACGGATTGAGGTAAATCTTTTTGATTTTGACGGAGACATTTATGGCAAACAGATTACAGTGTACTTTAAAGACCGCATCCGCGGCGATGAGCATTTTGAAAGCATGGAGAAACTTAAGGAAAAGATGAAAGAAGATAAGAAGCATGCAACAAAAATCCTTTCCTGACGTTCCTTAAATCTACGAATAACGAATCATTACGAATTTACGAATAGCAAAGAATTTGCAATAATGAGACATTGGTTGGTCTTCATTTTTTTATTTTCTGTTTCAGAAGTCTTTGGGCAGACCGGAGTGCTGTTGATCACGGATAGTAATTATGTTTACAGAAGCCTCGGTGTTGCATTACAGAATGCAGATCATGTATATAAGCTTGATTTGAGCAAACGCAAGCTTAAATCATTTCCTGCCGATGTTTTTAAGCTGAAGCACTTGCATGACCTCAACCTGAGTCATAACAAGATTAAAGGAATTCCTGCCGAAATAGGACAGCTCAGTGAATTGCAACGCTTGAATCTTGCAAACAATAATATTGATTCATTGCCGGATGAAATAGGCAAGTTACATGAACTAAGGTTTTTGGGGTTGAATCGAAATGATATTAAAATATTGCCTCCTGCAATCGGTGATCTTGAAAGCCTTGAAGTGCTTGAGCTTTGGGACAATGAGATTGAAGTGATACCGGATGAGATATCAAAGCTGACGAAAGTTCAAAAAATAGAATTGCGGGGCATCTTATTTTCGGAAGAGGAGCAGAATCGTGTGCATACTCTTTTGCCCAATGCTACCATCTATTTTTCTCCGAGCTGTGCTTGTAAGTTTTGAATTATCTTCGAATTACGAATCTGTACGAATATACAAATCAAGCCATTTGTACATTATTTCAAAACTTCATACTTATTCCTCCAAACCAATTCCTGCCAGCTTGCGGATAATAGAAGTTCTCAGTCACAATCTGCCCTCCTGACTGATAGCTATATGTATAGCCGTTGGATTCATACAGGTGGTTGAAAATATTATTCACCATCAGCTTGAATGATATTTCCTTGATGAGCGAAGTATGTATCGAGTAAACGATATGCACATCATTCAGTAAATATGGATTCAGGCTGCGTGTATCCTCACTTGTATTATCAAGAAATTGTTTACCAACATACTTTGTGGTGAATTCGAAATGCAAAGCATTGATTGGCGAATAAGCGATGATGCCTGCTGCGATCACGGAAGGGGAGAAAGCAATATCCGTGTTGTTGTGGATTTTTAATAATTGAGAACTGTAATCATAGTTGTCAATGTATTCATCAAAAGTTTGAATTTTATTTTGGCTGAGCGTCACGTTGCCGCTAACATTAACTTTTTTTGAAAGGCGGTAACCTGCTTCAATTTCAATGCCTTCGCGATAGCTCTTGTCCACATTTTGTCTTGTGTATTGACCAACGTCGTTCACCTTTCCTGTAAGTACTAACTGGTTGCTGTAATTCATAAAATAATAATTGGCGTTGAATAAAAATTTGTTTGAAGTGTATTTATAGCCTGCTTCTGCATCCTGCATTTCTTCAGGCTTTGGTCTGCTTAATGGTGAACTCTCAACGTAATCATCACGCACAGGTTCATTATGTCCAACGCTCACGGTAGCGTACAACTGCTGATTTTTCTTGGGCTCAAACGTGATGCCGCCTTTCGGATTGAAGAAATTAAGATGCACTGTTTGAGGCAACGGACTTCCTGTCGTATCTAATCCGAGAAAGGTATAGCCGATGGTGCGGTATTGCATGTCAGCAAACAAATGCCATTGCGGGTTGAGCTTGTACGTGATTTTTCCAAACATATTAAAATCATTTTTGGTAGCGTTATTATCATAGTATTTTTGATTGCTGCTGCTGTTGCCTGCATATTGCGCCCAAATAACTGTTCCATAATGCTCTCCTTTATATTGATTGCCTGCTCCACCTAAAGTAATCTGCACATTATCTTTTTCGTAATTGAGGGAATAAGTGAATCCATAGAAGTCATTATTGAGCCACTGCTGGCGGATGATGTTGCTGTTGGTGATCGTATCATTACCAATGATGGGATTGGGAATGCCGTAATTGCTTAATAAATCATTGGCTTCATATTCTTCGTAATATCCTTTTCCCTTGGTGTAATGCAGGGCAGCATTCAGGACCCAATACTTATTCAGCGATTTATTCCACAGCAACTGGTAATAATCCTGCTGGTAGTTATCGGTTTGATTTGGATAGGTGAAAGAATTATAGGTTCTGCTGTTGGAATTAAGAAGATTGGCAGAGTCAGCGCTATTAAGGCCGTTTCTTGATATATAACTTTCCATTCCCTGCACATCACCGTTTAAGCGTGATTCAGGAACTCCATTCCATGCCTGATATGTTTTTTCTGTTCCTGAAAAAATAATCAAACGCAACGAGCTGTTATTGCTGTAGTATCCACCGCTTAAATAAAAGGATTTCAGATCACTGCTGCCGCGATCTATATATCCATCGGAAGTAATCTTGCTTAGCCTTCCTTCAAAAGAAAAACTTTTATCAATGAGTCCGCTGCCGAATTCTACCGTGTTCTTCCAGGAGTTGAAAGAGCCATAGCTCGAATTGACTGCTGCATAAGGATCAGGGCTAAGCTTATTGCTTTGAATGTTGACGCTTCCTCCGAAAGCACCTGCACCGTTAGTTGAAGTTCCCACGCCGCGTTGTATCTGAATATTATCAACAGAGGAAGCAAAGTCAGGCAGATCAACCCAATATACAGCATGTTCTTCAGCATCGTTAACAGGAATACCGTTAATCGTTACGTTCACACGGGTTGCATCACTTCCTCGAATGCGGATACTGGTGTAGCCGATGCCTGTCCCTGCATCGCTTGTTGTTACTACGGATGGCGTGAGGTTGAGAAGGTAAGGCAAATCCTGACCGAGATTATTTTTTTCAATGTTTTCTTTGCTCACATTGGTATATGCCGTAGCCGACTGATTACCTGCACGTGTAGCTATAACGGTTACTTCATCAGAAATAATATCACGTGGTTGCAATTGCAGCTTTATATCAGTTGCCGGAAGCATGATTGTCTGCGTGAAAAGCTCATAAGAGACGTGATGAACATGAAGCGTTACATTTTTCTCATTCAAATGATCGAAAGAAAAATTTCCCTGTACATCGCTCGTCGAAGTGGCATAAGAACTTTCGATGGTGATGACGGCGCCCGGAATCTTCTCACCTGTTGATTTGTCAGTAAGCGTTCCGCTAAGTTGTGCAAGCAAAGACAAAGGCAGGAGCATTGCTGCCAATAGTTGGATTAGGTTTTTCATTTCAGGTATTGGAATTATTTTAGGTTAAACAATTGCGCGCATCATGGGGTGAAAGCGCACGTAAAAACTTGTTTTTACCACTGTCCCTTCGCAGGCATTATCCTGTGCAGGTTCGTTGGGTTTGATCTCAGCCGTTATATTTTAAAATATAACCAGCACCCCATTGGAATCGGGACAAATGTAATGCAAATTAGCTAACGGTATGCTTTGTTTTTTTACAGTTAATTTAAACCTTTAATATGATGCTAATTGGTTTATTTTTTTCTTTATTTTGCAATAAAATTTGAAATGATGAAAAGGACTTCTTTAATCTGTACGTTTTTTATTCTTTCTTTCGCCAACTCTCAGGCGCAATATCACCTTGGTTTTGGCGTTCGCTTTGGGAAACTCAATAATGGAGTTACCTTTAAAGAATTCTTTCAGGCCGACCAAACCATCGGCATGGAGCTTCAGCTTAACTCGTCGCTTATTGCTGCGACTTATGGCTATTCATTGAAAGGATTTTTATTGGATCAGATAGGGTTTCGCATACCTTATATCCAGTTGCCGCTGGATTTCGTGTTTGGCGGGGGATTACAGTTTGGGTATTACCCATATAATCCGCCTGATAACGGATATTACAAAATTGAAAGTGGCGAGCCTGTCTATTACAGGAAAAATGTATTTACTGCCGGAGTGGCTGCCAATATCGGGCTTGAATACGAGCTCAGAAAAACGATTCCTCTTACTATCGGCATTGATGCCATTCCAGCCTATGATTTTCTTAATCCCGGCCCTGATTGGTTCGACTTTGGTGTGAACATTCGATATGTTATTCGATAATCCCGCACGGGCGGGATTTTTTGCAACCTTTCGTACGTTTTTTACATCTAATAATAAAATGACATAGATTTCCGTTGAAAGGTGGTCATTCACAAAAAGGAATGATCTTTGTTGCTTCTTAAGTTGTCATGAAAATGAAATTGAAAGGATTTACAATCCTGATTGCATTGTTCGTATTAATTGTAAATGGTTGCCGCAATGCGCCCATCATTCCTGAATCTCCCGTAATCAGTTTCGGTGCTGATATTCAACCCATTCTTGCGGGCAACTGCCAGATGAGCAGCTGTCATGCCAGCAGCCAAAACGGAGGAGAAGCACGCGCACGGCCGCTTGATACATATACTGATGTGATGAGTAACGGGGGAATAGTTCCTTACCAGGCGCATAGTAGCTCGCTATACGAAAGGGTTATTAATGAAAGCGGTAATATTATGCCTCCGGCTCCTGCGCAGCCATTGAGTCAGCAGCAACTTTTAAACATTTATCTTTGGATCATGCAAGGAGCGAATAATAATTAAAGTTCGATTTGATGAAGAAAATAGTTGCGATCTTTCTTTTGTTCAGCGCTGTTTTAAGCGGATGCTATTACGATAATTACAAGGAGCTATACCCGTCTGCCAGCCTTGCAAACGGATGCGATACGGTTTCGGCAGTTACATACAATAAACAAGTAGCATCTGTTATGAATGGTTATTGTGTAGGCTGTCATTCATCATCCATATCAAATGGAAATGTTGCACTCGATAGTTATTCAGGAACGATGAGTGCGGCTGCGAGCGGACAGCTGATGGGTTCTCTTCTTGCTCAGAGTGGTAATCCTCAGATGCCCCCTAATGCACCATTGGATGCGTGCTCCATACGCGAGGTGCAGTTGTGGATTCAAAATAATTATGCACAATAAAATTCTAAGTTTAAAGTTCAATGTTTAAGGTTGATGTTTATAATAACATTAAACAAGTATTAAATATTTATATATGATGAGAAAACAATCACTACTGTTATTTATTTTTTCGCTTGGTATCACCCTTTCCTGTTTTGCCCAGGTCCGCTGGAATACGGACTCCGTACTTCCGGTCGGAGATGATCTTTTGAAGCTGGCGCAAAGCGACGCTGCGCCGAAGAAACAAGTTACCATCGCCACCTTTAAAGACGTCCGTCTTATAAACCAGCAAACATTAGAATGTTTAGGCCCCCGTACATTAAACGTAGAAATATCTCATCGCTTCGGAGCATTGAACAGCGGATCATATAATGCCTATGGCATTGACGGACCGGCTAATATTCGCATTGGCCTTGACTACAGCTACGATGGCAGGTTGACGGCAGGAGTAGGAAGAACTTCCATTGATAAGCTTTATGACGGATATTTAAAGTACAGATTAATTCGTCAATTGGATAATGACGTAATGCCTTTTAGCGTAACGTTGTATTCTTCTATTGTATATACAGGACTTATAGACCCTACAGAAACCATTACGGGACAGGACAAATATTTTTATCCGAGCGACCGCTTGTCATACACGAATGAAATAATGATCGGAAGGAAATTCAGCAACCGATTCTCCTTCCAGCTATCAGGGTTCTTGGTTCATAATAATCTTACATTAAATATCGGTGATAAGAATGATGTGTATGCCATAGGCGGCTGTGTGCGTTACAAGGTTACGAGAAGCTTTGCATTGACAGCTGAGTATGCATATCGGGTCAATAAATATACTACTACTCCCAGCAGTTATTACGACAGTGCAGGCATTGGATTTGAAATAGAAACCGGTGGGCACGTATTTCAAATTCACCTAACCAACTCACTTAGTATAACCGAATCGGAATACATTCCTTTCACGACTACAAGCTGGAGCAATGCAGGCATTCGCATTGGATTCAATATATCACGCGCCTTTCATTTATAAAGTGCTATATCTTCCCAACAATAGCTGAAACAGCATTTAGCAATCGTTCATTTCCATTTCCACTGATTATTGAAAAGGGGAAATGCCTCTCTTCCAATTCGCGTTTATACCATTCAAAAAAGAACTCTCTCCTGTGGGGGTTTTCTCTTACGGGATCCTGCTGCCAGGGCAAGTCGTGAGAGGTCAGCAAATACAAATCATATTTTGCAAGTTCTATATTTTCTTCAATCCATTGCGGCACTTTTTTGAAAACATCTTCGCTCCACACTTTGGCAGTGATCAACTCAGTATCAATGAATATATATTGATGCGCTTCCTGCAATAATCTTTCTTCTTCTTTTAGCTGTTCTTTGTAACAGTGTTCAATATCTTCAAGCGTATATTTTCTCCCAATGTGAGCAACATACTCTCTTGCAAACTCCGGCACCCAAACTGTTTGATAGTGTTTTGCAAGCTCCCTGCATAGTGTTGTTTTCCCTGATGATTCAGGTCCTGTCAATGCAATGCGTTTGATGTTACTTTTCATCAGCTAAGCTTTTCTTCCATTCAACGTAACCCATCACTGCGAGAATAATAAATATAAAATAAAGAGCGCTTGTCAAATACAAATGTTTGTAGATATACATCCCGACATAGATTACGTCAGCAACAATCCATAACAACCAGTTTTCAATTTTCTTTTTTGCAATCATCCATTGCGCAACCAGGCTTATAGATGTTGTGAGCGAATCAATGTACGGTAGGGATGCATCGGTGTAATGTTTAAAAAATGTTCCAAGTAAAATCGTAAATACAATACCAATTAATGAAAGCATCAGCAGCAACGATGAAGAGCTCTTTGTTACTTCCGTGCTTTCATCCTCCTTGTTTTTCTTTAACCATTTAATCCATCCGTAAATAAGAAGAACGACATAAAAAACTTGCAGCAAGGCATCGGCATACAATTTAGATTGTATAAACAGGTAGGCATACAAGGCAACGTTTACTATGCCTGCGGGGAAACAAAAAATATTTCTTTTAATGGTCAGCCATACGCCAACGATTCCGAAGATAGTTCCGATGATTTCGACATAGCTTATTTGTTGACCAAATAATTCAATCATCAGTAGAAAAATATCAGGAGGTCTGATAAGCGTTTATCGCCTCGCTGATTCTTTCAATGAGGGAAGGGTCGCGTTCAATGGAGTTGCCTATAACGATCACATCTGCACCTGCCTCGCAATCCTCGATTGCCTTTTCAAGCGTGGTGATGCCACCCCCTACAATCAATGGAACTTTTATGGCACGGCTCACTGTTTCAATCATCTTCCTGCTTACAGGCAATTTAGCGCCGCTGCCTGCATCCATAAAAATCATTTTCAATCCAAGCATTTCTCCTGCCAAAGCGGTGCATAAAGCAATGTCGTTTTTATCAGTAGGGATGGGCGTTGTGTTGCTCATATATTGAACGGAAGTAGTATTGCCGCCCTCTACAAGCATATAGCCTGTCGGTATAACTTCCAGATTGGATTGCTTAATCATGGGTGCAGAAATAACATGATTGCCGATAAGCATGTCGGCATTGCGGCCTGAAATGAGAGAGAGAAAAAGAATGGCATCAGCAAGCTCGCAAATCTGCAATGTGTTTCCGGGAAAAAGAATAACAGGAATAGCACAGGTGCCTTTGATCGTTTCAATGCATTGGCGAAGATTTCCATTCGTGAGAATGCTGCTTCCAATGAACAAATAATCAACTTTTGAAATAGCTGCCGTCTGGCAGACGAACTTCAAAGTATCCTGGTTCACTTTATCAGGATCAATAAGGACGGCAAATTGTTTTCTGCCTTGCGCTTTAAGATTAAGTATTTTGGAATATATATTCATTCAAAACAAATGTGATTAATTACCCCTTCCATATACCAGCATCAGGTTGTTAATCTTTTCGTAATGCAGGGAATAACTTTTTGCAAAGGTATCTTTTAAAATAAATCCTTTCAATTCTCCCTTTCCTTCATAGGTAAATTTATCAATAAAAATTTCATCCTGAAAACTTAGTTCGCCAATTGAATAAAGCTTAAACATCACCTCCTTGGCGCCCCATAAAACATGCATGTGTTCAAGAATGTTCCTTTCCTCAATCCCTTTCATTTCGTCTTCGTTGATGAAGCGTTTTGAAATATTTAAAATTCTATCGCGTATTGTTTCAAGATCAATCCCGACAGGTTCATCTTTGCAAACCATAACAGCCACATCATCGCGGCTGTGGGAAATGGAAATATGGTAATCAGTTTCCCCCTTTTGGGATTCAAGATGCGGCTTGCCGTTAATATCATAAATAATATTCACCTGCTTAATTTCAGGAATAAGATGCTTTACCAATGCCCGCGAACAGATCCATTCCAGCTTTCGTTTATCAAATTTAAAATTGGAAAGCGTTGATTCATGTTCAGGGATAATATCAAGAAACTCTTCAAGCTCTTTCAGTGATTCCGTAATATGCCATATTGCCAAACGGCAACCGGGCATGGGTGATCGTTCAAGGATTACAGGCATTTTTTAAATTTGAGGATTTGAGAATTTACTAATTTGAAAATGTAAGAGGGATTTCAATCTTCAAATCACCAAATTCTCAAATTTTCAAATTGATTTCGCAAGATTAAACAATTATAGTTAAATGTTATATTTGCAGCCTAATCAAATCAATATAAAATGGCTAATACAACCGTTGACAAATACGTTAAATTTAAAGTAAAAGATATTTCGCTGGCTGAATGGGGCAGGAAGGAAATTAACCTGGCTGAGGCTGAAATGCCCGGTCTTATGGCATTGCGTAAGGAATTCGGCGCTTCCAAGCCGCTGAAAGGTGCGCGCATTGCCGGTTGCCTGCACATGACCATTCAAACTGCCGTGTTAATTGAAACACTTGCTGAGCTGGGCGCTGAAGTAACCTGGTCATCCTGCAACATCTTTTCTACACAGGATCATGCTGCTGCAGCCATTGCTGCCGCAGGTATTTCGGTCTATGCATGGAAAGAGATGACGAATGAAGAATTCGACTGGTGCATTGAGCAAACGCTTTTCTTCGGCGAAAGCCGCAAACCGCTTAACATGATCCTGGATGATGGCGGCGATCTCACCAACATGGTGCTTGATAAATACACAGAGCTTATTGCCGGCATTAAAGGAATCTCTGAAGAAACAACAACTGGTGTTCATCGCTTATATGAAAGAGTGACTAAGGGAACTCTTCCCATGCCTGCCATCAATGTTAACGACTCCGTTACTAAATCAAAGTTTGATAATAAGTATGGCTGCCGTGAATCTCTCGTGGATGCCATTCGCAGGGCAACCGATTTAATGCTTGCAGGAAAGGTGGCTGTAGTTGCCGGCTTTGGAGATGTTGGTAAAGGTTCTGCAGAATCTCTCCGCAATGCTCATGTGCGCGTGATCGTTACGGAGATTGACCCCATTTGCGCTTTGCAGGCAGCTATGGAAGGTTATGAAGTAAAGAAAATGGATGATGCCGTAAAAGAAGCCGACATCATTGTAACTGCTACCGGCAATAGCCAGATCATCCTCGACCGTCATTTCAAAAGCATGAAGCACAATGCAGTGCTTTGCAACATCGGACACTTCGATAATGAAATTGACATGGCATGGCTGAACAAGAATCACGGAAAATCGAAAATCAACATCAAGCCGCAGGTAGATAAATACACCATTGATGGAAAAGATATTCTTGTTCTTGCCGAAGGCCGGTTAGTGAACCTGGGTTGTGCCATGGGCCATCCGTCATTCGTGATGTCAAACTCATTCACGAATCAAACGCTTGCCCAACTGGAACTTTGGACTAATTCAGATAAATACGAAAACAAAGTTTACACGTTACCTAAGCATCTTGATGAAAAGGTTGCGAGATTACATCTTGCCAAAATCGGCGTTGTGCTTGAGGAACTTACTCCTGAACAGGCTAAGTATATTGGTGTGGAAGTTAAAGGGCCTTATAAACCAGAGTACTATCGCTATTAAGATTTGAGACGTGAGATTTGAGACGATTTTATTTCATGTCTCAAATCTAATATCTCACATCTCTATTGGCTATATATACGCACAGCGCTTCCGGTTACCGAAGTGTTATATGTTTTTAAGCCATACGATGCAGGCCCCTTCAGCAAAGAGCCGTCATACAGGCTAAACTTAGAGCCGCAGCTCGTATCAACTACTATGATACCACTTGAATCCACATGCACGATTGAGTTTGTATTGTTGGGCAGGTAAGGGCAATCACGATCATACGCCATGTACTGGTCTAACCCCTGGTGGTAAATAATAATCCCTTTCACACCTCCCGTGATGTAAACATATCCGCCAATCGCATTCAGCTTAAAGAAAGCAGGATCGGTAGTATAAACGGTTATATCCACCAGTATGTTAGGCACCTGGCTGTTGCTCGTTTTGCTGCAATCAGCGCTCATCATCATGAACATGATAACAGCAATTATTCTTTGATAAATCTTCATTGAAACCCCTTTAAACAGCACACAAAGTTACGAATTATCCATTTGCTTGGTTACCGTTCCCTCCACTGCTTTGGAACAGAGCAATGTTGATGCCAAAAAAAAAGAGACTCAGCACACAGGATTACGGTACTGCGCACCAAGTCTTTTTTCAACTTCTCCGCTCCCCTCTCCTCAAGGCTACTGTGTA
>PLYJ01000034.1 GCA_003151745.1 Bacteroidota bacterium
CAAAACAGTAGGAATACATATTGTGAGTATATTTTCCTTTTTCATATATTTCAGCTTCAGAAGGAGTGTATCCAAGCTTTAGGGCTATTTCTATTAAATGCGAAAGCAATTGCTCCGGAGAATGTGTTGTACGCCTTTTCTTTTTGGAAAAAGGGACGAATTCCAACCCCGCTTCTTCAGCAATTTTCCTGACTTTATAATAATCGGTTGTAATACCGGAAATGTCCAAAAGAGCTATATCTATACTTGGAACCCTTCTCATTTTTTTTTACAAGCTATAAACTTGTCGTGCATTGTTGAGATAAACAATCTTGCTTTGGTTGAATTTGAAATATGTCTAATAAACAATAACCTTTTTAACAAGCGTTCGACTGAGCGCTCTCGCCGAAGTCTCGTTATCTTGTGTTTTCAAGCTCACAAAATATACCCCACTGCCATGTTCTTTCATGTCAAGCTGCTTAGCATAATCTCCTGAAAAGTCATTTAACTTTTCGCTATATATAATTTGACCAAGCATATTTCTGACCTCAATAGTATAGGTTGCATAAGCTGTTGCTTTGATGGAGAGCGTAAACAACCCGTTATTAGGATTAGGGTATATATTAACTGCCATAGATTCCTGCGTTTTATTAACAATGCCTGTAACAGCAGTTATATTGATATTATCCAGATACATCATGTGTCCATGATCAGATCTGTTTTCAAAAGAGAACATTACTTCGGATTGACCGGTTAAGCCGGCAATGTTAAGATCAATGGTTTCCTGCTTCCATTGAGCGGCTGTCGGGACAAATGGAACGGCGGTGGTATAACCACTTGTGGTGTTGAGTGCCAGACCTCCCTTTATTAAAAGCATGAGCCATGTGTTGCCGCAATCTGTTGAATAATATACTGCAAGGGTATCAGCTGCCGTGCTGCTATATGGGGAATAAGCATAATTATAAGTTAAGGTAGGACTGCTTGCATTCGTGAAGTCAACCTGCGGAGTGCGAATAGCATAGCTTTTGCCTACGTTGTTTGGAATCTCATTGTCAAAATAGATACTGGAAGCACTTTGCCCATAGGCGCCTGATGGCTTTGTTGGTAAATTTTCGAATTCAGGGTCATTGACTTTTATTGTCCTTTTCCAACCCCAAGTGGAGTCTGTTCCTGACTGCCTCCACCCGTTTGGGGGAAATGTTGCGCCTTCAAACCCTTCTGCAATGCTTGTTATACCATGGGTGATAGAATTAAAATTTACAGTCATACTATCATTAGACAGTACCGTATCTGCAACCCCATTGGGCATTGTAGTATATGCTCTAAATGTATGCGCCCCTGCTGAAACAGATTGAGCGGGTAATGAAACTTTATCTCTTGCAAGGCGCATAAGACTGCCTGACCAATTGTAAGTGTTCACCGTTCCATTATCTATTTGGTAATTGATTGTTGCCAAAGTCAGGTTATTTATCCCCTTATTCTGAATAGTGACAATAGATGTAAATGAGGAACCGCACACTTCTTCAAAGGGCGATGCAACGCTGTAAATACCTGCATCATTAGTAGCATATGATGTAGCATTTGAATCTAAATAATTCCATTCGTTGATATAATCACTTACCCCGTGCGGTGATGAGTGACCCATGCCGTAATAGATTTGGAAATTAACTAAAGCTCCTGCATCGGATAAATGTTGATAAGCGATTGGAACAATAGGATCATACCCATTAGGATCATTACCACCTAGTGAAATAGTCATCGGGATATACTGACCATTTTGCCAAGCAAAAGTGAATGACGTTAAATTATTAGCTTCATCCAAAGATGAAATCGCCGGTGTCCATAATTCAAGGCCGCGGAAACGCGAGTAATTTAGCAAGCCATAACAAAGAGCGGCACGCCCTCCAAGGGAAAATCCATTTAGGTATATATCATTAGGGTCAATATTATACGCAGACATTGCATCTGTCATGCACCTGGTTATAATGCTGGTATCGCATTGCGTCCAGAAATCAGAAAAATCAGCAGAGGTACCGCCACCGCCATACGGACAAACAATGATGGCATTATACATATTTGTACCAGAATAAGCCGCTACAGAAGCCAAGAAATCCCGGAAATTCTGAGGAGTATCTCCAGAACCATGTAATGCAATAATTAATTTATATTTATTGGCAGCATTATAATTTGTTGGCACGCAGTAAGAGAGCGCCCATGTTGCGTTTCCGCTGAAATTTATTGTGCGGTCAAAGCTGCCTGTTTGTTGGGCAAGGGAAATTTGTGCTGACAAAATGCCCATATATAAAAACATGGCCGTTCTAAGTAAAGAATTTATTTTTTTCATTTTAATACCTTGCGAGTATGATTGACCTGGCTAAAGATTGATTTTCTGTTTGCAGTCTTACGATGTAAAGACCGCTTGCTAGAGAAGAACCCGTTTTGTTATTGCCATCCCAATAGAAAATGTGTCCGCCGGGTGACAGGTTCTCATTTGCGAGGGTGGATACTTCATTTCCTAAGAGATCATAAATCTTTACAGATACAAATTGAGTAGCAGGTATAAAAACTTTTATACTAGTTATTTGGTTGAAAGGATTTGGATATGCAGCATCAAGGGAAATGTTGTTAATACCAGCAGGAGTTTCGGTAACAGCAGTTACAGATTGCCCCAAGGCAACTTGCTGTGCGTTCAGCACTTCACCCCCTAGTAATGCGGCGGCATTGTAATAGCTAACAAAAGCAACTACTTTCATATTTGTATCTTTCCATGCTGATGGCAAAGTATAAGAATAGCTCTTGCTATAATGTTGCCCTGCACTAACGGAAGATGGAATGACTCCTGTGGTTCCAAATCTGGGAGCCAAATTAGTTCTTACCACGTTTTTATGATAAAATGCCTGCACGCCTGTAAGGGAAGTTGGAATTACACAGGGATAATTATAAAATTCGCATGTTGCATCAGGAGCGCCACAACCACTTCCTCCATAATTATGCTGACTATAATTGGAACCTCCTGTAACCTTATCCTCAACAAGCAAGCAAGAAATCCTCATATCGCCGGAGGCAGTATCAACAAAATTTGCCGTAACAGTAACGCTTGCTACTCTTGTGGTAGAATTATAAGTTGAAGCTATATAAATGCTAACGGGTGAAGATATATTGAGACGAAGAGTAGCAGCATCCTGAGTGTAATTATGATGATCAGCATAAGTGCCAAACAATTGGGGAGTGGATGAAGTACCAAATTCGGCAGACCAATCAGCCCTGTCCACCATAACCGTAGGATAACCTGCAACCTGATATGCCTGATTAAGCGCTATCGTAAAGTTGTTTGTCATGGGATCATTGCTTACACTGCCACCATGATCAGCTACTGCAATAACAGTTGTAGGGTACGTTGCCCTTGTTGCATCAATGTCACTTATCATTTCAGGGCAATAGCCACACCATGAGCCTGTGAATTCTTCAATAAGTACTTTGCGTGGAGCTTGTGCAATCGCTTGTAGAGTGCCAACAGCAAGGATGATTATTAGTAGTAATTTTTTTTTCGATAACAATTCCTGACATATATGGGACAGGCGGGATTTCACTTTCTCTTTTGAAATAAATTTGAAGTATAACATTTTGATTTTGTTTAAAATTTAGTTTTGAGATTGATATTGAGCTTTGATACTAGGGATTGCTTCGTTCCTCGCAATGACAGTAACTTTAATATGTTTTTTTATTCCTTTACAAATCTTTTAGTATCTATCCCGATCTCCGTTTTCATTTGAATAAAATAAATTCCGGCGGGAAGAGTGGAAACATCTATAATGAGGCTTCGACTGCGCTCAGCCTGACTGCTCGCGTCACCCTGAACGTAGGCGAAGGGAGCTTTTTCTCCAAGAATATTATATATCTCTATAATAAGGGATTGCTTGCCGGCACGCGCACGATTCGCAATGACAACTGTTAACTGATTTCCTACGGGATTGGGATATATTGAAAAGGAATTATCGCTTGTTAGTTCGGTTATTCCGACCCCGATTGTAGTGAAATTAAATGAAGCAGAAGTGGAAGAACATCCATTGCTA
This sequence comes from Bacteroidota bacterium, assembly GCA_003151745.1. Taxonomy (GTDB): domain Bacteria; phylum Bacteroidota; class Bacteroidia; order AKYH767-A; family 2013-40CM-41-45; genus PALSA-967. The sequence goes on from PLYJ01000034.1 coordinate 4,053, forward strand.
TTTGTGTATTGAACTGTATATATTCCATTTTGAGTAACAACATAGAATTGCCCTGTTGCTCCCGAAATTATATTCCCGTTCAAATACCATTGATTACCGGACGGGTAACTTGACTTGAGAGAATTGCCAATTTGATGTATGGTTGGAACAAGTGGATTTGAATGTATAATAACCAAAGTATTTAAAGAACTTGGCGAACATCCGTTTGCGTATGTAACAGTAACTTCATAGCTTCCTGTGGATTTTACTGTTATGCTTTGTGTGGTTGCACCATTGATCCAGTTGTAGCTGGTTGCTGCACTTGACGTAAGGACTACAGAATCTCCATCACAAACTGACGTTGCGCCGCCTGGTGTAATAACAGGCGTTGGCGATGGATAAACAGTGGTGACATCTGTCGCGGATGAAGTTGCGGAGCACCCATTAGCATCTGTTATTGTTACAGAATCAATCTGAGGAGTTGAAACCGTGATACTTGGCGTTGTTGCTCCATTGCTCCACAAATAAGAGCTTCCGCCACTGGCATCGAGTATTGAACCCTGACAAAGAGATAGAGAATTTCCACTTGGAGTTATTGTTGCAACCGGTAGTGGATTTGCGGTTACTACAATCGTGTTAGTATTTACTATTCCACAGGCAGAGGTAACATTACATGAATAATTACCAGTCGTTGTAACCGAAATACTATTTGTGGTCTCGCCATCGCTCCATAAATAGCCGCTGCCTGTGCTATCCCTTGCCGTTAAAGTAACTGACCCACCCTGGCAAAAGGAAGTAGAACCAGAAACTGCAACACTTGGCACACATTCTACTATATATTGTAATATATTTGCTAAATCGCTTTCCCATACGCCTGCACTATTAGTCCCTGCAAAAATATTTGTTCCGCTTATAGCTAATGAAAGAATAGTGGTATCTGTCAAACCTGTAAAACCTTGATTAATTGCGGTCCAGTTTGACCCTTTGTTGGTAGATACAAAAATACCGCCGGATGTTCCCGCAAAAATATTGGTGCCTGTAATAGCTAATGAAAAAACAGCCCTGTTCGGTAAGCCGTTATTAACGGCTGTCCAAGTTTTCCCCGTATCGGCAGATAAAAATACTCCAGAATCAGTCCCAGCGAAAATATTGGTGCCACTGACTGCTAATGAAAAGATATTATTACTTGTCAAACCAGACGCTGACCAACTCGCCCCTGAATCGGAGGATAAAAATACACCTTCAGGATTCCCTACCCCTGCAAAAATATTCGTTCCATCATTAGCTAATGAAAAAACAACTCCCGAACTAAAGCTATTAATCTGCTTTTTCCAATGCGCCCCCATATCTGTGGATAAAAATACACCGCCAAAATAAGTTCCCGCAATAATATTTGGACCAATTACAACTAATGAAATCACAGAATTTGGTAGTAGATGAGTAATCACCATCCAAGTGGTCCCGGTATCTGTAGATAGTAATAAACCTGAATTTGCAGTTCCCGCATAGATATTCGTTCCATACGCAGTTAATACATTAATATAAGTATCTGGAAAACTGTTAACCGCCGTCCAGGTTGTGCCTGTATCGGCTGATAAAAATAGACCACCGCCTTGAGAACCTGCAAAAATATTTGCTCCGTTTACTGCAATACTTTTAAAAGGACTGCTATTATAAGGTTCGCTGGTTTGCACCCATTGTGCATTTGTAAAGTTTATGCTGACTGTAAATGCCAACAGATATAGAATAAATTTGAAGTTTAACATTTTGATTTAGGTTTTAATTGTTAAGTTTGGTTAGGCCTCACCCCCGACCCCTCTCCTTTGGAGAGGGGTCGGGGGATACAGGAATATTTTAGCGACAGATTCACAGATTATTTTTTAGTGTGCGGTCAGGCTTTCCAACCTGATAGCATTCTGATCATTATCGTCCATAAATTTTTGTGCAAGCTTTTCCAACCTGCCTGTTTTATTTTCAACCCTTTTGTTTTTCTATCAGTTGCCAGCTCTTTTTTACTTTGCATATAGGGTGGGCGTTTTTCATTCTTTCACAAATCCTTTACTATCTATTCCAATCTCCGTTTTCATTTGAAGAAAATAAATGCCAGCAGGAAAGGTTTTAATGTTGATGATTATATCATCACTCCACTTTAAATTTTCCTGCTGTATTATTTCTCCAAGCACATTCATTATAGAAATGGTTGCTGAGCCGCTAATGTGGGAGAATGAAGTGTGAATAGTGAGTTGAGTAGAGGCCGGATTGGGAGAAAGAGAAATATAATTGTTAGCAGAAAACTCGTTAATGCCCACGTCGTGAGAGATATTAATGCCTACTGAAATCTTGCAACCATATTCATTCGACACAGCCACATTATAATTACCGCCGTGAGTAATAATTAAAAAAGTATCTGTAGCGCCAGGGATAAGTGTTGTGCTATCATACCACTGATAAGAGGTATAACTTGGATCCGTTGTGCAAAACAGGGTATCATGATGCTGTGTTATAACAGGTGTCGGCGGAGGAGTAAGCGATGTGATAAAATTGGTAAATGTAAGCGAGTCCTTGTTGCCTTGGTCATCGGTAACAATAAGCTTAACATTATAAGAGCCTGCCGAATCATAACATATACCCTGAGGATTTTGATCTATGCTTGACGAAGGCATGCCTCCCGGGAAGCTCCATTGACATGAAAAGATGTTTATGCTAAGATCAGTATAATTAATACATGCTTTGCCACAGAATGTCGTGTCACTTGCTTGAAAATAAGGAGTAATGTTGAGGCAATTGGTGCAAGGGCAAAACTTTACAAGGATTGCATCAATAGCACCACCACAGGTATCTTGAAAGCCATCATAGGCGATATTGAAGGGGAAATTGACGGGCTGATGCATTGTAGATGTCAGATAGACGTTGCCGGCAGTATCAGTAGCAAGGGCCGCATTATTAGTGTTTTTGTCACGTGTTGTTCCGTAATAAGTAGCGCATTGGCGGTTGCCGTTGGCATCAAACTTCACAAGGAACGGTGCAGGTCCATCATAGCCATAAAAAATATCCTGAAACCCTCCCGAAGCGATACCTGTGGTACTAATGGTTGTGCCTGCCAGCCATACATTAGCATTAGCATCGGTGGCTACTCCCCAACAATCATCGTCGAAATTACCACTATAATATGTAGCCCATAAGCGGTTGCCGTCACCATCAAATTTTACAAGAAATGTACTTCTGCTACCCACGATAACCTTACTCCTGCTAATAGTGTCCTGAAACGCACCAGGGGATGCTATGCCTGTATCGCTGTAAGTTGTCCCTCCCATATATACATTTCCTGCAGTATCTGTGGCTACGGCATCGCCATCATCCTCATTCGGACCTCCATAGTAAGTAGCCCAGAGGCGATTTCCATTAGCATCAAATTTTACAAGAAAAGCATCCTGAACTCCTCCATAAGTATTCTGAAATCCTGCAGCAGCGATGCCGATACTGTCTCGAGTGCGACCTGTAAGGAATACATCACCTGCAATGTCGGTGGCAATGTTGGATACACCACCATCAACAGTAAAGTTTGTTCCATAGTAAGTAGCCCAAAGCCGGTTGCCATTTGCATCAAATTTTACAATATATACATTTAAGCCTCCCGCTCCTCCAAAAGTATTCTGAAACCCTCCTGAGGCGATGCCGATCGTGTCTGTGGTTGTTCCGGTCAAGTACACATTACCGTCAGCATCAGTGGCAATGCCTGAGCCAGTAGTTAAATTCGCTCCTCCGTAGTAGGTAGCCCAAAGGCGATTGCCGTTGGCATCAAATTTTACAAGGAATGCATTTCCTCCAGAGCTTCCTCCATAAGTATTCTGAAATCCTGCAGAGGCGATGCCGATCGTGTCTGTGGTTGTTCCTGCCAGATAGACATTCCCTGCATGGTCGGTGGCAACGCTATTGCCAATAGAACCATTAGTTTGCCCGTAATAGGTAGCCCAAAGGCGGTTGCCGTTGGCATCAAACTTTACAAGGAACGCGTTAAAATCGTACTGTGACACACTTATTAAAGTATCCTGAAATCCACCCGAGGCGATGTTGGTGGAGCTGTTGGTTGCTCCTGCCAGATACACATTAGAAGCAGCATCGGTGGCAACGCTATTACCGAACTCTTGTGAAACTCCTCCATAGTAAGTAGCCCAAAGGCGGTTGTTTTGAGCTGAAGCAAATTGTGGGATGAATAATACTATAATAAATGTCGCTGTGAGAAGGAAGAGAAGTAAATTGTTTTTCATAAGATTTTAGTTTTTGATATTAGTTATAGTTTTTTAATGTTTAAGTTTTGGACTCACCCCCAACCCCTCTCCAAAAGAGAGGGGAGCAACGGTCGCGGCTATTGGAGCAGTACTAACCGTTTATTAAAAGTTTTATTTCCGCTTGATAAGCGGATAATATATATGCCCTGAAAAAGCTGATCTGCTTTCACATCGAAGAGCACCTGGTATTTGCCGGGGAGTTGATTGGTATTTATCATATTTTTTATGCGGTTTCCAATAGCGTCGAAAACTTCAAGGTTTACATCGGCTGCATTCACAAGAGTGTAACTTATCATTACATCGTCTTTGGTGGGGTTTGGGTGTATATTAAATTGGAGTACTGACTCCAATGCATCCCTCAATCCAACAGGAAGTATCTGCACTGTGTCTGCGGAGACAGTTGGACCGCAATGATTCCAGGCGTATAACCAAACTATATATGTACCCACGCCAGGAAATGTATGGGAAGTCGAAGAAGTCATGCAGGTGGAAGAAGCTGAACCGTCATTCCACATCCACACACATGAATCGGCTGTGCCAGCATTGGCAGAGAATGTTACGTCATTACCAACCACAGAGAATGAAAAACCACCAGCTTCAAGTTTTCCTGCTGTTTGGAAGACAAGCGTGACAGGCACTGCCACCCAATTATGTTTGTGATCCTGGAACAGAAAATGATTATCGGGATCTGTGATTGAAACAATATAATAATCCCCATTGCACGTGCCAGGGGGAAGAATAATTCCCGGTGCATTTTCAGATTCATTATAGGTGTCAAGATCGCCAGGATAAATACCCTGGTTAATTCCGCAACCGCTAACACTGCCGAAACCGGAGTTCGGTATATCGGCATTGTGCAAAATGTGACCTGAACTGTCCACACAATATCCGTAATTAAAATTACAATTGCCATCGTTAGTAAGGCAGAAGCTTGTTTTAGTTTGGAAGCCGATGACGGGCCATGTAGTTACATCGGGATTTGGAGTTGATCTTCGCAGGGTATATGATGCCCAGTTATCAACATGAGTATGACCATGATCGGTGTCGTAATACATTAAACCAGCATGGCGATCGTAATATGTCATTGTGTTGCCGTTGCGATGGTAAATACGTTGGTTTACTACACGCATGACAGGAGTGCTATCAGGACAGAATGAATCAAGGCATGTTATTGGAGTAACACCGCAAAAGCAGCTATCAATGCCATGAACCTCCAGCGGACCCCATCCAATGTTTGGGGTAGAGTTACTGAAAATAATGTGACCGGGCGATTCAACATTATGCATATTGATGTCCAATGCAGAAGCAGTCATCTGAGGAAGTAGATCGCAGTCGGTAGAAACTCCATCGGGGCATTTGCACCCGGTGGGGTTTGAATAAGAACATCCGGTGAATACGGGAGTGGGGGGAGGATTGCTGCCAAACGTTACACTGAAGTAATCAACTGAACCGGTATCACTGAATACAAATAAATCTTTCACCACTAAACTCCACGTGCCATTTGGGTTTAAGCCTGTATTAAAATTATTAAGTGATTGCTGTGGATAATAAGAGCCGATGAATGGGGCAGTGCCTTGGTATAGCCAGCCATTTGCCGCATTTTCCTGAAAGCAGGTACCATAATAGCCACCACCGCTTCCTCCTTGTTCATCAGCCAGCATGATGATACTGTTATCGGGAGCGCGCAACATTACCCGCAAATCCTGCACATTAGTAAACCTGATATCAAGGCATGCACTTAATAAACCAAAAGAAGAACTTGTTGAATTTGCTAAGCCCGAAACATTAATAGGAATATTGAGCGTATCTCCGTTGACAGGGATCGTATATAGCGTATCGTTAGTAAATACCTGGGCGAATAATAATGATGGCAGGAAGAGAAAAAAAGTAAAAAGTTTTTTCATACCATTTTCGGAATAGTGATTTGCCTGGAGGAAGAGTATTGACTGACATGAGCGGAAGAGTCAATCGGATATGCGGAAAATGGACTTAACCTCAAGAAAAAAAAGGATTGCGGATTAAATCCGCAATCCCTTCCGTAAAATGTCGTTAAATGGCTCCTACAGGCGCATTGCTGCGTTATCTCAGAAAAAATGAATTTAGTTGGGGGGGGGGTAAAACAT
>PLYJ01000098.1 GCA_003151745.1 Bacteroidota bacterium
CAAGCTATTTCAGGAAGGGACAACAAAGCTTGTTATGAGATCAACACGGTTTGGTTGCAGATGAATTTGAGAGTTAAATGCCCTAAAAAGTAGTTTTTTGCAAAAAACAGGATCAGCCTGTCTCAAAACTGCTTATTTTTAAATATCAATTGTTCATGGATTTGACTATCAATTAGCTGTTTTAAGATTATCAGGAAAGTTTAACCAGCAGCCGCTCCAGCGTCTTTTCCCGCTTTTTGGGTTTTAGCCGGCATTCCCAAAGTTCTATCCTTTTCCAGTGTTCTTTCTTTAATTGCCTTTTCCGTTTTAGTTGCCAATATGGCAACTTTATGTATCTTTGCACCGTAGAAAAATATAGATGAATGTTTACAACAAGGGAACTTTAATAAAATTCTGGACAAAACATCCCGATGCTAAAAAGCCCCTTGAGTTGTGGTATCACGATGTTTGCTCAAAAACATGGCAGAAACCAAACCATATTAAAGAAGACTATGCTACCGCCGATATTATTGCAAACAGCAGGGCAGTATTCGATATTAAAGGAAATAAATACCGGATCATTGCCGCTATAAATTATCAAAAAGGATGGTTGTTCATCAAGTTTATCGGAACGCATGCCGAATATGATAAGATTGATGCGGAAACTATTGATAAGTATTAAAACAAAATGATGATGGAATATAAGCTGATTAAAACAAATAAAGATTACCAACAGGCCCTTGCCCGTTTTGAAAAAATATTTCTTGCCCCTAAGGATTCTAAAGAAAGCAATGAAGCAGATATTTTAGCGGTGCTCATAGAACATTACGAGAACGAACACTACAAGGTGGATGCCCCCGATCCTATTGAAGCCATCAAATACAGGATGGAGCAGCAGAACCTGAAACAGCAAGACCTTGCCAAATATTTAGGCGGCAAGGATAAAGTTTCTAAAATCCTTAACCGCAAGCGAAAGCTTACTGTTGAAATGATCCGCAACCTGAACCAATTTTTGCGCATACCCCTTGAAGCATTAGTAAAGGAGTATTAAAAGAAACAACCTGCCTGTTTATACAGACAATTTTAAAAGCAGCCGCTCCAGCGTCTTTTCCCGCTTTTTGGGTTTTAGCCGGCATTCCCAAAGTTCTATTCTTTTCCAGCCTTCTTTCTTTAATTGCTTTTTCACGGTTTCATCTCTTTTGATGTTTCCGGCTATTTTCTTTTTCCAGAAGGCTGTGTTTGTTTTTGGAACGGAAGCATAGCGGCAGTTTTTATGTCCATGCCAGAAGCAGCCATGAATAAAAACCACTGTCTTTAACCGCTTTAAAACCAGATCAGGTTTGCCAAAAACTGTTTTATCATGAAGCCGGAAGCGAAACCCTTTGCCATGCAAATACTTTCTGACCAAAAGCTCAGGCTTTGTGTTTGTCGCTTTGATTTGCGACATGTTGTATGATCTTGTTTTCTTGCTGTGAACGTCTGCCATACTTATTAACTATTCCCAAAACATCAATTATTCATTGTCCCTTATATCGGGTTGATGATAAGTGACAAATAAAATCTCTTTGCACCACCCCCTTTTATGAAAAATAAAAAAAAGCCCTATAAGGGAATTGAACTAGACGAAAGTACGAAGAATGCAATTCTAAAAGCCTTCGGAACCAAACTGAAAAAACTAAGAGAAAAAAAAGAATTCTCTCAGGAATCAGTTGCTTATGCCGCAGGGTTAAGCCGTTCCTATTATGCGGATGTGGAAGATGGCAGAAGAAATTTATCCCTTTTAAATATTGCGAAAGTAATCGTAACACTCGATTCCGAATTTGATCAATTACTCACATTGAATGAACTCAAAAAACTGATCAAATGAACTTCATTGATCTTTTCGCTGGAGCGGGCGGTTTATCCGAAGGTTTTGTTCGTGCAGGATTCAAACCTGTTGCACATGTCGAAATGGATGGCGCTGCTTGCTTTACATTAAGGACAAGAATTGCCTTTCATTACCTGAAAAGTAAACGTAAGCTTAACATTTATTATAGTTATCAGAAAGGTGAAATAAACAGGGAACAACTTTATGCGCACATTCCGGATACCCTGTTAGGCGCGGTTATTAATGAAAAGATTGACGCTGGTACTATTCCGGGAATTTTCAAAAAGATTAATAAGCAGCTGTTAAAGGAAAAACGCAGAACGGCTGATGTTATTATTGGCGGACCACCTTGCCAGGCCTATTCAAATGCAAACAGGGCAATGAGTGAAAGCGATCTTGAGGATGACGAAAGAAATTACTTATATAAGGTATATGCGAAGTTCCTCATAAAGTACAAACCCAAAATCTTTGTGTTTGAAAATGTGCCTGGACTATATACTGCCAACGGCGGCTTATATTACAGAAATCTAAAAAAGTATTTTAAAAGTATCGGCTATCATTTGGATGATGAAACGCTGGATGCTGCTGACTTTGGTGTATTGCAGAGAAGAGAGCGTGTAATTCTTATTGGCTGGAAAAAGAATTTAAAATTCAGTTATCCTCAATTCAGAAAAGTAAAAAATAACTGGAAAGTAAAAAATCTTTTTGAAGACTTGCCAAAATTAAAGCCCGGTGATAATAAGATGATTGATAAATACACCAAGGATGAAGTAAATAAATATTTAAAACGATCAGAGATCAGAAACGGAGTTGATTTTGTAACACACAATATTGCACGCCCTCACAATGAAAAAGATTTAATAATCTATGAAATGGCAATTGATAATTTAGAACAAGGAGTGCGATTGAAGAATAATAAAATACCGAAAGGAATGCGAACACAGGTAAACACAACATCTTTTCTTGATCGGTTTAAAGTTGTAAATGAAAATGACCCCGTCTCTCATACAATGATTGCACATATTGCAAAAGATGGACATCACTATATACATCCTGATAAAAATCAATTACGTTCAATTTCAGTTCGTGAAGCTGCACGCATACAGTCATTTCCTGATGATTACTTTTTTGAGGGTGTAAAAGAGAAAAAGCTTCGAACGGCAGCATTTAAACAAATCGGTAATGCAGTTCCACCATTGATGGCAGTTAAAATTGCAAATAAACTCAGGAAATATTTTAAAAATGAGTAACAATAAGGAAAGATTTTTTAAACCAAGGGCGAGACTTGTTTTACAACTTGGAGATCAATTAATAAAGAATGAAAGCATTGCTTTACTAGAGTTGGTAAAGAATTCTTATGATGCAGATGCTTCTATAGTTGAGGTTATTATGGAAAATGTTGACTCCTCTCTTTTTGGCAAGATAATTATTTCAGATAATGGAGAAGGAATGGATTATAAAATTGTGGAGGATGCATGGCTTGAACTCGGAAGTGATTATAAAAAATTGAAACTTGATAAAAATGAAGTAACAAAAAAATTTCATAGACTACCCATTGGAGAAAAGGGTATTGGAAGATTCGGTTTGCATAAACTTGGAAATACCGTAAATATTGTTTCAAAAAAGAAGGGTGCAAAAGAAATTGTTGTAGATATAAATTTCACTCTTTTTGAAAAGCAAAAATACCTCGATAAAGCTCCAATTTATGTTGAGGAAAGAACTCCGAAAATTTTTAAAGAAAATGAAACAGGAACTATAATCACCATTTCTTCCTTACGTAACCCTTGGGATCGTAATACTGTTCGTAAAGCGCACAGATCATTATTTAATCTCAACTCACCATTTAATAAAGTTGATTCGTTTATTGTAAACTTTACGACTGATAACCCAAAATGGATTGAAGGACTCCTTAAATTCGAGGATATAAAAAAGTACAGTCTTTATTATTTTAAATGCACACTAGCTAAAAATGAAATAAAGGACTTTATATATAAATTTACACCATGGGAGTCTCTTACAAAAGTAAAGCTGCGTAAAATTACGTCCAAAGATAAATTTATTAGAGAATCTAAATATCTGAAATATGATGTTGAAGTTTTAGATGAGAAAACAGGTAAAATAAAAAAAGGGAAAAGAGATTTGTATTTAGATGAAAATAAAATAGGCGCGATTGATTTTGAAGGATATATTTTCACAAGAGCTCCATATATTCTAACTGAAGGGAAGGTTTTAGCCAAAGAGGATCTTAAGAATTATCTTGACGAAAATGGGGGAATAAGCATTTACAGAGATAAACTCAGGATAAATGAATATGGTGAAAAGGGTGTTGATTGGTTAAACCTGGATATTAGAAGAGTGAATACCCCTGGGGAAAAAATAAGCAATAATCTTATTTTAGCTTCAATAGATATTTCTAGAAAACATAGCGGAGGGCTAATAGAAAAGACAAATAGAGAAGGATTTGTAGATAATCAATATTTCAAAGATTTTTCAAACGCTATAAATTATGTTCTTGACCTTATCGAAAATTTAAGGAGCATTGATAAAGAAATACTTAATGAGAAGTATCAATCATCAAAAATCAGCGAACCCGTAATTGATGGACTAAATAGGCTTCGTGAGACAGTTAATGATAAAGTAGAGAAAAACAGTGTAAAAAATCAACTTATAAAGACTATTGATACTATTCAAAAGGAGTATAATCAAATTAATGAAATACTTTTAGCTTCTGCGGGAGCTGGATTAAGCCTTAGCATTGTATTACATGAAATAGAAAAAATTACTTATGAATTAAATCTTGTAGTAAAAAAGGAGGATGTCCCATTAAGGGTTCTAAAGCTGGCAAAACATCTTGCTGATTTAGTTAAAGGTTATGGAGACATTATCAGGCAATCAAAACAAGGAAAGGAGGATTTAAAGAAATTAATAAGGGGGGCATTGTTTAATGTGGAATACAGAATGGAAAATCATAAAATTGAAATTATTAACGATGCTGCAAAGTATGAAGGTAATGCTGTGGTAAACTGTTCAAAAAGATTAATCCTTGGGTCTTTAATGAACATTCTGGATAACTCGATATACTGGCTTAAACATAAGGAAGAACAGATATCAAAGGTCGAGAAATTTAAGAAGAGAATTTACATTAATATTATTGCAGATGAGACTGGCTATCTAAAATTATTGATAGCCGACAATGGCAAGGGATTTACAATTCCTACTGAACAAATGATCAAACCATTCATTTCTGAAAAGCCAGATGGAATGGGGTTAGGACTTCATATAACAAATGAAATAATGAAAGCCCATAAAGGAGATCTCGAATTTCCTCAATATGGTGATTATGATATGCCAACAGAGTTTAAATCCGGCGCAAAAATTATTCTGAAATTTAAAAAATAAGAATCATGCTTTTTCCCAGCAATGGTAAAGTCATTATTTTCGATGACAAATATGAGGACGTTAAAGAATTAATAGCAGGTTTATCTTCTGAGAAAATCCCATTTGTTTATTTTCAGGATGAGAACATGCATGATATGCCTGATTCTCATATGGAGAATGTTAGGTTGATTTTTTTGGACTTACTTTTACTAGGGGATGAGGAAAGGCCAGTTAAGGAAGTTATTTCTTCAATTGTAGGGCGACTAAAAATTATATTAGGTACTGCAAATGGCCCTTATATTTTATTTTACTTCAGTACTAAAAGGAAAAGATACGGTAAAGCATTAGAAAAGGAGTTGAGCAAAAAGAAATTAAAAAACTACAAACCATTTTTAATTTTAAATATCCCCAAAGGAATTTCATTTGACGAAATAAAAGAAAAAATTAAAACGGAGTTTGAAAAAATAAAATCATTACGGGCATTTTTTCTTTTAGAAAGTCTTACTAATGATGCTATAGGAAAAAGTGTAAATGATATTCTTGCCGTTCACTCCAATGATAATAATTGGGATCGGAGATTAAAAGGATTAATTTATAAATGCGCAAGTGCAGTAGTAGGCAAGGAAAATGTTGATGCTTTAAGTGATGTCGAGCGACTGAAAAATGGGATGTGGGCGTTTAGTACAACATTTCCTGATTCCATCGAAAAATGGATTAGAAATTTTAATGAAAATTTGCTAGATAATATTAAAGATTTTGATGTCAGCCCTGAAGCAAAAGCAAGAATTAATTCAAAACTTTCTCTTTTATCAGAAACGGTTAATCACATAGAAAATTCAAGTGGTAATTTGTTTTTGAAAAGAAAAAATGAAACACAAATTAAAAAATACTTATTAGATTCTCTTCAAAAGGATAAACGAGCCGAAGATGTGATAAGTCATTCACCTAAGATTGTCGAGTTGGATATTACACCCGTTTGTGATTATTCTCAATATAAAAATTATTTAAGGATATTGCCTGGAATTACTCTTACTTCGGAATCCCGTAAATTAATTAACGAGAAATGCGAACATTTGTTTATTACTCCATTTCTTGAAATTAATTCTGAAATCATTTCATTTATGTTTGATTTCAGATATATATATTCAACAAATAAGGAAGAATTAAATAGCAGAACAAAAATTAAAATTCGATACGAGCTTTTAACGGAAATTCAATCAAGGCTTTCAAAATATATTAATCGCCCTGGAATAATAACGGTGAAATGAGAAGTAACTGGACACGTGAAGAACTTATTGTCGCACTCAACCTTTATTACAAACTTGGATTTACAAATGTAAAATACACCCATCCTAAAGTTATCGAGTTAGCACGCATAATAAACCGTACACCTTCCGCTGTTGCATACAAACTTGTAAACTTTGCTCGTCTTGATCCTGAATTACAAAAACGCGGTGTAAAAGGGATGTCGCATGGAAGCAAAGCAGAAGAAATTGTATGGAATGAATTTAACGGTGATCTTGAAAAAATCGCTCAGGCAAGTGAACCTTTGTTAGCAGAATTCAAAAAAATACCTCTCGAAGAATCATTAGGATTAAACACTTATGATCTCCCCAAAGAAGGAAAAGAAAGAGAAAGAGTTGTAAAGGTCAGGGTGAATCAATATTTTTTCAGAGATGTGCTGCTTGCTCTTTATAAAAATGCTTGTTGCATTACAGGTATTAGTACGCCGCAACTTTTAGTTGCCGGTCATATTCTTACATGGTCAAAAAGTAAAGAGAATAGAATGAACCTAAGCAACGGTCTTTGTTTAAATGCGCTTCACGATGTGGCTTATGAATCAGGTTTAATTTCTATAACACCGGATTATCAAATAAAAATTTCTTCTGTTCTTAAAAAGCAAAAGAAGAATCAGAATATTCAGGAGTATTTTTTAAAATACGAAAACGAAAAAATTATCCTCCCTCATGTTCATTTACCCAATCCTGAGTTTTTGAATAAACATTTTAAGGAGAGGTTTATTAAATAAACTTTACCTTAAAATTCGGTTCCCCTTCTAAATGTTTAAATTCTTTATCACCGGTAATGAGAACAGCTTTTTTAGAGATAGTAAGTGCTGCTGCAAAAGCATCGGCATAAGAGAACTTGTATTTTGCTTTAAGCTTTGATGCCATGATGGTAAGATTCAAATCGGCTTCAATTATTTCAAGAGGGAAGTGCAGCATTGCCATTAATACATCTTCCGCTTTTTCTTTGCCGTCTTTGCGGTGAGATATATAATATACTTCGCCCACATTTATAACGGAAATGCTGCCTTCTTTTTCACCATTGGCTATTTCTGTTAACAGGGTTGAAATTTCTTCTCTGCCTCCTTCATTACGGAAAAGAGCCAGTAGCGCAAAGCTGTCAAACACAATTCGCTTCATAGTTCTTTTTCTCTTTGTTTTTCTTTCATTAATTCACCGATTACGTCTCCCTTAAGAATACCTGCAAAGCTGTCAAAATAATCTTTTGTCAAAGCCTGCAAAACAATTTCTCCATCTTTGTCAATGAAAGCGACCTTCGTTCCGGGTTTGATGCCGTACTTTTTCCTGAGAGCGCGGGGTATCATTACCTGCCCTTTAGATGTTGCAACTGAATATTCCATAGTTATACTTTTTTAATTGACGGGTACAAAGATAAGTATCGGATACTAATTTGTCAAGTGTTACAAAAAATAAATGTGTTACAGTATTTAAAATAGGGTAAAATTGTTATTTTATAGCATTTGTTTGTTTGTTTCACGCCTTCGGTGCCCTCAGTCCCACATGCGCGGGATTTCTGATGGTATTAAGTCAGAAAAGCCGGATGTTCTAAAATGGAATATCCAAATACCGGTTTGTTTTGTTTGGCAAGATGGAGTATCTTTACTGCCTATAGCCTGTAGGCAATGACCACTATAATTGTAAATATACCTGACAAAAAAGCAGACGAGCTGATGAATTATTTTAAGCGCTATCGTTTGCGCACACGCATTGTGAAAGCCAAAGAGGATGAAAAGTTGGTGGCTAAATGGATTGACGAAGGCATGAAAAGCGGAGAAGTTTCAGAAGAAGAAATCTTTGAAGTGCTGAAAAAGAATGGAGTTAAAATTTAGCGGTCAATTCAGGAGAGACATCGCTAATCGCAACAAGGCTCTTTCTGAAGAAATCCGGAACACAATAAAAAACGCAAAAGAGGCACAATCGCTTTCTCAAATTCAACACCTCGTTAAATTAAAAAAATATGAGGTTCACTACCGGATTCGTGTTACAGAGAATTACAGAATAGGAATTATTGTAAGAGGAAATACGGTGTGGTTCTCAAGATTCGGACACAGAAATCTTTTTTACAAAAAATTGTTTCCATAAGCACGGCAGCTCCCTCGATTCTGTGCCGTCAGTCCCGCATTGCCTGTCCCGATCATTCGGGATGCGGGATTCCTGCTGGTATTAAATCAGAAAAACCGGATGTTCCAAAATGGAATATCCAAATGAAATAGTAGGTTTGTAATCCTAAACCTCCCCCTCTATGAATACCGAAAAGGAATACATGAAAGGAGAAATACGGAAAAGGAGTTCCAGCCGGAGCGCATGGTGCTTAAAACCCAATCTTACACCGCCCCGTCAAGCTTTTAGGGCCGAAGAGATTTTGTGTAAGGATGTAAATTTCGCGTCCATGACAATTTTATTTCCCTCCGCTCTTTAGTCCCTTCGGCTTCTTAGTTTCAATCTTCTTTATGCTTTCGTGAGTTGGCAAGTCTTCAGGCATGGTGCCTCCTAATTCCTTAATAGTCTGCCTTACTTTTTTGCCAACTTCATAATGTGTCCGGTTGGCTTTCTGTTTCCCCTTTATTTTTTCCCGTTTCAGTTTTTCTTCAGTTTGTGTGGCGCGGAAAAGATTTGCGGCCAGTTCAGTGCTGCCCATGTGGTCAAGGATATTTTCACTTTTTTTCAACCCTTTCTTAGCATGAATGTCCTTTGCACCCAATCCGTCGTATAAACCCATATATCCATGGTTTTGAAAAACAGCGTATTCCCACGGCTTTATAACACCTGCGGCTTTTGCAGCATCTGCAAGCTGTTTGTTATGTGCAACCATTTCCTGGCGGAGCAATAATCGCTTTTCATCCTCTGTTTCCAGTTGTTCATACGCTTGCTCTATTAATTCTGCCTTTCGCGTTTGAAAAGCAAAATACGTTTGTCCTAAGGCTATTACTTCTTTACCCGGGTCAGCATTTTGCACAATCAGATAGCAAGCGTATCTTGTCAGGTGTAAATCGCCGATGTCTCTTTGTGCAGTTTTGGGTAAATTTATCAATTTCTCCACACGGGGAAAATGATCATCTATTGATTGCCCGCTGTTTTTACATGCCTCTTTTGCTTTGGCAATTACATTAAGAAACTTATCCCACTTAGTGTAATCCAAGGCTCCATACAATTCACGTGCACTCCAGTATTCCTGGCCTATAGCGTTGATGTGCTTTATTTGTTCAAAGATGGTTTGCTTATTCATGGTGTTTATCTATATAATAGTTTACAACTCTTTTTCAATCTTCTTTTCTTTCATCAATTCATTAATCACATCGCCTTTTAAAATACCGGCAAACTTATTAAAATCTTTTACAGTTTTCTTTGGTTTTGGAGCCAGCTTCTTCTTCTTTTTCATGCCACTAAAATAAAAATAATTTCTATGCCGTCAGTCCCGCATTGCCTGTCCCGATCATTCGGGATGCGGAATTCGTGCTGGTATTAAATCAGAAAAACCGGATATTGCAAAATCGAATACCCGGCTCTTTTACTATAAATTTCCATAGTCAACGTGTATTGACTAAGAAAGTCCGGGAAAAGCATCTGCCACTATGGATTTTTATAATTGCAGCAAATCGTTTATCTGCAATTATACAAGCAAGAGTTGTTCTTTGACTATAAATTTCCATAGTCCAATTTAAAGCATTATCTTTGACTACATAAAATTATAGTAAAAGTGAAAAAATGGACTTAAAGAACTATAAATCCGGAACTTTTAGCGGTCAATTTGGTTATCGCAGTTTTCATCCAAACGCACTCAATGCAGAGTGGTTGGTAAGTCAGCCGGAATTAGTTACGTTGCTGGAAGAGGCCAACATCAGGTTGGGCGCGCTCAATGCTTTTTCCGTTATTATTCCTGATGTGAATACTTTTCTGCGCATGCATATGGTAAAGGAGGCTACACAAAGCAGCCGCATTGAAGGTACGCAAACCACCATGGATGAAGCCGTTCTGGAAGCGAAAGACATTGACCCTGAGAAAAAAGACGACTGGCAGGAAGTGCAGAACTATATAGAAGCCATGAACCATAGCATTGCACGGCTTGAAAAATTACCGATATCCACCCGCCTGATACGCGAGACGCATAAAATCCTTTTGAAAGGGGTAAGGGGCAAAAACAAAATGCCCGGTCAGTTTCGTACTTCACAAAACTGGATTGGCGGCGCTACACTGAAGGATGCCCGGTTTGTTCCGCCTCATTATTCCTTAGTTCCTGAATTGATGGCTGACCTTGAAAAGTTTTTGAACAATTCCAATATACATGTTCCGCACCTGATTCGTATCGGCATGGCGCATTATCAGTTTGAAGCCATACATCCTTTTCTTGACGGCAACGGAAGAATCGGAAGATTGCTTATAACGCTGTATCTCGTAAATCAAAATATATTGAAAGAGCCGACACTTTACCTTTCCGATTTCATTGAGAAAAACCGCAGCCATTACTATCATAATCTTACCGCAGTTTCAGAAAAGCATGACATGGTGCAGTGGCTTAAATTCTTTTTGGTGGGAATAACGGAAACTGCCAACCGGGCTATTGATACCTTTAATAAGCTCCTTGCCTTGCGGAATACGCTGGAAAACAAAACCATTATGCCCCTTAGCCGACGCATACCCAATGCACGGGCATTGCTTACTTATCTTTACAAAAAACCCGTAGTAACAGTGGCTGATGTGATGCATGAATTGAATGTGACAAAACAAACTGCCAATACATTAATTGAGGATTTTGAAAAGCTCAAAATACTGCATGAACAAACTGGTTTTAAACGAAACCGCATTTTTGTTTTTGATGAGTATATGAATTTATTTAAGAAGTAAGCGTTCTGTGAGGGAGCAGAATTTCCAATTTCCGAGACAATGTCTCGGAAATCTTCAAAGCTACTTATCAGTAGTCCTGCTATATTAAGCGAAAGAATATTTATAATCCACTTCAGAGCCCAGAAACTGCTCCAGGTGAAAAACCTCATCGCAATCAGCAAATATGATAATTTGACCATCGGAAATATGCCATTTTTTTCTTTGGCTTTCGCTTAATTTTTTAATGGAAGGAAACAAAGCAAGAGGTACAATGAGAATGCGTCCATCCTCAAGATAAATATTCATTTTGCCTTTATGTTGAAAGGTAATTTTATCTATTGCAGGGGCAATACCTATAACTCCCTCTTTATTTTTCATTTCAACTTTAATGATAAAGGTTTTATCTTTTCTCTTTTTGCAAATTTAGTGATTGTTTTGGTTATTTCCACTTTGTTATCGTTGATTAGTTTTCTGCAAAGAGATAACTCAACCGCTGTTAAATCTCCTCTTTCGAAAACTTCGCCTGTGTCCAGCCAGATTTTAGCATCACGTCCCTTACGGCTTTTAACCTTGCTTATATGAAGATGAAGACGTTCGTTCAGATCATAGGAATAAAGGTAGAAAACTAAAAATTTATAAACTGCTATTTTGGGCATGTTTTCCCTGGTGCTTATAATTTACGCACCAAAAGTATCATTTATAGCAATAAAAAAAACTTGTAAAAACGGTTTCGCAAATAAATTAAAACAGGTTCAATACTCAATCCTATACACCTCCCCAGTCGGGCTTTTAGGGCCGAAGAGATGTTGCGTGAGGATTGACGAGGGGATGAAAAGCGCAGAAGTTTCAGAAGAAGAAATCTTTGAAGTGCTAAAAAAGAATGGAGTTAAAATATAGCGGTCAATTCAGGAGAGACATGGCTAATCGCAATAAGGTGCTTTCCGAAGCTGTTGATCTTCACAGAAAAAAGGTGCCTTCAGCGTTTTTCAAGAAATAACTTTACTACATTTAAAAAGATAGCTGCATCTTCAATTGTTTGCCTGGCAGCTTCAGAAGGTACTTCTGTCTCGTAATCATAATCAACTTCTTGCCGAAGATCAAATGCGTTTTCATAAATTTTCCCAAATTCAAGAGGCAGTAAATTTGTTTTAAGGAAGAGTTCATGGAATTTTGATTTTGCTCCCGAATGCGTTTTAACATATATGTCTTTATCGAGAAGTAATCTCCGAATGGAAGTAAACATGAATAATAAGCACGATTTACTGCTGCTTCATAGCGCCCTGCTTCAAAAAGAAATCGCGCATCGTTCAAAAATTCATCGGCTTTTCCCAGAACCTTTTTAAGCTCCTCTTTCATAACTCCCTTCCTTCTTTGCGCACCCTATTCAAAAAAAAGCTTGCTTCTGTTTCATACCGTTGAGATGATATGGCGTGAGCGGATAAATCAACGCTATGTTGGAGGCTTATCGGGAAAAGAGAGTCATTAATAAATCTTATTTCTTTCCATGCAGAAACATCGGCATCCTTTAATACTACCAGCAAATCAATATCAGACTCCGCTGTCTGCTCCCCGCGCGCATAAGAACCGTATAGAATAACCTTGGCAAGCCGTCCGCCATATATATTTTTAAGCGCTGTTTTGGCTTCGTTGATTAAATCAATATTCTGCACATTCATGATTCAAAGGTATGAATTGATTCTGATTTGATTAATACCCGATCCTATACACCACTCCTGTCGGATTCCTCGGGCCTGATGATTGTTGCGTCATGATATAAATTTCGCCATCCTCGTCTTCGCCAAAGCTGTTGATCTTTATGCCTGTGTCGTTTTTGCCGTTGCCATTCACGAGTATGTCGCCGCGTTGCCAGTTACCGCCTTTATCTTTTTGCAAATAAAACAGCTTGCCGCTCCAGTCGCCGAAAATATAACAGCCGTGCAAGGAAGGAGACATCTTTCCGCGATAGGTGTATCCGCCAATGACGCTGATGCCTACGTCATGTCCATATTCATTGATGGGCAGCACAAGCCCTTTGCTGTCGCAATTCTTTTCGGGATTAAAGCAGTGATTGCCTTCCATGATGCGCCGCCCATAGTTTTTTCCTTTTTCAATCACGTCCACTCTCCAACCTGTGCAGAAGAAGTAACAACGCATATATAACAAATAATAAGGTATAAAGTGAATAGTTTTTTCATCATATTAAATTTAAGTTACACAACTAAAATCAAACTGCCAGTCTATCGTTCGGCTGAGCTCACGTCGAACCTTTATTCCTTCACAAACCTTTTAGTATCAATCGCGCTTTCCGTTTTCATTTCAAGAAAATACATTCCTGCCATAAGCTTGCTAATATCAATCGTAGCATCCTGCTCTTTCCATTGGAGAATGACCGGGGGTGAGACTTCCTGTCCCAGCACATTGATTATAGAAACAGTTGCTGTTCCGCTAATGCGCGAAGATGAAGTGTGAATAGTGAGTTGAGTAGATGCTGGGTTAGGAGAAAGAGAAATAAAATTATTAGCAGAAAACTCATTAATACCGACGTTGTTGGCGATAGTAATACCTACTGAAATCTTGCAGCCGAACTCATTTGTTACCGCAACATTGTAATTGCCACCGTGAGTAACAACGAGAAAAGTATCCGTAGCGCCCGGTACAAGAGTAGTATCATCATACCATTGATAAAAAGTGTATGATGGATCTGTGCTGCAAAAGAGTGTATCCTGATGCTGTGTTATAGCAGGGGTTATTGGAGCCACGAACACTTTTATAAAACTGGAAAAATTAAGTGTGTCACCTCCATAGCTATTAGAAGTAATAAGCTTAACATCATAATTACCCACTGTATAATAACAAATATTTTGAGGATTTTGATCTGTGCTTGAAGAAGGCGTGCCGCCTGAGAAACTCCATAGCCATGAAGTGGCATTGGTAGTATGATCAGTATAATTAATACATTCATTGACACAGAGTGACGTCTCAGTTGATTGTATATTATCATTGGGAACGGTGCAGGTAGTAAATTTTGCCAGGATTACATCAAGGGCACCACCCTCAATATCCTGAAAGCCGCCCGTACCAACCATGAAAGTGCACGTTGCATCGCCAACTGCTGCCAAATACACATGTCCGGCCTTATCCAAAGCAAGACCAACACAATCATTTTTTTGTCCCACTTGCCCGTAATATGTGGCGCAATGGCGCTTGCCGCTGGAATCAAAGTTAGCCAGGAACAATACGCTGCCGCCACTGGCACCTCCTGTGTAAGTATTTTGAAACCCTCCCGAGGCAATGCTGTCGGCACTGGTGGTTGTTCCTGCCAGCCACACATTTCTCGCAGCATCGGTGGCTATAACCATCCCATTACTAAAACCCACACCGCCGTAGTAAGTAGCCCAGAGGCGGTTGCCGTTGATATCAAATTTTACAAGGAATGCATCATTCTTTCCTCCTAAAGTATTCTGAAATCCGCCCGAAGCAACGTTGGCGGTGTCGGCGGTAGTTCCTGACAGGTACACATTACCCGAAAGATCTGTGGCAACGCCAGTCAAACTCCACCACCCTCCCCCAGCACCTCCATTATAATAAGTACCCCAGAGGCGGTTGCCATTAGCATCAAATTTTACCAGGAATACACTTTCCCGAAAGCCTGTAGTAATAGAATCCTGCAGCGTATTCTGAAATCCGCCAGAGGCGATGCCGGTAGTATCTTCGGTTAGTCCTGCTACGTACACATTACCTGCCGCATCGGTGGCTACGCCTCCAATTATGGTACCTATCGCTCCCCCATAGTAAGTGGCCCAGATACGGTTGCCATTGGCATCAAACTTTACAAGGAATCCTTCATCATATCCACCACCATATGTATTATCAAAGCCGCCAAAAGCAATGCTGTCAGGTGTTCGGGTTGCTCCAGCCAGGTATACATTACCTGCCGCATCGGTGGCAACGCTCATATCATTTTCATAATTTATAGCTCCAGTTCCTCCATAATAAGTACCCCAAATGCGGTGGCCACTGGAATCAAATTTTACAAGGAAGGCATCCAAAACTCCTCCATAAGTATTCTGATACCCTCCCGAGGCGATGCCGGTGGTACTCTGCGTAGTTCCTGCCACGTACACATTACCCGACGGATCGATGGCAATGCCAAAATCGTTATCGTCACCCTCTCCCCCATAGTAAGTACACCAAAGGCGGTTACCATTGGCATCAAATTTTACAAGGAAAACATCCCATCCTCCCGCATTCGCATGTTGATATGCACCAGGGGTTGCCAAACCTGTGTCCGGGCCAAGCGTGCCGTTGTTTGAATTAGTAGGGCTATAGTGGCTGCCCATGTTGCTTCCTACCAGATACACATTCCCTGAAGCATCTGTTGCGACTTTACCAAAAATCTCATCTCCCTTTCCTCCATAGTAAGTACTCCAGATACGCGAGTCCTGCGCTGAAGCAACTTGCGGGATGAAAACTAATTTAAAAAATATCGCTGCGAGAGCGTAAATAAATAATTGCTTTTTCATAAGATTTGAATTTTTCATTTTAGTTTTTTTAATGTTAAAATTTTTACTTAGACACCACCAACGCCCTCTCTCCAACGCATATGCCACCGCGCAGAGGGGGCTAAGAACTTTCTATTCCAGCAGTACTAATCTTTTATTAATTATTTTATGACCGCTTGATAACCTTATAATATATATACCTTGGGAAAGTCCATCAGATTTTGCATCAAAACCGACCTGGTATTTGCCGGGAAGCTGATTATTATTCACGACAAGTTTTAACAAATTTCCGATGGCATCAAAAACTTCGAGATTCACATCCTTCGTGTTGACAAGTGTATAGCTGAGCATCACTTCATCTCTGGCGGGATTAGGCTGTATATTGAATGAAACTATTGATTCCAAAGCATCATTTAATCCAACAGGCTGAACCAGAACTGTGTCAATTGATACGGTGGGACCACAATGGTTGTATGCATACAACCACACTATATATGACCCTATGCCGGGGAAAGTATGTGAAGCAGAAGTTGCAGCGGTGGTTGAAGAGGCGGAACCGTCACCCCACATCCACATACAGGAGTCTGCAGTGACGGCATTTGCTATGAATGTAACGCTATTTCCATTCACTGAATATGAGAAACCACCATTTTCAAAGTTGCCTGCTGTTTGTTGGCTAAGTCTGATAGGCACTGCCACCCAAGGATTCGACCTATATTGTAAAAAATGTTTGTCAGGATCAGTGATAGAAACAATATAATAATCTCCATTGCACGTACCCGCAGGAAGAATGATTCCCGGTTCATTCTCGTCATGAAAATAGATGTCAAAATTTCCAGGATAAATTCCCTGATCAGTGCCGCAGCCGCTAACTGTGCCGAAACCGAAGTTGGAAATATCTTTATTATGCAACAACCGGCCCGTGCTGTCCACGCAGTATCCATACTGAGAATCGCAATCCCCAAGATTGATAAGGCAAAAGCTTTCTTTAGTTCCCGAGCCTATAATCGGCCAAGTAGTAGCGTCTGGATTGGGAGTTGATCTACGCAGTGTATAAGAACACCAGTCATCCACATGTGTATGACCATGTGCGGGGTCATAAAACATTGTTCCGGCTGGGCGATCGTAGTAGGTCATTGTATTGCCGCTGCGATGGTAAATGCGCTGAGTTACCAATTGCCTGACGAGAGTGCTGTCAGCGCATAAGGTATCAAGACATGAAACAGGCGTAACACCACAATAACAAGTATCCGTGCCATGAATCTCCAATGGCCCCCATCCAATGTTCGGTGTTGCATTGCTAAAAGTAATCTGGCCTGGGAACTCCTGATGATCTGACTCGATTGCCATGGCAGAGGCAGTCAGATCAGGAAGTAAATCGCAATCAGTTGAAACTCCATCCGGGCATTTGCATCCGTAAGGTGTAAAGTTTGAACAACCTCCATATAGCGGATCATGGGGAGGATTATTGCCGAAAGTTAAACTGAAATAGCTAACTGAACCTGTATCACTAAATATGAATAAATCCTTTACTACCAGCTGCCAATTGCCATTTGGATTTAAGCCTGTATTGAATGTATTGAGTGATTGCTCGGGATAATAAGAGCCGATGAAAGGGGCATATCCCTGATATATCCATCCTTTCGTTGCATTTTCCTGAAAACAAGTGCTATCATAGCCTGTTCCGCTTCCGCCTTTCTGATCAGCCAGCATAATAATGCTGTCATTAGGACCGCGCAACATTACCCGCAAATCTGCTACGTTATCAAATCTGATATCCAGACACACTGTTACCAAGCCAAAAGATGGGCTTGTTGTATTTGTTAAGCCCGAAACATTAATTGGAATGCTGAGCGTGTCTCCGTTGGTAGGAATGAAGTACGAATTAGTATTAGTAAATGCCTGGGCAAATAATAATGATGGTAAGAAGATAAAAAAAGTAAAAAGTCCTTTCATAACATTTTCGGAATAGTGATTTGCCTGGGAGGAGGCATATTGACATGAGCGGAAGAGTCAATCGGATATGCAGAAAATGGACTTACCTCAAAAGAAAAAATATATGAAAAAGAGAAAAAAAAGGATTGTGGATTTAATCCGCAATCCTTTACATCTCTTC
>PLYJ01000214.1 GCA_003151745.1 Bacteroidota bacterium
ATGTTGTATCGTTATTAAATGTTCCCGAACCGCCGGTGTACCAGTTCACGGAAACGGTATTGCTGTCAAGCCCTGTTAACTGTAAAGTATCTAATTGACAAAGCGTGGTTTTAGATGCGGATGCGCTTGCATGCGGCTTGGCATTTACGACTACCTGTTTTGTAACAGCGGGTCCGGCACAGCCGAAGTTGCTGGTTTCAGTTACTGTAACTGAATCGTTGCCNNCCCGCTGTTTGGGTAACAACATAAATATTCCCTGTGTCATTTACGCAAACTGTGTCATTGCCTGTGATGGGTGATGTGGCAGGGATGGGGTTAATGGTTATGGTTAAAAATACAGGAGCTGCATTGCAGCCAAACCTGCTTGTTTCTGTTACCTGCAATAAGCCTGCGCCGGGTGTTCCCCAGGTAACACTTATCAGGCTGGCTGAATCCGAGCCTACAATGGTTCCGTTTGTTGCACTCCATACAAAGGTGGAAGCTGAATCGCCTGTGACGCTGTAAGTTAGTGTTGATCCCTGGCATGCAGTATCCTTGCCTGAAATACGCGTGCTGTCAGGTATGGAATGGATTATTACAGAGGCTGATTTTAGCGGGCCGGAACATCCTCCCGGCGCTGATTCTATAACCGTGATCGTTCCGATACCTTGACCGGCCCAGTTGACTTTTATGGTGTCTGTCCCTTGTCCTGATGAAATGCTTCCTCCCGCAACAGACCAATTATATATATTGCCCGGATTGTTGGTAACGGAATAAATAACAGCCGTGTCATTCGCACAAACGGAAGTATCGCCAGCAATAGGAGAAGTATTCGGTATTGAATTGAGCTTCACCAGTAATGTTGCAGCGGGACTAAAACATCCGTTTGAATTAATTTCAACCACGTGAATAGTATCGGTTGCAGGATTTCCCCAATTAACCGTTATCTGGCTGGAGGAGTCATTGGGAGAGNNAGATAATGTGATCCTGCATTGTTAGTTACAAAGTAGATTACACCAAGTGAGTCGGCACATAGAGTGTCAACGCCGCTGATGACGGGCAATGCAGGCAGAGGTAGAATAGTTACATCTAAGGAAACGGTGTCACCAAAGCATCCTGCAGCGCTTGTTTCAACAACTTTTACTTTGCCTGCCGGTCCGGGCGACCAGGTGATGGAGACAATCGTATCCGTTGATGTACCTGAAACAGTTCCCCCCAGTGCAGTCCATTGATAAGAGGAGCCTGCAGTTACTATAATTGAATATTGCTGTGTTGTGCTGTCACATGCAGTTGTTGCTCCGGAGATGGATGATGTTACAGGCTTGGGATTAATTGTAATATTCTGCGTTTGCGTAGGTCCTGTGCAGCCAATGGGATTAGCTTCTGAAACGGTAATGATTCCACCGCCTGCACCACCCCAGTTCACTTTAATGCTATCCGTTCCTTGTCCCGAAGTAATGATACCGCCGGTTGCTGTCCATGTGAAAATATTGCCGGGAGTATTAATAACTGAATACACAACCGACGTATCATTCAGACAAACAGAAGTGTCACCGATAACAGGCGGGGTGACAGGAATAGAATCAAGCGCTACCAGCATAGTATCCACTGCGCTTATGCATCCGTTTGAATCTATTTCAATCACTTGCACAGTTGCTGTTCCTGCAGGACCCCAGTCAACGACAATATGAGAAGAATCCATGTCATAAGTTGTTACTCCTCCGGTTACAGTCCATACCCAAAAGGATGATGCATTATTCGGTACAGAGTAAGTCACTCCCGTAACATTCTCACACAAGGTATCTGGACCGGTAATGACAGGTTTAACAGGGAGAGGCTTGACGGTTACATTTAATTTAACCGTATCTCCCGGGCATCCTGCAGCATTTGTTTCAACAATAGTTACAACTCCGGTGGGACCGGCTCCCCATACAATTAAAACCGAACTTCCTGTTGATGACCCTGTGATTGCTCCTCCTGTAACGCTCCATTGATAAGTTGATATCGGAGCAGAAGAAGTATCAGAATACATGTTCGTGGAGTTAGCGCAAACAGTGATATTACCTGCAATGGGTGGAGTAACAGGATTCGGATTGACGGTCACACTGAGTGATTGATCGGTACTTGTACATCCGAAAGTATTTGATTCATGCACAGTTATCGTTGCAGTGCCTGTTGATGTCCACTTGACAAGTATAGAATCTGTTCCCTGTCCTGAAGTAATAGTGCCTCCGGCTACCGTCCACGTATATATGTTTCCTGCATGACCGGTAACGCTGAAAACAGTTGCCGTATCTTTTTCACAAACTTTTATTGCTCCGTTTATTGCTGATGTTACGGGTGTTGGATTTATCGTAACGAAAATGCTGTCAACTGCAACGCAGCCGCCAACGATGCCTGCAACAACAAAAGTGTCAGGTGACATGGCAGAAGTAAGTCCCTTTACCACAATAGTATCAGTAGTGGCACCGGTAATCCATATATACGAATTTGCCCCGCTTGCAAAGAGCACCAGCGAATCGCCTTCGCAAATGGTTTGGTTGGGGCTTGCAGAGCGACTGACGCCATTGATAACGGTAACGGAAGTGTCGAGCGTTGTCACACAACCGGTGACTGAATCAGTTACGATAACACTGAATAAATCTATTCCAACTCCGCAGCCCGAAAAATTGAATACCTGCGATTGCGCTGATGAAGAAGACGGCATAACGCAACCGGGAATAATTGTCCAGTTATAGGTTGAGCCTGAAGCTGCACCTTTTATGGCAATAGTATCAGTCATAAAGGGACTATTGGTACAGATAAATACAGGACTTACTGAGATAGTGGGGGCAGGAAATACATAGACAGTATCTGTCTCAACTGAATCACATCCCAGTGCTGTTGTTACGGTCAGCGAGAAAACGGTGAATCCGGTAACGGTGGCGGAAGTGTTAAGTGCAGTGGTATCTGCAATCGGAACTGAGGGCTGCGATGACCAGTGATAAGTTGTGCCTGCTGTGGTATCACTGCCTGTTCCTGTAAGTGTAATTGTAGAAGCAGCGCCATTACAAATTACAGAAGGTGTTGCATTGACCGTTGCAGGGGGCGGAGGGGCTGTATTAGCGGGAATGCTTACAGATTTGAAACATCCTGTTGTTGTGTCTGTGACCAGTAAAGTAAACACATCGGTGGAGCATACTAAAGCCGTAGTGAATTGAAATGTTGGATTAGCTATAGCGCTTCCGTTTGCACTCGTCCATAAATAAGTCATGCCCGGTGAAGAGCTTCCTGTACCTTTCAGTGCAACAGTGGAGCAACCGCAGAAAGGTAATATCGTGTCAGCTTTTGCTATGGGCAATGGATTTACCTTAACATGAATGGTATCAATCTTTATACAGGTGCCGATAATTCCTACANNGCAAAAACATAAGGAGGGTTGGCTGTCCAGGCATAGGTGTTTGCTCCTGAAGCAGTGAGTGATGCAGAACTACCCTTGCAAATAGTGAAAGGACCGTTCACCACCAGGTTAACACCGTTCGACACCATAAAGTTTACAGGAACAGTATCAGCGCAGCTCGTCCCGTCATCGTTTACGATGACCTTGAAATGGTAAGTTGTCGCTGTACCTGTCGGGAATGTTGCTGTTACGGAAGATGAATCCGGAAGTGCGCCTGTAATCCTGATGTAATCGAGTGATAATTTCCAGCTATACGTTGAACCTGAATTAGCGCCGTGCACAGTGAATGTAGTTGTGTCAGGACCCGGATCGCTGGCGCAATAAGGCACATGAGATGATGTAACGGTTGGTTTGGGAAATATACCGATGTGAATGCAATCCGTATCGGAAGTGCAGCCAATCNNGTTATTGAATCGGTAATAATGGCCACAGGATTCTGAAACGTAGCATTATTAAGACCTGCAGCGGGAGACCACGAGTAAGTAAAGGGCGGGTTACCTGCAGTTACTTTTGGAGACAACAAAAGCGGTGAATTTTTACATACTGTTGTATCATTTCCGGCATCTACAACAGGCTTTGGATTTACTTTAACAAGGATGGAATCGGTTTTTACGCAAGTGCCTTCTGTTCCTTTCACAATAAAAATAGTAGTAACAACAGGTGAAACATTTTGGATGGCATTTGTGGAGTCTCCAAATATATATGCCGGGCTGGCAGTCCATGCATAGGTTGTAGCACCTGTAGCAGTGAGCGATGCAGTACTGCCAATGCAAATTTGGAAAGGTCCGTTTACCAGAAGGTTGATGCCGGGGATTACGGTGAAATTAACAGGAACAGTATCAGCACAGCCTGTTACCGGATCATTTACTATGACTTTGAATTTGTAGGTTGTTGCTGTACCCGTCGGAAATGTTGCCGTTACAGAAGACGAATCTGCATTTGCTCCTGTAATCCTGATGTAATCAAGTGATAACTTCCAGCTATACGTTGACCCTGTATTAGCACCATGTACAGTGAATGTAGTTGTATCAGGCCCGGGATCGCTGGCGCAATAAGGAGCATGGGGCGATGTAACCGTTGGTTTAGAAAATATACTGATGTGGATGCAGTCAGGATCGGAAGTGCAGCCAATCGAATCTTTAACAGTAACACAATAGGTTATAGAATCAGTTATAATGGCAACAGGGTTCTGAAACGTAGCATTATTCAGACCCGCCGCTGGAGACCATGAGTAAGTGAATGGAGGGTTACCGGCAATTATTTTTGGAGACAATGTAAGCGGTGAATTTTTACAGACCGTTGTATCGTTTCCGGCATTTACAACAG
>PLYJ01000164.1 GCA_003151745.1 Bacteroidota bacterium
TAAGCTGTCAATTAATAGCAGGAATAGCCATCAACCTTGTACTCCATAAACAGGATTAAATAAAAAGCTGTAAACTTGATCCCCGATTATCAAATATACTTGACAATTACATTTAGTTTTTAACCCAAAAACTGTCAAGTTTTTTCAGGACGGTACAGACATGTGGGCAGAAAGTAAAGACATGCGGGCAAAATGTAATGACGTATGGGCAAAACCTAATGACATGCGGGCAAATTGTAATGACATGTGGGCAAAACCTAATGACATACGGGCAAATTGTAATGACATGCGCGTTTTTTGCAGCGTTATCGCGGCTTTTAGCAGGAAAATGCTCTTTTTTAGTTAAATTTCAGCAGTTACATGTCAAAAAACATCTTCTTTAAAGTACGTTTTAGCCGTTATTACAGGCGTATTTTCCGTTTTTAATAAACTTTTCATCGCAAATCCTGTATTAATATATATTAAAATTTTCAGGATTGCGTTTTAATAATGATCTTCTTGCAAAATTAAAACTGAAACCAAAAATAGTATGCCTCTAAGTCTCAAAGACTCAAAGAAACACGAAGTATTTCTTTGTGAAACTTCGAGCCTTAGCGTCTTTGTGGCAAAATAAACCTTAATGAAGCAAGAGGGCTGATAAGATGATGCAGAAAAGCCGTTCCAAACTTCTTAAATAAAAATAAAAATGAACCAAATCATTAAAAGACAAAAAGTGAATTTGTCCATTTTGCGCATCAACAGGTCGCAACTGCTGGCGAAAGGCAACAGCATTGTTTCAAAGATGCTGAACAGCAGTTACTTTAACGGAGCGACTGCAAGGATCAACAATGCAAAAGCCGCGCTTGATGAATTAAAAACAGCGCATGTTGACGTCATGGGCGGAGGGAGAAAAAAATTTGCAACAGCCCGTGAAAAAAGAAGAGTCGTTGAAACCCTCCTTACCGGGCTTGGTTTTATAGTGGAAGAAATTGCCAACCGCCCTGCCAACATTGGCATCAGTGCAAATGTAATTATTCGCGCTGCGGGCATGAGTCCGAAAAAATTTACGCCGCGCCAAAAGCAAACCTTCGCCGTTAAACGGGGTAATACATCGGGGAGCGTAGTCCTTACAGGTTCAACGGTAAAACATGCTTCGCATCAGTGGCAATATTCAAGCACACCGGGTAAAGCAAAGACATGGGTGGATGTTCCGGCATCGCTTCAGTCAAAAATTACCATCAAAGGATTGACCAGAGCGACAAAATATTATTTCCGTCACCGCATGATTCAAAGAAGAAACCGCATTACGCGTTGGGAAGGGCCTGTGTCAATTATTGTAGCCTAAGAAAGTCTGTAATATTATCCTTATTCTTTTAAGAGACCTCTTTTCTCGTTCAAACTATTTTATAGTTTAACAAAGGAGCAATAAGGTAATAAGGTTTGAGGTTGCAGCATGCACATTTTTACTAAGGTTAAAGAAAAATGCGCTCTACTAAAGACCTTAGTAAAAAAATAAAAGCTCTAAAATGACAACCTTATTACCTTATTGTCAATAGTGTAAAACTAAATTTGATACTAAGCCCGGGTTGAAACAGGAAAGAGGTTCAGCGCATGCAGGAAACCATCCTGTCTTTCCCGTTTAAATCCTGCTTCAGCACGATGTCCTTAAACCCTTTGCCGACAAGCATTTCACAAATTTCTTTTCCTTTATGTTCATTGATTTCAAAATAGAGCTTTCCGCCTTGGTTTAAGCTGTGCGTTGCCAGTTCGGCAATCTGCCTGTAGAAAAGAAGTGCATCTTCATTCTTTGTGAAAATGGCAAGGTGAGGTTCATAGTTTAATTCGCGCTCCGTCATCTCATCCTTCTCGCTTATCATTACATAGGGAGGGTTGCTGACAATGATATTGAAACGATCAGAGAATAAAGCATGTAATGTTTTGGTTTGAAAAATATCTGCTTTAACAAAACTAACAGTCGTATCGTTTAACTCCGAATTTTCTTCAGCAACTTTTAAAGCATTTTCTGAAATATCAATGGCTGAAACAACTGACTGTGGAATATTTTTCTTTAATACAATGGCAATGCAGCCACTGCCGGTGCAGATGTCAAGGATAGCCCCCCTACCCCCCAAAGGGGGGTGTGAGCTTTCTTTAATGATCATATCCACCAGCTCTTCCGTTTCCTGCCTTGGAATTAAAACGTGAGGATTTACTTTAAACGTAAGTCCGTAAAATTCCGTTGACCCTATTATATATTGAATGGGCTCCTGCTTTAACAGGCGTCCTATTATTTTCCGGAGTTCATTAATCTTGTCCTCAGCTACAAACTCCCCTCTCTTCATCACCAGGTCAATCTTTGAAAAGCCGCATACGTGCTCAAAGGCGAGAAACATAATTTGTTCCAGCTCGCCTGTTTCATAAACAGGAGCAAGTGTGTTTCTGAATTCTTTCAGGATGTCGTTTACAGTTTGCATAAAGCATGCAAAGAAAAGGAAAAGAAAAGTGATACTTTCGCCAACGTGAATGTAGATGAACGCTATATGGATCGTTGTCTGGAGCTTGCGCTTAATGGATTGGGGCATGTGGCTCCAAACCCGTTGGTGGGCGCTGTTGTGGTATGCGATGATAAAATTATTGGAGAAGGATTTCATCAGCAGTTCGGCCAGGCGCATGCGGAAGTGAATGCCATAAACAATGCGAAGAAGTTTATTGAGGAAAACAAAGACGCTTATGCTTTAGAACGGTCTGTTTTGTATGTGAACTTAGAACCGTGTTCTCATCACGGCAAGACTCCGCCTTGTGTTGATCTGATTATTCAACATAAAATTTCCAAAGTCGTTATCGGAACGATTGATCCCTTTGCAAAAGTAAACGGCGAAGGAGTGATGAAGCTGGAAACTGCCGGAATCAAAGTGGTGCAGGGAATAAGAGAAGAGGCATGTAAAGAATTGAACAAGCGGTTTTTTACTTTCCATCTGAAGAAGCGGCCTTATATCATTATAAAATATGCGCAAAGCAAGGATGGCTTC
Source organism: Bacteroidota bacterium (assembly GCA_003151745.1). Classification (GTDB taxonomy): domain Bacteria; phylum Bacteroidota; class Bacteroidia; order AKYH767-A; family 2013-40CM-41-45; genus PALSA-967. The sequence goes on from PLYJ01000164.1 coordinate 3,009, forward strand.
ATTGCCGCTGAAGAAAGAAATACAGGCAGTCCATATATAAGTAATGAATACTCGTTAAAGGTGTTTCACAAATGGAGAAGTGAGGAGCAGGCTATTATGGTTGGAACCAATACTGCTGTCACCGATAATCCTTCATTAACTGTGAGACATTGGAAAGGTAAAAACCCAATACGTGTTGTAACAGACAGGGCACTTAAATTGGATAAGAATTTAAGCATCTTCAATCAGGAGGCGCCGACACTGGTATTCAATGAAATAAAGAACGAATCGTCCGGTCATGTTGACTACATTAAAATTGATTTTAGCAAGGATGCACCTCAGCAGATGATGAATGAATTGTACAAAAAGAATATTCAATCCATAATCATTGAAGGAGGGACAAAGCTGCTGCAATCCTTTATTGACAAAGGCCTGTGGGATGAAGCAAGAATTTTTACAGGAAATAAATGGCTGGGAGATGGTGTTAAAGCACCTGTGCTGGAAGGGAAAATAATTTCAAAGGAAACAATACTTGATGATGAGTTGATTGTGTTGAAAAGAATCTAAAAGTAGCAGTAGGCAGCAGCAGTTTGCAACCCTGCCCACTGCTACTGCTTACTATCTTCAGTATAAATCGGTGTAATCCATTTTATAATCAGTGTAATCACAAACAATGCAGTTACTAAAACAACTTTGTTCCATCCATGCTCCGTCAGGCAACGAATCAGCGATGACGGAATTCCTGATTGACTATATCATTAAACGTAAATCATCCTGGAAGGTGCATCCTAAGATTTATTATGGAGAAGGATTTCAAAATTGTATCGTTCTTGTTTTCGGAAAGCCGCGCACAGCTATATATGCTCATATTGACAGCATTGGTTTTACGGTGCGCTATTCTAATCAATTAGTAAGAATCGGCGGACCTCATGCCGAGAGCGGTACTATCCTCGTTGGCGCTGACAGTAAAGGAATGGTTGAATGCACGCTTGAAGAAGATGAGAAGGGCAACTACTCTTATAAGTCTAAGAGAGAGATAGAACGCGGAACAGACCTAACTTACAAACCCAACTTTCGCGAAGATGATGATTTTATACAGTGCTGTTATATGGATAACCGCCTCGGTGTCTGGAATGCTTTGAAAGTAGCAGAAACATTAGAGAACGGAGCTATAGTATTCTCATGTTGGGAAGAACATGGAGGAGGCAGCGTACCTTTCCTTTCTAAATTCCTTTATGAAAAATATCATGTTCACCAGGCTCTTGTTTCTGACATTACATGGATCACAGAAGGTGTGCATCATGGGCAAGGCGTTGTTGTTTCAATGCGGGACACAGGCATTCCAAGAAGAATTTTTATCAATAAAATTATTGCACTTGCCAAACAAAGCGGCATCCCTTATCAATTAGAAGTGGAAGGAAGCGGCGGAAGCGATGGCACTGAATTGCAAAAGCAGCCCTATCCTATTGACTGGTGCTTCATAGGCGCCGGAGAAGATCATGTTCACTCCCCTGATGAGAAGGTTCATAAGAAGGATATTGATGCTATGGTGGAGATGTATAGGTACCTGATGAAGCAACTTTAAAAAAGCAACAGTGAGCAGTAGCAGTGGCAGTCCTGCTTACTGCGGCTGCCTGCTGTTACTTTCACTATTAATCCTATTTTTAGTATAAATTCTATCTTTGCACTCTCACAAAATCAGCATTAAACAGCTATGGGACGAGTATTTGAAAAGAGAAAACACAAAATGTTTGCCAGGTATGCTAAGATGGCGAAGGCTTTTACACGTATAGGTAAGGATATTGCGATGTGCGTAAAAGTCGGCGGACCTGATCCGGATGGCAATTCACGGTTGCGCTCCATTATTCAAAATGCCAAGGCCATTAATATGCCGAAGGCGAATATTGATGCTGCCATCAAGCGTGCATCATCAAAGGACGAAAAAGGATATGAAGAAGTTATCTATGAAGGCAAAGGCCCGCATGGTGTTTGCATTTTAATTGAAACTGCTACCAACAATCCTACGCGTACAGTAGCCAACATTCGTATGCACTTTTCAAAAGGCGACGGATCACTGGGTAAAACGGGATCTCTTGATTTTATGTTTACCCGCAAAGGGGTTTTTAAAATTGAAGCCGGTAATATCAATGTGGAAGAGCTGGAACTGGAGTTGATTGATTACGGCGCTGATGAAATTGTGAAAGAAGATAACGACATTTTTATTTACACCGCTTTCACTGATTTTGGTGGTATGCAAAAGGCCTTGGAAGAAAAGGGAATCAATGTGGTCAGTTCAGAGCTTACCCGCATTCCTACCACCTATGTTGAAGGACTTTCTGAAGAGCAGGAAAAAGAAGTACTCAAGCTTATTGACATGCTGGAAGAAGACGATGATGTGCAGGTGGTTTATTCGAATATGGCGACGTCTGCATAGGTTGAGGTTCTTAACCACTGAGACAGGAGATACAGGGTATTATGAAATAGCCAATCCTTTTACCTAATGATCAATCCTTATGTTTTATTGCGTTAGTTTTATGAATTGTTAACATCGTCCAAATTGTTATCATTTTTTTTATAATTATTCGACCAATTAATTGTTCTGCGAAATAAAAATGCTAAAATAAATCCCGATATTAATGGTATCCATGATTTATTTATATAGGCAATAAGTACAGCACTCCACTGGATTATTAATGCGATGCAGTGCCACAATCTTTGAATAGGTTTTATTGTTCCTGTTTTTGAAAAACCTATTGTAGCTGCAATAAGATTTCGAAGCCCCATCCAAAAAAGGATAATTACTGCTATCAAAAAAGGAATTGAAATATCTTTCATTTCTATCGTCTAAAAAAATAAGAAGTAAAATGTTGTAATAATAACTATAATTAATATTGAAATTTTTATATGCATTTTAATCCAAGCAAAACAAAAAGGAATAATATATTTATTGATGAGATCCTTTTTGTTGCCTGTAAATCCAACGTCTTCATTCATAATTTTAATTCGTGCATTGTAAGTTGATGAGAACTCTCTAATGGCAGCTAGTATTACATAAATTAAAATGAGAATTCCAACTATAATTACACTAATTGCAATGTACTGATAAATTGTTAAATGCTTATCCATGTCAATTTCATTGTATGATAAAAATTTCTTTATAGTTAGGAAATTGAGGTGGGGTTTGCGTTCTCATTATACTTTTTGTAAACATCACTATTTTGAGTTGCAGGTAAAAATTCAAAACTTAAAGATGGAATTTCTTTAAAAGCGTAAACCCCTCCTCCTAATGCAAAAAGTATTTCATTTCGAGGTCTCATTAAAAAGCCCCAAGATGTCATAAAAGTGACTTTCTTTTCTCTTTCGTTAATCTCACATCTTTTAAAAGTCCCATTTGTATAAGTAATATGACAATATTTCTTCGCAAAAATCTCACAATCCTTTGTAAGTAAGTATTGTAAGGGAGAATTAAAGTCAATGTTTTGTTCAATTTTCATTTCGTTAAGAATGGTCAACACTTTTTCCCTTTCGAATTTCAATTCAATTTTAAGAAATCCTTGTCCTCCCTTTTCAAAAGGAGTTTTAGTAGAAGCTATTTCATCAAAATAGCCTTCGCCATGAATTGTCCCTTCTTTTCTCCAAAATATTTCTCCATGTTCAATTCGATTCGATTGATTTGTAATCTTTGAGTATAATGTTTTTTTGCTAATTGCACTCATTACCTCATATGTTTCAACAAGTTTTAATTTACCATTATTAATTGTTTCAGGTTTTAAAACAACGTTGTCACCCTGATAGTTCATGGCGATGCTAGGATATTGTATGCCTTCTATTTTTTGCCCATCTTGCTCAAGATCAAATAATCTATTTGCCAAATAAACACTATATAAATAATGGCGATGTGTCGGTATATTGTTTTTTGCGAATTGTTTTCCAAAGAAATCTAAAATCATTTTTATACATTTAAATTGTTTTTGTGTTAATTCTGATTTTATTAAATTATGCAAATGTTCTCTTTTTTTTGCAATTGAGGTTGCTTGAACGTCTTCAATTTCATTTAAAACAATATCGGCAACAATAATATCTTCTTGGGCTACCCATTTACCGAAACTTAATGAACCAATGCTAAAATCAATGTGCTTTGTAAGACACTCCATTTGCGCAACATCAAGATTTTTTGAGCTATAAATAATGATTGTGCAGGAAGATTACATCTTCCAAATTCTTTGCATTTAGCCTTCTCATCAATTGGAACATGAGAGAAATCGCCGATTTTTTTAAAAGATGGTCCAGCTTTTGTCGGCCTGCCTCGAAAAAGCGGCTCACCTTTTTTAATAATATTTACACCCACAGGAATAAAGGGAAAATATCTTTCAATTTCATTCCATAAAAACAAATGATTAATTGTGTCGAAATCAACACGATTTTCTAAGTAGTCAATTTGTCTTTGTAAATCAACTTTGTTGTATTCGTAAGTCATCTATTAAACTCCTAAATAATTACTAAAATGGAATACAAAATAAATCATTTTAAGTTTAAGATCGTACTATTTAGAATTTGTTTTTAACATCAACTGTGATTGCTACATCGCAATGACACCCTTAACAAAATCATTAGCTTATTAATTGTTAACTTTGTAGTCAAATTCAATAGCCATGTCAAACGCAATTTTCAATATACCCAATGCAGTAAATGAACCGATGCTTGATTATGCACCGAGCAGTAAAGAACGCGAACTTTTAAAGGCGGCTATCCGTGAAGCGTATAGTACTGTCGGTGACATTCCGATGTACATCGGCGGTAAGGAAGTGCGAACCAACAAGAAAGTTGCCATGCATCCGCCTCATGATCATCAGCGGGTAATTGCTAATTATCATGCAGGAGATAAATCGCATGTGCAACAGGCTATTGATGCGGCTTTAAAAGCAAAGCAGGCATGGGCTGATTTGAATTATGAGCAACGCGCCTCTATTTTCCTGAAAGCTGCTGACTTGCTTTCAGGTCCTTATCGCTATAAGATCAACGCTGCCACTATGATCGGGCAGAGTAAAAATGTTTTCCAGGCTGAAGTTGATGCGGCCTGTGAGATGATAGATTTCCTGCGGTTCAATGTGCAGTTTATGCGGGATATTTATTTGCAACAGCCTATTTCCTCTAAAGGCATATATAACCGCGTAGAATACAGACCGCTTGAAGGATTTGTATTTGCGCTTACACCGTTTAATTTTACTGCCATCTCCGGCAACCTGCCAACATCAGCAGCGATGATGGGCAACACTGTTGTATGGAAACCCAGTAATACACAGATCTACGCTGCCAATGTGCTGATGGAAGTCTTCATGAAAGCAGGGCTTCCCGATGGCGTCATCAATCTTATATATGTGTCAGGGCCTGATGCAGGTGAAGTGATCTTCAATCATCGTGATTTTGGAGGGATTCATTTTACAGGTTCTACCGGCGTGTTTCATGACATTTGGAAGACCATCGGAACTAATATTTCAAAGTATAAATCGTATCCCCGCATTGTTGGGGAGACAGGTGGTAAAGATTATATCCTTGCGCATAAATCGGCGGAAGTGAAATCACTCGTTACTGCTCTCACGCGTGGCGCTTTTGAATACCAGGGGCAAAAGTGTTCGGCTGCTTCGCGTGCTTACATTCCTTCTAACCTTTGGAATGAAGTGAAACAAAGAATCATTGACGATATTAAATCAATCAAGGTAGGGCCGACAGAAGACTTCAGCAATTTCGTGAATGCAGTGATTGATGAAAAAGCATTTGACAAGCTGGCAAAGTACATTGACAATGCGCAGGCAAATAAAGATGTTGAAATCATTGCAGGTGGTACGTATGACAAATCAAAAGGATATTTTATTGCGCCAACTGTTATGGTTACAAAAGATCCTTATTATGTAACCATGTGTGATGAGCTCTTTGGCCCTGTTCTTACTGTTTATGTATATGATGAAAATAAGTTTGAAGAAACACTCGACATTATTGACAACACGAGCATCTACGCTTTGACCGGAGCTATTTTTGCACAGGATCGTTACGCCGTTGACCTTGCCACAAAGAAATTAGTGAACTCTGCAGGCAACTTTTACATCAATGACAAATGCACCGGTGCTGTGGTAGGTCAACAACCCTTTGGAGGAAGCCGCGCCTCGGGCACGAATGATAAATCCGGTTCTATGATTAACCTTTTGCGTTGGGTTTCCATGAGGACAATCAAGGAAAATCTCGTCCCTCCTGTTGATTATCGATACCCTTTCCTTCAGGAAGAGACCTCAAATGGTCAGCATGTGGCGTTCAAGGAAAAGGCGAAGGCGAATTGACACCTACGAATAACGAATTTGTACGAATTTACGAATCGCGATTAACATTAGTCTGTTATTAATTCACCTTTTAGATTTATTTATTCATTTCTAAACTCCTTACCTTTGATTAGATAACGAACCTGTAATTGTACTATTCGTATATTCGTACAAATTCGTTATTCATAGATTCAATGGCAAAGAAAAAACTCTCCGGTTTTAAAAGATTCGTTCTCCCTCACCTGAAGAACAAGTATGTAGTAACCTTGCTTGTCTTTACCGTGTGGCTTTCGTTTTTTGACCGTAATGATTTTATCATTCAACATCAATACAATTCGAAACTGAGAGAGTTAAAAAAAGAATTAAAATATTATAATTCCGAAATAGAAAGAAGCAAAAGGGATTATGAAGCCTTGATGACCAATCCTAAAAACCTTGAAAAGTTTGCCCGTGAACACTACTACATGAAGAAGGACAACGAAGACATTTTTGTTATTGTCAAAGAGGATAAGAACTCCAAAGCTTTGGCTGATAGGCGCTGAAGATTATCACACCTTATTTTTATTGAACCGCAGAACCCATCTTTCTTCTTGGTTCATTAATCCATTTAAAAAAAGCTCCGGGCTTGTAACATTAAATTTACATATCCGTTTAGATTTATTAACTAACATTATTCAAATAAAAAGATTTTTTATCTGTATTTGTGAAATATAAAGAATTTAAATCTATATTTGCACCTTAGAGCGAAATAAATGATTAATTATTTCAACTAATACGACAAAATGATAACAAGCAACTTCAATATTTTATTTGCAAACGAAAATCACACCGTGTTTGCACAACAGATTTGTGATGAAATGGAATCATCTGCAAAAGAACGCGGAACCGGCATTGCAAAAAGAACTCCCGAATACATCAGCAAGAAAATGCTGGAAGGCAAAGCTGTTATCGCTCTTACCAACGATGGCGAATGGGCAGGCTTCTGTTATATAGAAGCATGGGGAAACAAAAACTTCGTTGCCAACTCAGGGCTTATTGTTGCCAAGCCATTTCGGAAAAGCGGATTGGCAAGAATGATTAAGCAAAAAGTTTTTGAATTGTCAAGAAAGAAATATCCGAATGCTAAAATCTTCGGCCTTACCACTGGTTTGGCTGTGATGAAGATTAACTCTGATCTGGGCTACGTGCCTGTTACCTATTCTGAACTTACCAGTGATGAAAAGTTCTGGAATGGCTGCAAGAGCTGTGTGAACTACGACATCCTGACAAGCAAGAATTTTAAAAATTGCCTGTGTACAGGTATGTTGTTCGATCCGAATGCAAAAAAAACGAATGCTGAAAGCAATAATAATAAGATGAAGGAAGAGCATAACAGCAAAGAAAATATGTTGTCCTATTCCCGCCTGATAAAAGGATCGGTTCAGCGTTTAAGGTCTGCCGTTCGCCACAGTTTAAATTCATTATTTTCTATTTCATCATACAAAGGCAGCAAGGTCGTCTCTTCAAAATAGCATGAAAAACAATAAAGTAGTATTAGCATATAGCGGCGGTTTAGATACCACCTTCTGTGCTGTTCACATGGGCAAGGTGAAGGGTATGGAAGTGCATGCTCTTACTGTAAACACGGGGGGATTTAATGAGAAGGAAATTGATGATATCCGGCAGCGGGCTTTGCATTTTGGAGTTGCTTCCTATAAATGCGTTGATGTAACAAAGAAATTTTATGATGAATGTATTCGCTTTTTGATTTACGGCAATGTGCTGAAGAATGCAACTTATCCGTTAAGTGTGAGTGCGGAGAGAATGGTTCAGGCAATAGCTGTTGCAGAGTATGCCAAAGAAATTAATGCTTCCTATGTAGCTCACGGCAGCACAGGCGCAGGCAACGACCAGGTTCGCTTCGATATGGTGTTTCAGAATATGCTGCCCGGTGTTGAAATAATTACACCCATCAGGGATATGAAGCTGAGCCGTGAAGAAGAAATTGAAACATTGAAAAATCATGGAGTAAATATCAATACTGAGAAAGCTAAATATAGCATCAATAAAGGAATCTGGGGCACTTCTGTAGGCGGAAAAGAAACGCTTACCTCGGACTTGTCATTGCCGGAAGAGGCTTGGCCGACACAAGTAACTGAGCATGGAGAAAAGAAAATAGCACTTACATTTAAAAAAGGTGAACTTGTCTCCGTTGACGATAAATCATTTTCTCACCCTGTGGAAGCGATTCAATATTTACAATATATAGCGCAACCTTTCGGAATCGGGCGGGACATTCATGTGGGCGATACGATCATTGGTATTAAGGGGCGAGTCGGCTTTGAAGCTGCAGCACCGCTGATTATTATTAAGGCACACCACTTACTGGAAAAGCACGTGCTTACTAAATGGCAGTTGTATTGGAAAGATCAGTTAGCTGCATGGTATGGCAACTGGCTACATGAAGGACAGTTTCTTGATCCGGTGATGCGCAACATTGAACAATTCTTATCAAGCACTCAGCAATATGTTTCCGGCAAAGTTTCGATTACGCTTATACCTTATCGCTTTTTATTAAATGGCATTGAAAGCAAACACGACCTGATGTCATCTAAATTCGGAAGCTACGGCGAGATGAATAAATCATGGACAGGTGAAGACGTGAAAGGCTTTACAAAGATTTTCGGCAACCAGACATCCATCTTTCACCAGGTGAATGAATCCTGAGCAATGAGTAAATCCAAAATCAAAACGGGGATTGTTGGAGGTGCTGGCTATACAGGCGGTGAGATGCTTCGTTTACTGGTACATCACCCTGATGTAGAAATATCATTTGTCCACAGCCGCAGTAATGCAGGGAAGCAGGTCTCTGACATACACACTGACCTGCTTGGAGATACTGATTTGACTTTTGCTGATAAATTGAAAGAAGATATTGACGTTCTGTTTTTATGTGTGGGGCATGGAGAAGCAAAAAAGTTTCTTGCAGAAAATAAAATCACTTCGCTTACTCGAATTATTGATCTCAGCCAGGACTTCAGAATTAATGCAAACGCAACTTTTGAAAAAAGAGAATTCATTTATGGTTTGCCTGAGTTAAATGGTGAGGAGATTCGCTCAGCGCAGAACATTGCTAATCCCGGTTGCTTTGCTACTGCAATCCAATTGGCGCTTCTTCCGCTTGCAGCAAAATCTTTGCTTTCAAATTCCGTTCATGTAACAGCAACCACAGGTTCGACGGGTGCGGGACAATCATTGAGTAATACGTCCCATTTTAGTTGGAGACAAAATAATCTTTCAGCATATAAAGTATTTACTCATCAGCATTTGGCAGAAATATATCAAAGTGTTCACTCGCTAAACGCTCAAAATAACGGAGAGATATTGATGATTCCTTTGAGAGGAGCTTTTACAAGGGGAATATTCGCAACTCTTTACATCGAATGCTCTTTGAGTGAAACAGAAGCAAAAGATTTGTTTAATAACTATTACAGCAAACATCCCTTTGTATTTGTGAGTAACCAAAATCCTGATTTGAAACAGGTAGTGAATACAAATAAATGTGTGCTATATATAGAAAAACATGATAACCAATTAATGATTACGAGCATAATTGATAACCTGCTAAAAGGAGCATCGGGGCAAGCTGTTCAGAATATGAACCTGATGTTTGGCCTTGAAGAAACGGCAGGACTCAAGCTTAAAGCATCTGCATTTTAAATTATATAACTAATGAAACCATTTAAAGTCTATTCCATTTTTGATATTGAAATCGTTCGTGCTCATGGTTCTCTTCTTTGGGATAACAAAGGCACCCAATATCTTGATCTGTATGGCGGACATGCTGTAATATCAGTTGGCCATAGCCATCCGCATTATGTACAGATGCTAACGGAACAACTTCAAAAGATAGGCTTTTATTCCAACTCGATTAAGATCAACCTGCAGGATAAATTGGCAGAGAAGCTTGGCAACATGTCAGGCTATCCTGATTATGATTTATTTCTTTGTAACTCAGGCGCTGAAGCAAATGAAAATGCTTTCAAGCTGGCGTCTTCCCATAATGGAAGGAAGAAGATCATTGCCTTCAAAGGTTCTTTTCATGGCAGGACTTCGTTGGCTGTTGCAGCAACTGACAACGCAGGCATCATTGCTCCTGTCAATAAAAATGAAAATATTATTTTCCTTCCGTTCAATGATATTGAAGCATTTGAAAAGACGATCAGCGATGATATATGCGCTGTCGTTGTAGAAGGGATTCAAGGTGTCGGCGGCGTTAATATACCTGATGCTGCTTTTTTGAAAAAACTGGAAACACTTTGCAATAAGCACGGAGCATTGCTTATTCTTGATGAAGTGCAATCGGGCTATGGACGATCAGGCAAGTTCTTTGCTCATCAATATGCAGGTATTAAACCGCATCTAATTACCGTTGCAAAAGGAATGGGCAATGGATTTCCAATTGGCGGAGTACTGATCTCGCCGGAAATAAAACCCAAGCTTGAAATGCTAGGCACAACCTTCGGAGGAAATTATCTTGCTTGTGCTGCGGGTATTGCTGTGCTTGATATAATAGAAAAGGAAAAGATGGTTGAAAATGCTTTGCAGATGGGAAAGTATTTAAAAGAACAACTGTCGAGTATTCCTTCTATAAAAGAAGTAAGAAGCCTGGGGCTGATGACAGGAATAGAATTACATGCTCCCTGCGCTGAAGTGAGAAAAGCTTTATTGAATGAGTATAAAATATTCACCGGATCTTCTTCAAATAAAAATACTATTCGTCTTTTACCTGCACTCAATGTTTCGCGCGAACATATTGATGAGTTTATTGAAGCACTTCAAAACGTTTTACAACCATTGGCTGTTTAGTAATTATGAAAGCATTTACATCGGTCAATGACGTAAGTAACGTTCCTTCTTTTATAAAGGAAGCATTAAAGTTGAAGCAAGCTCCCTTTGCATTTCAACACCTGGGAAAAAACAAAACACTTGGTCTTATATTTTTAAATCCAAGTTTAAGAACCCGCTTGAGCACTCAGAAGGCTGCGATGAACTTAGGGATGAATGTCATAGTGCTAAACATTGATAAAGAAGGATGGCAACTTGAGATGCAGGATAGTGCAGTAATGAACGGCACTACTGTAGAGCATGTGAAAGATGCTGCAACCGTTATTGGAAACTATTGTGATATTGTCGGAATTCGTTGCTTTCCCGGATTAAAGAACAAAGAAGAAGATTATACTGAGAGTGTACTAAATAAATTCATCCAATATTGTAACTGTCCTTTAGTATCTCTTGAATCTGCTACGCTGCACCCGTTGCAAAGTTTTGCAGATGCAATAACAATAAACGAGCATTGGAAGAAATCAGGTAAACCCAAAGTAGTGTTGACATGGGCTCCACATATTAAACCACTGCCGCAGGCAGTAGCCAATTCCTTTGTGCAATGGATGCTTAAAAGCGAAGTGGATTTTGTCATTACGCATCCGCAAGGATATGAGTTGGCAGAACAATTTACGAAAAACGCGAAAATAAATTACGACCAGCAGGAAGCATTACAAGGTGCAGATTTTATATATGCTAAGAATTGGTCCTCGTTTACTAGTTACGGAACAATGCCTGATGTGAAAGAAGATTGGATGCTGACACCGGAGAAACTAAAAGCAACACCTGATGCTAAAGTGATGCATTGCCTTCCTGTTCGCAGAAATGTGGAAGTGCCGGATTCGCTACTGGATAGTCCCTCCTCTCTTATTTACAATCAGGCTGAGAACAGGGTATATGCTGCGCAAGCTGTATTAAAGAATATGCTGGAGAGTAATTTTTAGAACATGGAGAAGTTATATATCATAAAGATAGGCGGCAACATTATTGACAATCCTGTTGAATTGGATAGCTTCCTGCGCCAGTTCAGCGCTATTGATGGATATAAGATTCTGATACACGGAGGAGGAAAACTGACAACTGAGATAGCTGAGAAAGCGGGAATAAAACAAACGCTCATAGATGGGAGAAGAATCACTGATGCGGAAACACTTAAAATAGCCGTGATGGTTTATGCGGGATGGATCAATAAATCAATTACTGCTAAGCTGCAAGCTTTAAACTGCAATGCTATCGGGCTGAGTGGTGCTGATGCAAACATGATTACTGCCGAAAAATGCAAACACCCGTCAATAGATTTTGGCTTTGTTGGAGATATTCTACCCGATGGAATCAGGAGCAAATCAATCATTCAATTGCTTGAATCAGATTTCATTCTTGTCTTCTGCGCTGTTACGCATAACGGGAAAGGGCAGCTACTTAATACGAACGCTGACACAATGGCTTCTGCTTTAGCAGTAGCTCTCTCGAATGATTTTGAAGTGAGTTTAGTTTTCTGTTTTGAAAAGAACGGAGTGCTTGCAGACGCGAATGATGATTCATCACTTATACCTGAATTATCTGTTTCTGATTACGAAGCACTCAAACAAAAAGGCATTGTAACAAAAGGCATGATACCTAAGCTGGACAACGCTTTCAACGCACGCAAGCTAAATGTGCAAAACGTGATGATCGGAAATGCTTCTCAGCTTGCACAAATAATCAGTAAACAAAAAGATGCAGCCACATATATCCTTAATTGAAAAGCCCGTCAATCAATTGGCAGTCGAAGCAATTGGCTTGTTAAAGAAACTGATTGCGATTCCATCTTTCAGCCGTGAAGAAGATAAAACGGCTAATCTGCTTTTTGATTTCATGCAAAGTAAAGGAATTGTAGCGCAACGAAAGCTGAACAATATATGTGCGCTAAATAAGTATTGTAAAAAAGGACTTCCAACCTTGCTTCTCAACTCCCACCATGATACAGTGAAACCGAATGCAGGATATTCATTAAATCCTTTTGAACCCATCGTTAAAGATGGTAAGCTCTATGGTCTCGGAAGCAATGATGCAGGCGGAGCCTTGGTTTCATTGCTGGTAACCTTTATCTATTTTTACGACAAACCTAATTTGAAATACAACCTCATTTTTGTCGCCACTGCAGAAGAGGAGGTTTCAGGAGAAAATGGAATAAGAACGCTTCTCCCTGATATGGGAACAATGGATATGGGTATTGTAGGAGAACCTACACAAATGAATCTCGCCATTGCAGAAAAAGGGTTGATGGTGCTGGATTGCACTGCGTATGGAATATCCGGACATGCAGCGCGCGAAGAAGGCGAGAACGCCATTTACAAAGCGATGAAGGACATTGAATGGTTCAGGACTTTTCAATTTCCAAAAGTGTCCGAAGCATTAGGAAAAGTAAAAATGAGCATTACAGTCATCAACTCAGGAAGCCAACACAATGTTGTGCCTGACAGATGTCATTTTACAGTAGATGTAAGAACAACAGATTGCTACACAAATGAAGATGTTTTGGAAATTATCCGTCAGCATGTGCAATGCGAAATAAAACCAAGATCTACACGAATTAACTCTTCGGGCATTTCAAAAGAACACCCTCTTGTAAAAGCAGGAACCTTCCTTGGAAGGAAAACATACGGCTCCCCTACTACTTCCGATCAGGCGCTGATGAATTTCCCGACAATTAAAGTTGGACCAGGTAATTCTGCCCGTTCTCATACTGCCGATGAATTTATTTATTTGCAGGAAATACAAGAGGGAATTGATATATACATACAAATGCTGAAACAACTAATTGAATAACCATGAAACTTTGGCAAAAAGAATCTGCTCCAAAAAGCTCTGAGTTACTGAAGAAGGTGGAAAAATTTACAGTCGGAAGTGATAAGCATTGGGACATGTATTTGGCAAAATACGATGTGGAAGGATCATTGGCTCATGCACAAATGCTTCATAGTATAGGTCTCCTCAATCATGCAGAACTTTTGTCCATTCAGGAAGGGCTTATGCGCATCAAAAATGAAATTCACCTAAAAACTTTTATCATTGAAGAAGGGATTGAAGATGTGCATTCACAAATTGAATTACTTCTTACGCGCTACATTGGCGAAGCAGGAAAAAAGATTCATACCGGCAGATCAAGAAATGACCAGTCACTGCTCGATATAAAGCTGTTTATCCGGCACGAGCTGGAAAGCATTGCGGGAAATGTAAAGGAGCTGTTTGAATTACTACAGCACCTCAGCGAAAAGTATAAAGATGTATTGCTGCCCGGTTATACTCACTTGCAGGTTGCTATGCCTTCTTCATTTGGTTTATGGTTTGGCGCTTATGCGGAAAGCCTGACAGACGATCTTGAATTATTGATTGCTGCTTATCATATTGTGAATAGGAACCCGTTGGGTTCTGCTGCAGGCTATGGTTCTTCTTTTCCTCTTGACAGGCAGCATACAACAGATTCTCTTGGCTTTGAAAGCATGAATTACAATGTAGTTTATGCACAGATGACACGTGGCAAAACGGAGAAGATAACAGCCATTGCGCTTTCCACCATTACTGCAACGCTTGGCAAACTTTCCACTGACATTTGTTTATATATGAGTCAGAACTTCGGATTTATTTCCTTCCCTGATGAACTGACTACAGGTTCCAGCATCATGCCTCATAAAAAGAATCCCGATGTGTTCGAGCTGATTCGTGCAAAATGCAACCGCATACAGGCACTGCCTAACGAACTTACTTTGCTCACTTCCAACCTGCCTTCAGGTTATCACCGTGATATGCAGCTAACAAAAGAATGTCTTTTCCCGGCTGTTATTGAATTAAAAAGCTGTCTTGAAATGGCAGTGTTAATGCTTCAGCATATTCGTGTTAAGGACAACCTGCTTGAGGACGATAAATACAAATACCTTTTCAGCGTGGAGAAAGTAAATGAGTTAGTGCTTAGCGGAGTGCCGTTTAGGGAAGCTTATCGAATAGTAGGCAAGGAAATAGAAGCAGGAAATTTTACTCCCTGCAAACATGTTAAGTATACGCATGAAGGCAGCATCGGAAACCTTTGCAATGATAAAATAGCAGAGCGCTTTTTAAAATTGATGGGAGAAATAAATCTTACAAAAGAATTTCAACCGGCTGACAACTCACTTTAAGGGGTAAGCAGTTTCTTTCTTGGTTTCGCAAAGCACGATGCTGCTGTGATACTGCCCGATGTTAGGAATGTTAGCAAGCTTATTCATTACAAAATCATTGTAGGCATTGATATCAGCCGCTGCAATTTTGAGCATGTAATCATACGTGCCCGAAATGCTGGTCACTTCAAGCACTTCCGGTATTTTGGATGCTGCTTTCTCAAAATCAACCAGCGCTTTTTTTGATTGCTCCTTTAAAACAATATTGCAATACACCAATAAATTTATTCCCACCTTTTCGCGATCCACCAACGCCACATACTTACGAATAACGCCGCGCTCCTCCAACTGCCTGATACGTTCATGCGTTGGAGTTGCAGAAAGTCCTACCTCAGCGGCAATTTCTTTAATTGATATGGTGGAATCCCTCTGAAGAATTTCCAATATGGCAGCATCTATTTCATCAATGTCCTGGTGCATAAAAACAAGTTTCATGTTTCGAGTTTCGGTGAAGAAGCATACATGCGCAAACCGAAACTCCAACTCAATTTATTTTTACAATAATAAGAATATTTTCCTGATTTTTAACATGTTTTCCATTCGCATTACTCTTAAAGAGAAAATAAAAACCTGTCCATTCCTTTTTTCACATTCAAATAATTTTCTATTTTTGTCGTTCAACTGTATTAATCTAAAAGCCTCACTATGGAAGACTACAAAAGAAATGAACGCGAAGAAGTTTTTTCAAAAGCCGTGAAGGCAGGAAAGCGCACATATTTCTTTGATGTGAAGACAACACGAAGCGATGATTACTTTCTCACTATTACCGAGAGCAAAAAGAAAATAGGCGATGATGGAAACCCCTTTTACGCAAAGCACAAGATTTTTCTTTACAAGGAAGATTTTGAAAAATTCCAGGAAGGGCTGAGTGAAGTTGTTAAATTCGTCGTTGACAACCGCGGCACTGAACCTATACGCAACACCAACCATACTCCGGAAGGCAGTCAATTCACCGACGTCAGCTTTGATGACCTTGGAAGCGAAAACAACACTGGTGAGAAAGAGGACAAAACTTCTTTATAAGAGGCAGTCTTTTCTTAGCGAAGTATTACAACAGACACTACAGCGAGAACAAAGTACGTTACAATAGTAACGGCCCCTGCATAATCTTTTGCAAGACGCTGTCCGAAGAAAAGCATGGTAAAAATAATGCAAGCCAGTTCAAGCCCCGTTATCGAATAGGTATTATCTCTTTTAAGGATAAAGAAAATACACCCGGTAACACAAAGCGCACCGCAGCACACTTCAAGTGCAGCAACAAATCCCAGGTTAAGTGCCGAAAAGTACTTCAACGGGCTATTGGCAAAATGCTCCTTGTGAAAGTCAAGATTCCCCTTCCAGTCAAATATCTTATCCAGTCCTGATTGCAGGAAAAGCACTGCAAAGAAGATGGGAATAATAGTTTTTAAGAATAAAAGAGTATCCATAATATTGTTTGCGGTAATTGGGTTCATTGGTATTCGCCCACCTATGAACTATTGAACCATTAAACAAATGAACAGTTAAGCGTTCACAAAGTTGGCAAATGTTTTTAACAAAATCCCGTTATTGTTTGTAACTTTAAAACCTTTTATAGTTTCATTCTGTTACTTTTGCGACTTTGGTGAGAGCTCAGCCGAACGCTGGAAATAAATTTATGCAGGTAACCTATTACGGTCATTCATGCTTCAGCGTGGTGGTGGCCGGTAAAAAATTGCTCTTTGACCCGTTCATTTCGCCTAACGAATTAGCGCGAAACATTGATATAAAGGCTATCCGGGCTGATTACATACTTATCTCTCATGGTCATGATGATCATATTCACGATGCAGTGGACATAGCAAACCAAACAAATGCAACAGTGATATGTTCTTATGAGATTTATTTATGGCTGGGTAAAAAAGGATTAAAAAAAATAAGACCGATGAACATAGGAGGACATTGGATCACAGATTTCGGAAAAGTAAAATGCGTTTCCGCCGTTCATTCCAGCGCCTTGCCTGATGGCACTTACGGAGGCAACCCGATGGGCTTTCTCATTGAGTCGAGCACAGGCAACTTCTATTATTCAGGCGATACAGCGCTCACTTACGACATGAAGCTGATAGGCGATTACAAGAATATTGATTTTGCATTTCTCCCGATTGGCAATAACTTCACCATGGGCTTTGATAATGCCGTCATTGCTGCCGACTTTATCAAATGCGATAAGATCATCGGCATGCACTACGATACGTTCGACATCATAAAGATTGATCACGAAGAAGCAAAAGGGAAATTTAAAGTTGCTTCCAAGGAACTGCTGCTGCTGAAAATCGGCGAAACTATGGAAATGAAGAATTGAGAATTAAGAACAAGCAATTGTAAATTGCGGATTTATAATCCGAAATCACCAATCCGAAATTCGCAATTAACTAAAATGAAACTTTGACTTATATACTATAAACATGGGAAAGATAATAGCTATTGCAAATCAAAAAGGCGGCGTTGGTAAAACCACCACTGCCATGAATCTTGCCGCATCACTGGCAGTGCTTGAATACAAGACATTGCTCATAGACGCCGATCCGCAGGCCAATGCCACTTCCGGCGTAGGCTTCGATCCGCGCAATATCAAAACCAGCATCTATGAATGCATCATCAATCAAAGCAATCCGAAAGAACATATTTTAAGCACAGAAACTCCTCACCTCTATTTGCTTCCCTCCCACATTGATTTGGTAGGCGCTGAAATAGAAATGATCCATCTGCCCAACCGCGAGCGCATGATGAAGAACGTGCTGGAGAAAATTAAAAACGATTATGAATTCATTATCATTGACTGCTCCCCGTCACTCGGCCTGATCACCATCAACTCGCTCACGGCTGCTGATTCTGTCATCATACCGGTGCAGTGCGAATACTTCGCTCTCGAAGGATTAGGAAAGCTGCTCAATACCATCAAGATCGTGCAAACACGTCTCAATCCTGAGCTTGACATTGAAGGTATTCTTCTCACGATGTACGACAGTCGCCTCCGCCTTTCCAACCAGGTGGTGGAAGAAGTGAAAACACATTTCCAGCAGATGACTTTCAATACCATCATCCAGCGTAATACGAAGTTAGGGGAAGCGCCCAGCTTCGGGCAAACTGTAATCATGCACGATGCGTCAAGCAAGGGAGCAACAAACTACCTGAATCTTGCAAGAGAAATCTTACAGAAAAACAACCTCACCCGCATGAAGAATGCTGATAAAAAAATACCGGTAGCCTCATGAGTATGAAGAAGAATGTATTAGGTCGCGGGCTTAGCGCTTTATTGGAGAATGCTGAAACAGATGTAACGTCTAAAACAAGTGCATCGGGTGCTTCTACTCTGGCAGGCGCTGTAGCAAGCATCCCCATTTCAAAGATTGAAGCCAATCCTTTTCAGCCCCGCACCGATTTTGAACAGGAAGCCCTCAACGAACTTGCTGCATCCATCAAGGAGCAAGGCATTATACAGCCAGTCACTGTGCGCAAACTTGGCTACGACCGTTTCCAGCTTATATCAGGTGAGCGCAGGCTGAGGGCATCACAGATTGCAGGACTTGATTCCATCCCGGCATATATACGCATCGCCAACGACCAGGCCATGCTCGAAATGGCGCTCGTAGAAAACATCCAGCGTGAAAACCTGAACGCCATTGAAGTTGCCATCAGCTACAAGCGCCTGATGGACGAATGCAACGTCAGCCAGGAAGAGCTATGCACCCGTGTGGGAAAGAACCGCACGACTGTTACAAACTATATACGCCTTCTCAAACTGCCGCCAGACATACAAGCTGCTATTCGTGATGGCAGGCTTTCCATGGGACATGCACGGGCAATCATTGGCATAGACGACCCTGCGCAGCAACTTGCTTTGTATAAACAAATCATCAACACGGAAATGAGTGTGCGCGAGGTTGAAACAGCAGCAAGGCTTGTTGGGAACCAAGCTACCAAGCGTAAACCAAAAACAAACACCAATCAGCTTAGCTTTGAATTCACGAAAATTCAAAACGTGCTCTCCAGTCATTTCGCCACCAAGATATACCTGAAACGAAACATGAACGGCAGCGGTAAAATCCTCATCCCTTTTGAAAACGATGCTGACCTGAACAGAATACTGGAGCTTTTGAATTACTAAAACTAAGTTCAAGGTTCAAAGTTTCTCAGTTCAAGGTTATTCCGTTCAACGTTCAATGTTTTCGAAACACGGAACATTGAACGGAGCAACTTTGAACAGGCTGTTTAAACGTTCGGTACAATCACACTCACCACATCGCTCACAACACCATCACCGGCAGTATTAACAGGCACAATCCAGTAGAACCATGTTACAGGTGTTGTTCCATCGTTCGTGTCAGTAAACGAAGTCTTGGTAGTGGTGGCAATCTGCACTGCTGCTGAGAAAACAGAAGTCGTTCCCCTCATGATGTTGTAGCTTTTAACATTACCTGCGCTTGTGGTATTAAGTGGTTTCTTCCATTTCAGCTTCACCTGGTTAGCGTTAATCCTGCGAGTAACAAAGTTGTGAAAGTTCTGCACCATTTGAAGAATGCCTTGCGGCGTCTTCGTATTAGCAAACTGATAGCCGCTGGTGACGATGATGTTGCCCATCAGTACATAATCACTGCCTGCTGCGGTTTGTGCGGTGTTCTGCACGTACTGTGCTAATGATTTAAGCGTTTGCGAAAGGGTTAATGCTTTCGTGCGCAAATCCACAAGGTCAGCGTGTGAACCACGATTGCCTTTAGGCCCCCACACTGCTATTGCGGTTATAACATTGGTTACTGCCGTTTGCAGTGCCAGGATAGTGGGCAATGGTGTTGCAAAATTCAGGTTGCCTGCAAGATCTGCAGCCACGCGATTGCCGAGATTGATAAGCCCGGCATAATTTGTTTTTGATAGCTTGATAGCTATGATTGGTTTACTCATTTTTTTGTTGGCAGAGTTTTACGAGCTGCCGCCGCTCTTTTTAATGGTTAATTTATATAACAAAGATACCGCCACTCAAACCCAATAGAAAGTTTTCAGACAGGAATAAGAAGCTAAAAGGCGGAAAAAGGATACCTATTTTTACCTGACACCTCTTTGTCTAATTTTAAACACATCATGTTCAATAGAAGATTCAATGAATTCAATAGTAAACATGATATGATTAGTAGAAGATTCATCGTGTTTGATAGAAGACTTATTGTGTTCAGTAGAAGATTCAACGAATTCAATAGTAAACACGATGTGATTAGTAGAAGCTTCGTTGAGTTCAATACTAAACACGTTGTGATTAGTAGAAGATTCATTGTGTTTGATAGTGAATGCGTTGTGATTAGTAGAAGATTCAACGTGTCCAATAGAAGACACTATGTGATTGATAGAAGTTTTTGCCTTGTTGCTATTAAAACTTGTGTTTTCACATCAAAATTTCAGTCTCACAGTCTCATTTCCCTAGGGTTTTGAGACTATGAGACTAATTGTCATTGCGAGCGATAGCGAAGCAATCCCCACCTACGAAGACAGGGATTGCTTCGTCGTATCTCCTCGCAATGACAGCATCAGGCAAGTTTCCACTTCCTGCCGTCCTTAACGATGATCTCTAACTGCTTCATGGAAGCATGATCGCGTTTGGCTGATCCAAAACTTTTGCCCGTAATGTTGTTGTGGCGGGTGCAGTAATCTTTATAGGACAACGATGACTTCTCAAAAATACCTTCTGCTGTTTCCTGCAACTTGTCAAGCTGCGTGGTTTTGTTTTCCTCCGTATTAAGGAGGTCAATAGGAATCTCTTTGCCTGTGCGGGTAAAGAGGAATTTCTTTTCGTCAAAGGTCAGCTCCATTGCGTTTTGCTTGAATTGGCGCGGACAATAGTTCCCTTTCACCACCGTCAGGTATTTTATGTCGCTTTCCCCCTGGCTAAGCTGTAGGGCAATTCTCACCTTTTGAGTTAAACCGCCGCCGCCTTGTATGTGCGCCTGATTAGGGCTTAGCTTATAGGCAGCTTTATTGATGTGATGCACAAAAAGAATAAGGCATTGATGTTTGAGTGCGAAGTATTGAAAACTACGAACATTTTTACGCATGGCCTGGTTGTTATTACCGTCTGCGCCAATAAAAATATCTCCGAATGAATCAACAATCACCAGGTCGCAGGGGGTTGTTTTGAGGTGCTCATCCATAGCAAGTAAAATTTCATGTTGACCCAGCGTATCTGCAAAAATGAAATTCAGGTTGGAGGTTGGCTTTTGATACAGGCCTTTTAATTGATGCTCAAGCAGAAAGTTAGTGTTGGCTGCATCATCTTCTGTTGCGATGTATAAAGCGCGGTTATGCGTTGCCGACAGCCCATAATCAAGGAAATGGTTCATTTGGGTTGCCACTGCAATGCACAACTGGCGGGCAAACTGACTCTTACCCGTATCCGGCGCTCCTGCTAAAATGCCTGTCCCGACACGAGGCAGAAAAGGCGATAACAAGTACCTGTTTTCTGAATCCTCATTCTTTAGCAGGTCAATGGAATTAATAGTATTCTTCTTAAAATCGAAATCGGGTTCTATATATCCCTCTGCGAAAGCAGGGATAAACCATTTGTCATAGCCCCCCTGCCCCCCGAAGGAGGGTGTTTGAGCGTTGGAGTTTTTATTATTTGTCATTTGAATGATTGGAGTTTTAAAATTAAAAATTGATTGTCATTGCGAGGAACGAAGCAATCCCCCGTTCCCATTGTCATTGCGAGCGAAGCGAAGCAATCCCTGACTTCGTAGTTGAGGGATTGCTTCGGTCATGCCTCCCTCGCAATGACTATTTATAACGATAAGCAGAACGAACGGCTGACTGAATTTCGCGTTGGCTGAAATTGTAATGCTGCACTATTTCATTCAGTGCATCTTCCCTGCTCAGCCCGTTCATTCGGCAGTAACAGCTAAGCAGGAAAACGAAATTATTCCTATTGCCTTCTGAAAACTGCCGTTTGCGGTTGGTGAAGCGAACGCACTTGCGGAAAAGATAATCGGTGGTATTCATACTACTGTCATTGCGAGCGATAGCGAAGCAATCCCCTGTTTCATAGCGCAGGGATTGCTTCGGTTCCCGATAAATCGGGACAGGCTGTGCCACCCTCGCAATGACGGGCATCTTTACTTCATACACCCATGCATCGGGATTCAGATACGCATTCGGGTCATGGCTTAAAAAGCAAAGCCGCACCACATCGCAGGTGCTTGTGTCAAACTTCACCTGCAGCAGCAGGGTAAAATAGTTCACCACCCTGCTATATGTATGTAAATGATGCTTCATCTCTCCGTTCGTCTTCACCAATATTTTAATGCCATTGCCGGAGGGAGAAATGAAGAAGGCATACACATAAGGACATGTGGGCAGCATAGCCACCAGGCGCACCAACTCCGACTGTGAAAGATTATCTGCGTCAAGCAATATATTGCCATTATAATGGGTAACGTTTTCCTTGCAGCGCCTGTGCTTATATTGGCAACTGAAGGTAGCAGCCGGCAGATACTTCTTCACTTCATTTGCTGCACGCTTATCACCGGCAGCATTAAGCTGATGCACGGTGTGGCAGGTCCTCTTGTACTGATGGCTCCTGATGGCTGCTATAAGCAGCTCTATGGAGTGATTGGAGTGTGGAGTTACAAGGTCGTTGGAGACGGTAACTTCGGTGGTTTTTTCATTTGAACTCATAATTATAATTTTTTAGTGAGTCCAAAGATTTGCTCATGCTATTGTGGGGTTATACGGGGGTAAGTGTTTTACCCACTATATCCCCACGACTTTTTCTCCTCCATATTTTTATTTTGTTTCCTGTTTGTTATTTCTAATTGCTCAATAATAAAAGTGCCATCCTCTTTTTTCTTAACATCAATTAAGCGATTACCCTTCGCCGCTCTGCGAGTCTCAGATATAAAGCGACTTGCATATTTAACTGTAACCCCTTTTGTTGCTCCCTTCCTGTCAATAAAATTAAAATATGCAGCAAGCCATTTTTCCAATTCAGCTTGATATGCAATATTCAATATTTGCCCTTTCCATAATTGTTTAAAAAAGTCAATGAGCGTTGCACCAGAGGCAAGAAAATCTAATACCACTCCCTTATTTATTCCGTTTTCAATCAGGAGCTTCAAATCGTTATGCTGCTCTTTTGGAAAATATGCCTGAAGTATTTCGAGTATTTGATTTATGTAGGATACCTTGAAGTTAGGCTTTGATCTCGTAGAATTATCAAATGTTGCATTCGGATTTGGAGTTGCTACCTTGTCGTTGATGCTCAGTAATAAAATCTCCTTCCTAAAGGAATCTATTATATCCATGTAGTACATTCTTGAATAAGTGTTGTAAAATTCAGTAAACGGAACATTTTTAACATATCCCTTTTTCCGTCTGTAAGAATGGTATTCATCTTCCAGCTTTTCTAAAAATTTCCTTTTCCTGAATTGAGGTAGTTCCTGCCATATACTATTAAGTGACTGAGATAAGGTATACAAAATGTCCAGTGCCTTCCGTTGCGGGCGGACATCATAGAAAGCTTCAAAGAGCTCATCCTCCAATTTTGGAAAATAAACGGTGTCGAAAACAGGATCAAGCAGCTTCATAACTCTCAATAGCTCTTGCAATCATGCAGGCACGACACCTTTAGCTATCAGAGTGGACTAATGCTTTCTTGCGTCTTGTAATGATTGTAATAATGACAATTTTGGAGCATACAATTTACGGCATGAGATTGGTTGTATTGGTGTATGTTCAAAACTTTTGAGTGCTTTAAAGCCAATGATGATGTTCATATCTTTTTTTGAGCCTTGCATAAACCAAACACTTTTTGGCATCCTAAAGGCAGGAATTGGAAAATGGATTCTATTCAATTAATTTTGCAATAAATCTGTTAATAAATAGTTTATAACTCGTATTACATTTCTAAAAAATACGTATTTATACGTATAAGTTTGTCGCTACCTAAAATCTAAACATCACAATGACAAGTTATAATGCTAATGTATGGATCCCAGTTAATGTATTTCCGGGTATGTTTTCAAGTGAGTATTCTGTAGAACTAAAATTATCAGACGGAAAGATGGTAAGTTTCTTCGCAGATAAAACACTTGTAAAAGAAGAAAATGGAAATGTATATACATTAAAAGTATATTTGATTAATCGTGATAAAGAAAAAAAGATTGGTGAAGTAATGCTTCCATGTGAACCATTTGAAACTTATTCTTCAAGATGGGTTACTATTCCATTTGATGATATTAAGTAACACAGAAATACTTAAATGTTTAGATAGAGGAGATTTTGAAATATCTCCTCCTCCCGGAACGGACACAACTAAGCCTCCATTTAATACAAGTGCGATAGATTTGAGACTGGGCACAGAAATACGTGTGCCTAAAACCCCTATACAGCCTGTTCAACTTGATTTAAGGTTAGCCGGCATTTCTAATTTTCTTCACGACAATACTGAAAAAATAATCATCACTAAAAACCAACCGTATTCTTTAGAACCCAATAAATTTATATTAGGACAAACATTTGAAAGAGTAAATTTCCCAATACATGGTGGGGATATTTGCTACAGTGCTCGTGTTGAAGGAAAGAGTTCATTAGCGAGGTGTGGCGTTCTTATTCATTTTACAGCCCCAACGATTCACGCAGGATTTACAGGAATTATTACTTTAGAAATAATTAATCTTGGTATTCATAATTTTCTTTTAACGCCTGATATGTACATCTGCCAACTCATTATAGAGGAAGTAAAAGGAAGTCCAATACAGTCACCTAATCAATTTTCGGGGCAAACAAACCCAACAGGGCGGAGCAGAGCTTAGTTTTCTTCAAACCTCACACAATCATCACTCACAAACTTCTCTTTATTCTTAACCCAATCAGGCAAGCCGGGCGCTTGCACCTTTTCTTGCCGTTTCTCTTTTTCTGCTACTTGCAAATTAAGTTCAAGCAATTGAGAGAGCAAATCTTTCTTTTCATCAAAGCCATAGGCTTCCATCACGGCATTGTCTAATTCTTTTTGCAAATCATTTATTGCATTTTTGCCCGGCTTTTCCAAAACACGGTATAAATCCCTCAATGAATAATTATAATCTTTCATTGCTTTGTTGCGGACATCGCGCAATGTTTTAGCTGCTGCTGCTATTTTTTCTATTTGCTTTTGGGTCGGAGATTGCGGGAAAGGGAATGTGTCCCAAACAGTATCAGTCGTGTAACGATTTCCAATTCCAAGCGTAGAGCATTTTTCTGTTAACCATTGCCAATGGAACTTCGATTGAATAATTCCAAAAGAATAATCATCGTCCAAAAGAAAAATCATAATCTGATCCGAAGGATTTATTTCAGTCGAAACAAATTCAAATATCTGACGCTGTGTGACTCTCGCACATGCAACATATCTTTTCAACCTTGAAATTTCGCTAAGCATGTCTTCTCTTCCCCAAGAGAGTTTCCACCACTTATTAAAAAAGTTGATGTGATGCTTATTCACTTTTGCTTTCGGATTTTGCTTGAGCACTTTTTTATTTACTTCTTCTTGTTCTTTTGCTCTTACTTCTCTTTCAGGCAAAACTGTTTCCTGAATTAATTTAAAAACTTCTTTGTAAGAAGAAGATTCGTTCATATCCATTGTTGTGAAGTCAATTACAAATCTTTTCGGTTGCGATTGAAAATTTCCTACCAATTCATCACCAACTAAAAACGGTTTCAGTACTTCAGCATACTTTTTATTTTTGTTAAGTAACTTATTTGCTTCTTTGATAGACAAGAGAAATCCTTCGTGTCCGTGCGTTTGACCTTGAAAACATTTCTTAGGTTCTTTATTGCATTCCAAAACTTTTGCAGAAGTTACATCTATTTGCAAACTCAAACTGCTATTGATGTTTTCCACTTCATGCAAATGGATGTTTTCATTTTCATCAACAGTAAATAAATTTTTCTTGCCGGATTCTTTTCCTTTTTTCCAGGAAGCAATTGAAACATGCACTGCTGCTTCACCACTCCATGGTTCAGATGAAACGGCTTCTATAATAGTTCCTCCATTTTTTACTATGTAATCTAAACTTCCTTCACGGCTGTAATTCTGCCTGATGGTGTTTGTGCCAACCAATCCCGCATAACTATTTTCTTTCAAATGTTTGTGTGCTTTGTAAAACCAATACACACAAAAATCTGCCCTTCCCGGAACTTCGGGGTATGCTTCGCGTAATTTATTTACATACTCCGCCCCAAATTCTTCCTGCATTTTATTTTTACTCTGGTAAGGCGGGTTGCCAATGATGGCATCGGCTTCTGGCCATTCAGTAAACAAAGCATCAGCACAGATAATATTCTTATCAAGATTATCGAGGGGTAAGGCATTTTCATTATCAAAATCTTTTTCATGCTGGGTTACCCAAAGTTCCTTAGCTACCATGAGCGTTACTCTTGCCAGCTCAACAGCAAAAGGATTGGTGTCTATTCCATAAAACTGCTTGACGCTTACATATTGATTGTTCGGTAAAAAATTCCTTAACCGCCTTGCATCGGCAGGTTTTGTTGACAATGCCCTGATACGAGCCAACAAAAGTTTCTCCAGCAGCTTCATTTCTTTATAAGCTATAAAAAGAAAGTTACCGCTTCCACATGCCGGGTCAAGCACCTTAAATTTTCTTAGCTGAGCTAATAATTCATAAAGTTCATCAAGTGTTTCTGCGGCTTCAATTTTTTTGAGCCACGGCTGCACAATTACTGGCACCACTATTTTCTTTATGTCAATCTCATGTGTATAGTGCATTCCCAGCTTATGCCTTATGTTTGTTTTTTCCACATCTGATGCCTGTTCGAAGATGGTTCCGAAGATGGCAGGATTAACAGCTTTCCAATCTTCACCTGCGGCTACGCCAAAATATACAACCTCTTGTTTCGTAAGATTGACAGGAATAATTTCCGAAAATAATCCGCCATTAAAATATTCTACCCCCCTGTATCTTTCGCCTTCTGAAACTCCTTTTGAATTCATTTCTCGGAAAAGACCTCCAATTAAATCATAAGAAAGAGGAACAATATCATAAGCTGAACCTTCCTGTTCTTCACA
>PLYJ01000116.1 GCA_003151745.1 Bacteroidota bacterium
TGAGCCAGGATCAAACTCTCCATAGTAAAGTTAATCTTGAATACAAGTATGGAGTATTAAGTACTAAGTATTAATCCCGCAGGTGCGGGACTCTTACTCATTGTACTTTGTACTTTCTACATTGTACTTATTTGCTCTGTTGGATTATGTTATCTCTGAATTGACGTCAATAAAATTGACGAGCATTTCAGGGCTTGTTATTTCCTATTCAAATCTTCAAAGAACGCATGAGCATTTCGGATTTCGGATTTTTGATTTCGGATTGCTCCGCCATCACCTCATTCCTAACTACCCATTTGTGAATTACCCTGGAATCGAACCAACATTTCGCCGTTGCGAAATTTGCTCCCTACTGAGCATTTAATTCAAATATTTCAAAAAAACACTTCCAAATCTTCGACCTCACTGATCCGAAATCGAAAATCCGAAATTCGCAATTTTTTTAATTGGGGGTGCAAAAGTACTAACTCTTTTAACCCTTGCAACTTATTTCAAAGATATTTTTCAATTACCCTCTAATCATCACATTTTGAGGAAGAAAAACTTCCATTTTGATGCGGTTGAAGTACCGCACGTGCGGTACAAACCCGAAAACCTTTGTGATGAACCCCTTTAAAGAACTTTTAATTTGGGGATGCAAATGTAGGATAATTTCCTTTGCCTCCAAACTTTTAGATTACTTTTTTATTAACAAATCGCAGATGTATTGATAACATGGGGTTTGAGGGCAATTTATGGCTGAAATATTTAAACAAAAAAGCGGTTAAAGCTCATTGAATTCATCAATGCTGATTTGTGACTGTTGCAATAATTTCCGCAATATACCAATGCCAAGTTCTTTATGTTGAGGCACAGCAAGTGTATATAAATAACCTTCTTTTACCAGCATAACATGAGAACCATTTTGCCGGGCCACTTTCCATCCTCTTCGCCGAAGCTTCTTTACTGCCTCAGCGCCGGAGCACAATTTCAGCTTGCTCACACTTTAACAGCAAACCGCTTACGCAAAAGTTTTCCTGTGCGTAAAGAACGGTGTGTTTTTTCATTCATTACTTCTATCCACAGTTCAATTGCTTCTTTGATGTTTGCTTTCAACTCATCAAGTGTTTTTCCCTGTGAGTAACACCCTGGCAATGCAGGAACTTCAGCAACATAATAGCCAGTTTCGTCTTTCTCTATAAGTACTTCAAATTTCATTACTAATTTTTTCTTCAAAGATAAAGCTTTGCTTCATGCAAAGCAAAAACAAAACAGGCAGGTAAAAAACCTGCCTGCACAAAAATCATCACCCACCGTTCCACCTTTTCAGTTCCTTTCCATTCAAAAAAGACTATTAACTATCAGATGCTTACTAATCAATACATAATGATTACCAGTAACCACGATTTAGGTACCTTTCCCTATTTGGCGGTTACCGGTAATTACTATTTAGGTACCTTTCCCTATTTGGTGATTACTAACCATCACAACAAAAGTACTGGTAGCTATGTGGTAGATACCTTTCCCTATTTGATAATTACAGGTAACTATTACGTGATTACCGGTAATCACAGAATAGGGACTATTCCCTACCAGGTGATTGCTAACCATTTTTGAATGATTCCGATCAATTAAATGATAAAGAAGATCATTTATGCCTTTTTTGCCGCTAATAAGATAATATCAATCCATTTTCTGGTATTACTTCAAGGTTATATTTTAAAAACAGCAAGTGAATGAAGAAAGATGTCTATTGTTAAAAATAGTTTACTTTTGTTTATTCTGCCAAACACAATGAGCATGTTGAGTAAAACGAAATCCCTCCCGCACGTGCGGGATTCTGGAAAAAGAATCTGTTTACTTTTTTGTTTTTCTTTTTTCGTTTTGCATTCTGCTTTTGGGCAAGGTGGGACATGGGTAAGTAAATAGTTTATATATGATTGTGAAGCCCCTGCAAGGTTGCGGGGGCTTTGTTTTTTTGGGGTGGTGCATGAAAAAATAAATTATCTTTGTTTCATAAAATGCTATAATCAAATGAAAATGCGATCCTCAATTATATTATTTGTGTTTGCGCTATTAGGTTCGACTGCAAAAGGGCAACATGAATTTTTAGCAAAAGTTACCCCAAGTAATTTATCATATAGTACATTTGATAGTATTCCGGGAGTGATGTGGATTCTTGACAATTCATCAGCGCTTGATGAAAACCATCATCAATACTTTTTTATTGGAACTCCACCGGCTCAAAGTCCAAATTATCTTTATACGATTAACACATTAACGGGTAATATAATTTATAACCCCTTGTTAACATCTAATGTAAATTCAACTTTTTTAGAGTACGACAATAACTCTGATACTTTATATGGAATGTTTAATATCTCCTCGGTTTGGAATTTTGGATGGATAGATTATACAACTGCCGTAATTCATATAAAGAATGTCTTTCCTGGAATTTATATTGCTGATGGTTCATGTACTTTTGATAAAAACCATCATCACTTTTTCTTTTCAGATGGCACAAATTATTATGTTATAGATGCCCCTACCGGTAATATTATTAATTCTTATTCGTCAGGTAGTTCGGATAATATAATGTATGATAATATTAATAACCAAATGTACTGTCTTTATTACTCAAATTCATCCTTTCAATTTGATTCAATCGAAGTTAATACCGGCATATTTCATCACATTTCAAATTTACCTTGCTCTTATATACTTGCATTGCCATACTTTAAGGCATTGGATGAGGTTCATGGGAGATACTTTTTTGCCGGAGTAGATTCTTCAGGCTCTAATCGTTTTTATTCAATTGATATACAAACAGGAAATGTAATAACCAACCCGATTGATTTACTGTTAAGCAATAACAGTAATCTAATCGAATTTCAATATGACAATGTTCAAGATACTTTGTTTGCATTGCATTGGGGTTATATAGCTCAAACAGGAAGCGTCGCTGATTTTAAATCAGGCCAAACAACTCTTTGCTCAAATGATTGTATAAAACTCACCAATTTCTCTATCAACGCAACATCTTACCTATGGTCATTTCCCGGCGGATCCCCTTCCTCAAGTACCGATCAAAACCCGCAGATCTGCTATTTAGATACAGGTATATATAATATTACACTCGTTGCTTCCAATGCAGGTGGCAGCGATACCCTTACTATCAATAATTATATAACTGTTAACCCTGCACCGCCAACACCTACAATCAGGCAAGTTCATAATGATACTCTCTTTTGCAGCACGAATGCAAGCTATATATCTTATCAATGGTATTTAGACAGTATATTAATTCCAAACGCTACAGATACTTTCTTAGTCATTACTAAAAGCGGCAATTATAATGTAGAAGTTACAAGTGGCAATGGCTGCAAAACAGCTGTGGGAATTAATGTGGTTCTTGGCTTGCAGAATTATATGAACGATCACTTTGTTTCGCTTTCGCCGAATCCGACCGAAGGCAAGTTTACGGTTTACGGTCTACAGTTTATGGTTTCACGCGTGGAGATATATAATGTTCTTGGACAAGTTTGTCAGCAATCCGCAATCACAAATTCGCAATCCGAAATTGATGTTTCTTCTCTTCCTTCGGGAATCTATTTTGTGCAGTTAATTGGAGAAAAGGAGAGATGGGTTGGGAGGTTTGTGAAGGAATAGTTTCAATATTATTTTGTTTAAAGAATACTGCATTTTAACACAAATTGCGCAAAACAGGGTCATGGGTCAAACCCGTTGGATTGGTTATTTGAGTAACGTCCTGTTTTATAATAGACATCTTTCCTAATTAATTTTTGAATTTTTAAAATTGACCACATACAGGCCCAACGGAATGGCTGAACCAAACTGGAAAAAGGCGCACATTAAAACTGCATGCGGATAATCACGGAAATAGGTTGATATAACTTCTTCAGATTCCCAAGGACCCGGGAAGTGAGGACTTGCAGATGAGAATGAAATAACAAAATAAAGTCCTGCATTAAATAGAAGAGTAAAGATTATTGCCAGCATACCTATATGAGGCCCCATGTGTTTATCTTGTGTGATAGTTTCCATAATTATTTTGTATTAAACGTTACCTGCTATATAAGGCTTTCGACAGCCGCATTTATTTTTCCTTTCATTATTTTAGTTTTTTACTCAACGAGGGAGGTGGTCATAGGTAACACTACTTTTTATTTTTCTTTTCTTTTATCATATTGTCCTTTTTTGATATTTCTTCTACCTTTTGCATAAACGCTGTTACCTTCGTGTCAGAAGAAGGACCAAAGGCATCAACCAACGTGCCTTTACCGCCATCATTGGTTTCAATAGCATATAAAATGGATTCATCGGCAGGATCGGAGGTTCCTTCAAACCGATAAAAATCCACCACTTTTACCTGATCGGGCTGGTAAATTTTTTCTGTTTTTAATGCTTTTAATCCCGCATCATTTGCTTTATAATCTTCAGTATAACCTTTCTGAATAAGACTGTTGAGGGTTGAAACGAGGGTTTTCATTTCAGAATTTGCCTGTTTATCTTTCATTTTATTGAATCATTTATAAAGCAGGGGGTTTAAAAACTCCGATAATTATAGCAATGAGCAGCATAGTGAACAGAAGCCAGATGAAAAGGCTTATTACTGCAGATGCCGCAGCTACTTGCTCCTCGCCTGTTGTTTTTGTTACGTCCTTTGATTTGTAAGGCGAGGGCGCTGCAAAAAGGAATGAAAAAATTAATAGGATGAACAGAAGCGGCCCCCATGAGATTCCCCACCAGGCCGGACCAAATGGTGTTATCCAATATTGCGAGGCAACACCTGCCATGAAGAGAATGAAAAAAAATACTATTAAGGGTGTGAATGAGCCTTTGCGGTAGCCGGGTGCAAATAGCAATGATATTAATAATGCTAAAAAAAATGCTGCAAAGATTGACATCTCTGTTTAATTATTTTTTGGATGGTTCAGGTTTGGCGGGTGGCGGTTCATCAATTCGGGTAGGATCGTTTTTTTGTGGTTCTTGAATTCGTGTCGGGTCGTTCTTTTCCGGTTCATTACCACCCGGCTTTGGCTTGGTTGGATCGGGATTTTTATTGGGCTTTGCGGGAATGTCTTTTTCCGGTTTAACCGGCGCTGCCTCATTCCCGGAATTTTGTTGCCTGTTGTTTTTGTCCTGATGGATGATTTGCATTTTGTTTTTTCTTATAATAGACATCTTTCCTAAATAANNAATTTAATTAGGAAAGATGTCTAATTATTTCTGTTTAAATTCCTTTAGCGTTTAAAGTTTAGATAAGGATTAAATTATTGCCATTTTATTCGTTGCTTAAATTGTTTTTATATATAAAATTACCAGTAGTGGCAGAGATTTATTTGTTTTTTATTTCAGAATCTTGTTCTGCCATTTTGCCTATAACGGGCATAAGGTCGCCATTGTGGTCAACACATTCGCCATTTTTCAACAGCGTTTGTGTGTCGTTCAGCCTGATTACAGTACCATTCGTCTTTACGATGGCGCCGTTTTCAAGCGTGGTATCACTTGTAAGCGCTGTTGAATCATGCATCATTATTATTTTTCCGTCCTTTAATATGGCGCAATATTTTTCAGACTGCTTTTTAGACCTATACGATTTGTTGTCATGGTTAATGTTCTGTGCTAAAGCATTTAATGTGAAAATGCAGGAGGCGAGTAAAACAATTCCCTTTTTCACGGTAGGCTTGATTTTTAATTATGAATGAATTTTAATGTAAAGCAAATTTACACCATTATTTAATGGCGTGGACTAAGTTTTCGACCATTGTGATTATATTGCCTACAACTGAACAAAAACAAACGATCTTTCGCGCAATGTGTTTAACAATATATGGTATCGGTTTATCGAAAATTTATTTCAACCCTTTAAAAGTGAAAATACAACAAAGAATATTCTCATAGGATATTATTCAGAAGATCAGCCGCAGGCAGTTGTTACCAATAGTTTATGGGGGGTATATATAGCCTGAAAATTGTTAGTAAAAGCGAGAAGCCCCGAATCGGCGCACAACGCGGTTTTTGAACTATAAACTAGTGCCCGGAGAGGGACTCGAACCCTCAAGGATATAACTCCAACGGCTTCTGAGACCGCAACGTTTGCCAATTTCGCCATCCGGGCTGTCATTGTGAGCGAAGCGAAGCAATCCTTAAAATTGATTTTAATAATGGGATTGCTTCGCTTCGCTCGTAATGACGAACGTTTGTGCCCAGGACGAGACTCGAACTCGTACACCCTTACGGGCGCCACCCCCTCAAAGTGGTGCGTCTGCCAATTTCGCCACCTGGGCAACTTAACCAAGTTTAAAGTTTAAGGTTTAAAGTCTAATGTTTTGGGACGCAACCTTAAACCTTGAACTTTAAACATTAAACTTATTCAAAGGGGACAAAAGTAAAAATAAATGTGATGGAAGGAATAGAATTTAAGATTCCGTGATAACGATCTTTTCGATCTTATCATCCTGCCGTATCTGATCAATGATGTCAAGACCTTCAACGACCTTACCAAACACGGTGTGCTTGCGGTCAAGATGCTTCGTGTTCGTGCGGCTATGACAGATGAAAAACTGTGAACCACCTGTATCCTTTCCTGCATGAGCCATGGAAAGCACTCCCCGGTCATGATACTGGTTCTCACCATCTAACTCGCACTTGATAGTGTAACCGAGACCACCGCTACCCGTACCCTTTGGACAACCACCTTGAATAACAAAATCAGGAATGACACGATGGAATGTTAACCCATCATAAAAGCCTTTTTGCGCAAGGGTCACAAAATTCTTTACTGTTCCGGGAGCATCTTTTTCAAAGAAATCCACTTTCATCACACCTTTAGCAGTGTGAATAGCTGCATGATACATATTGTTATTGATTTTTAGAGCGACAAAGGTAAGCGTAAAAAAGATTAATGCAGAATGCCGAGGCTGTCGAGTTCCGCAACAGTTACTGCAGGGGGCATAATGTTATGCCTTATCTTATATGCAACAAAATCTCCTGCTTTGCGTGCTCTTGCTTCCGTTGTAAAGCCCCTGATGCCCGGCATGGATGGGATGTTTGGTTGGTGAATATTTTTTGTATGATCTATATAAATATCATATCCCCATGTTCCTTTTGCATCATCATTAGTCGTGTTCTCAAATGTTTTCACTTCAAGGCTCGCTTTCTCATACGGATTGCCGGCAGACTTCTGAGGAATGGTATCGGCTGGTCTTTCTTTTACGGGAGAAGGAATTTCTTTTGGAGGAAGAGGAGAAACAACACTGTCAGTAGCATGATTTTCTGCTTTATATGGCTGTCCGCAAGCAATGAGGAGCGACAAAAGAATAATAGAACAATAGATTGATTTCATTTTAAATAATAGTCTATAGACATGATAGATGTATTTGCAGGGGCGAACGTACGTGATTCTGTCCTATTCTCCAAGGGAGGTTAATGTAAAGGGGAAAAATAAATGTCGTGCAAATTATGGCATCCACTTCTGCTTGGCTACCGTAAGCGCTTCCCGAACTGTTATGCGCTTCCCGTTATTATAAGCAACTACAAAAGTGCCGTTGACTTTTTCCTGTGTGTTCACACGCATATCCCGAGCATTGCGGTAGTCATTAAAGCTGCCGATAACATATTTATGCCAGCCTTCATTCGTTTCGGCAGAAACGCTATCTTCTAAATGATAATGCTGGTTAAAATATTTCACATCCTTCACGTCCTTTCTGCAAGCCGCCATTTGCACGCTATATATAATGCCGGTTTTGGGTGAAGAGATAGTAGTTGCCTGCGTCGTCATCACTTCACTAGGACGAGGGCTTTGTTTGATACTCTCTTTGATGGCTGAAGCAACGGCATCATCAGGATTCTTTTTCTCGATTACATGAGTTGGATCAGTAACTGCTGAAGCGATCTCGGAAGGGAAATAATCGAACGAACGCGGAGTGCCTTTATTATCAAAAGCGAAGGTTCCGTAGATGCTTTGCAGAGCTTTAATATTTTCCCCCGGAGTTACCCGATATGAAATTTTAAACACAGTATCCTTCGGCATGGCAAGCCATATAAATTTCACAAGGCTATCCTGGCTCTTGAACAAAGAGCCGGCGCTTTCAATCTTTTCCGCTGTCCATCCGTCCGGTATATGTTCCACAATTTTAGCTGAACCATGGATTGATTTATTTTTAACTGTCAGTTCGACCACGAAATCCCTATCGCCAGTGATTTTATCTGGTATATTGCGGTTAATCTGTATTGCATCTGCAGGCCCGGAAGCATCACTGCCTGTTTGTTCAGGCTTTCCGCCATCTGCAAGAGGCTGACCGGTCTGATTAATATTCGTAACCTTAACAATGGCTGCTTCAATGTCAATTGTTTTGGTTTTATCTTTTTCTATATATGAAAAAATACCCGACAGGTTGATGTCTCCGGCAATACTGTTGTCAACGGTTATTTTATAGGTAATAGTAAAGCTGGGTGTTTCCGGCAGAGCAAACCAGACGACCTTGATGAACTGATCTTCGAAAATGAACTTGGCATTTCCAACATTCACAGGTTCTGCTTTGCATCCTGCGGGAAGATTTTGCTGCAGGCGAGAAAATCCGTTGATAGTACCTTTGTTAATAGTCAGTTCAACTATGAACTCCTGGCCCGGTAAAGTTTCGGAAGGCGTCTTCTGCGTGACACTTATTTTTTGTATGGGCATAAAGAAAAGCGTAACCACAAAAACCGTCAAAACAGAAGCAGTTATGAAAAGTGTCTTTACCATTAATTATTATTATTTCTTTTCAGAATGTTACGGAAAATGAAGTTTAATGTTCTGATAGCTATAACGAGATGAAACACACAATCTTTCTCCGTTAGGAGAACCCTTTCCTTACTCATTAATACAAATGCTTTATTTGACAAATATAATTATAAAATAGTTAATGGGGGAAGTTGGATGCCAATTAATACAGGTTTAACAGATTCAATGATTAGTTCATTAGCTGTGTGTGGAATGTATATTTTTGCGGCAACTGGCGATGCTGGACATAATACAGGATTGTGGAAAAGGGCTTTATCTGATATATTACCATGTGCATCAAACTTTTCTATTGTAGCAGATACAACTCAACTACATCATTATATAGTACAAAATAATGCATTTGGTAAAGGGTCGATTAAATATGTTTGGAGTTGGGGAGATGGCTCACATGATTCTATTCCTTATCCAAGCCATACTTATGCTGATTCAGGCTTTTATGACATTTGTCTTTCTATAACGGATTCAACGGGTTGCCAAAGCACTTTCTGTGATAGTTCTTTTCATGCCTTGCGTACAACTAATACCATAGTGTATGTAAATGTTATTAATCCATTGCTTACGGGAACTAAAGAAACAGATGTGCAAACTCCGCAAGTAGATATCTACCCAAATCCAGCAACAGATAAGTTATATATTAATAGCAATGGCTTAATGAAAAATAGCATGCTATCTATCTATAATGTTCTTGGAGAAATAATACTCACAAGAAATCAATAAGAAACAGGAAACCATAAACTGTAAACCTTTCCCCGCAGGCATTTATTTTCTTCAAATGAAAACGGAGAAAGGGAGTCTGGTGAAAAGGTTTGTGAAGGAATGATTCCGTTCAAAGTTGCCCAGTTCAAAGTTCAATGTTCGACAACGTTGAACTGAAAAACTTTGAACTTTGAACTACACCAGTTCTCAGCTATTAGAAAATACGATGTCGTCGGGATTGATGGTGTTGTTTTCGCACATCACGGCAGCGCGGTCCATCGTAGCTTTCAGCTCGCGTATGTTTCCCGGCCATTTATATTCCATCAGGGATTTCATGGCTTCATTTGTTAAGTTAATCTGCGTCATCTTGTTTTCTTTACAAAATTCGCTGAGGAAACTTTTCGCGAGAATGATCACGTCTTCTCCGCGTTCGTGAAGCGTTGGCAGATGAATAAGAAATCCCTGCAGGCGGTAAAATAAATCTTCTCTGAATCTTCCTTCTTTTACTTCAAGTGAAAGATTACGATTGGTGGCAGCAAGCACGCGTGCATCTATCTTAACGGGCTTATTGCTTCCTATGCGCGTCACTTCCTTTTCCTGCAATACACGAAGCAGCTTGGTCTGCATCAGCAAGTCCATCTCCCCTATTTCATCTAGGAATACGGTGCCTTCATTCGCTTCTTCAAACTTTCCTATTCTCCTGTCGCGTGCATCGGTAAAAGCGCCTTTCTCATGCCCGAACAATTCGCTTTCGATAAGGTCGGCCGGTATGGCGCCCATGTTCACCGTAACAAAAGGTTTGCGAGCACGAGGCGAACCATAGTGAATGGCTCTTGCAACAAGTTCCTTGCCTGTGCCGCTAAGACCTGTAATGAGCACCATGATGTTGCTTTTCTCTACTTTTTGTATCAGCCTCAACACCTTCAATACGGAAGGGCTGCTGCCAATGATGTTGGAATATTTATTACGGTCAATGATCTGTTCCTGTAAAGTGGATACTTCTTTTTTCTGAATAACAGCTTTGAAAAGATTTCTTACAGATGCCTCGAGGTTGACAACGGCATCATCGTTTTTCATAATGTAGTCGGCAGCGCCTTTCTTATATACATCCAGCACCACCTCCACTTTGTCCTGTCCTGAAACGATCACACACTTAATCGAATCATCGAAGTTTCTGATCTTCTCCATCAGCTCTAGTCCGTTCATATCGGGCAACATGAAATCAATGGTGATGATGTCGGGATTCAGATGAAGATTATCGAGGCAGTCCTGTGCAGTTAAAAAATGATGCACCCCCGTGTCTTCAATTTTCCCTAAATTGTTTTTGATGATGCTCCCCAGGAACTGATCATCTTCTACTACGAATATTTTAATCATAACGCTGATAATTTGAAGATTCGTTAATTTGACGATTCCAATAGCTATTGGGGTCAGTCATATTTTCAAATCACGTAATGTTGTAGGGGAAATGAAGGAAAATGTTTCAAGCAAACTGCGGAAAATGACGCAAAACATGGCCTTTTCTTACATAACTTAAAAGATGTGAGATATGAGACGGGAGAAGGGAGATTGCAAATTTCATCTCAAATCTTGAATCTTAAATCTTAAAATCTCTATTTTGCACCAAAATATTGATCATAATCAGCCTTTTTCTTACATAAATCTTACATGAAATATATCCTTTCAGCCCCAAATCCATCCTCTCATTTTATCGAAATTGAAATGATTATTGATAATCCCGCACTTATGGAAGAAACGGAAGAAATTTTTGTGCAGCTTCCTTCCTGGCGGCCGGGGCGATATGAGCTGGATAACTTCGCAAAGAATATTCAAAAGTTTAACGTGACTGATGGAACCGGCAAAACACTTGCATTTAGAAAAATCACCAAAGACAAATGGCGAATTGAATGCAAGGGCGCAAACACCATTCATGTTCATTACAATTACTATGCTGCGCAGTTAGATGCAGGCGCCTGCTGGCTGGATGAAGATCAATTGTATTTTAATCCGATTCATTGCTTTCTATATGTTCCAGACAGAATGTATGAAGAATGTTTAGTCGAATTAAGAACCGATTTCAAGCAAATTGCCACCTCACTAAAGCAATCTGGGAAAAAATTAATTGCAACGGATTATCATGAACTGGTTGACAGCCCTGTGATAGCGAGCAATTCTATCGCACATCAGACTTATGAAACAGGAGGTACATTGTTTCATATATGGATACAGGGTAATGCAAAGCCTGATTGGGAAATCATTACAGGTCATTTTAAAAAATTTACTGAGGAGCAATTCAGCATGATGAAAGAATTTCCTTTCAGCAAATATCATTTCCTCATTCAAGCGCTTCCGAAGAAGTTTTATCACGGCGTGGAACATCTCAACTCAACCGTGCTTGCTCTTGGACCGGGTTACAAGCTAATGGATGAAGATTTATATACGGACTTTATTGGCGTTGCTTCGCATGAATTGTTTCATAGCTGGAATATTAAATCCATCCGGCCGGTTGAAATGATGCCTTACGATTACACAAAGGAAAATTATTCCCGGTTGGGATTTGTTGCAGAAGGTGTGACAACTTACTATGGCGATCTTTTTCTTTTGCGCTGCGGTGTTTACAACTTAAAGCAATGTTTTATGGAGCTGAATGTGCGGCTTCAAAAACACGTTGACAATTATGGCAGGTTCAATCTCTCCGTTGCTGATTCTTCTTTCGATACCTGGTTAGACGGGTATGTTGCAGGGATTCCTGATCGCAAAACGTCTATATATGATGAAGGCTGCCTGATCGCGCTGATGACAGATCTGCTGATCCGCCGTCACACACAAAATAAAAAGTCTTTGGATGATGTGATGCGGGCTTTATATTTCGATTTTGCAAAGCGCGGTCACGGATACACGGAACACGATTATGCGAGGGTGGTAGAAAATATAGCAGGACAATCTTTTGCAGGTTTTTTTGCAAACTATGTTTATGGCACAAATAACTACGAGCCACTATTAAATGATCTGCTGAATGACGTTGGTTGTAGGATGATAATTTGCCCTTCAAAGAATTTGTATCAATCATTGTTTGGGTTTAAAACATCTGTTGAAAATGGTTCGACAAAGATTTCGTCCATTGTTCCCGCCTCACCCGCTTTCAAAGCAGGATTGGGCAGACAGGAAGAAATTGTAGCAGTGAATAATTTAAAGGTCGAAAACAATTTTGATGATCTTATCCGGTTCGTTCATTCAACTGAGAAAAAAATAACACTCCATGTTTTCACGATTCAGAAAAAATTGAAGCAACTGGAGTTGGATGCTGATGGGAAGAATTATTATAACCAGTACAAGATTGAACAGTCAAAAGAAATATCGGCTCAACAGAAAAAATCCTTTGCGTCTTGGGTGCATCAGGATTTATGATCCTTTTACAGCAATAATGCTGATTTCCACGTTTACGTTTTTCGGCAATCCCGCAGCTTGCACCGTTTCACGAGCCGGAAAACTTTCTTTGAAGTAAGACCCGTACACTTCGTTCATGCTGCTGAACTGGCTCATGTTACTCAGGAAAATGGTTGTCTTGATAACATCGGCAAAATCCATTTCGCCTGCTTTCAATATCGCCTGCAGGTTTTTCATTACCCGGTGTGTCTCCTCAATAATGTTATTCATCACCAACTGACCGTTTTCAGGGTTAATGGCTATTTGCCCTGAAATATAAAGGGTGTCATTAACAAGAACTGCCTGGCTATAGGGGCCGATAGGTGCAGGCGCCTCCTTTGTACTGATGATTCTTTTCATAAGATGATTATCTAAAGGGGTTTAAAAAATTAACTAAGGCACAAATCTATTCAAGAATTTAAATTTCTTATCATGAAAAATAAAAAAATATGTCAAAACACCTTTAAAAAAAAGAGTCCCGTATTTCTGCGGGACTCTTTCAAAAAAACCTTTCAAACACTTATTTTTTCATTGGAGGCATCACCACAGCATTGATTACGTGCGTAACGCCATTGCTTGAAATAACATCGGCGATTGTGATCTGTGCTCCATTAACATACCACTTTCCTCCTTTTTCACTGATGGCAAGGTCTTCACCTTCGACAGATTTTAACTTCATGCCATTCTTCAGGTCTTTGGAAGTGTAACGCCTGACACGACATGGTAAGTCAGAATGCCGGTAAGCTTATCCTTGTTTTCAGGTTTCAATAAGCTTTCCACAGTACCTTTTGGCAGCTTGTTGAACGCTTCATTGGTTGGAGCAAATACGGTAAATGGACCTGTACCTTTTAATGTTTCCACTAAACCGGCGGCTTTCACTGCTGCAACAAGAGTAGTGTGATCTTTTGAGCCAACGGCATTGTCAATAATGTCTTTTGAAGGAACCATCATGGCACCGCCAACCATCACACCTTTTTCTTTGCTCATTTTATTGTCTTTCATCTGAGCATTTACACTTGATATTCCTAATGCTATCGCAATAGTGAATACGGGAATCATTCTTTTCATCATAGTTTTAAGTTTTTATTAGTTTGATTTTTATATTTGACAGATATACGGTAATAAACGAATGAGCGGTTTTAATAGAAAGACTTTTTTACTTTTTAAGGAGCAATAGTTTCCATCTTTATAAATATCTTTACACTTCATTTTAAAATTTAATCAATAAATAATATGGAACCAATACTTGATCAGCTTCGCTATCCTATTGGCAAGTTTAAAGCGCCGGAAAGCTTTACGCCTGAAATGATTAATGGCTACATCAGCACGATTGAAAAATTTCCTGCT
Organism: Bacteroidota bacterium; assembly: GCA_003151745.1. Taxonomy (GTDB): domain Bacteria; phylum Bacteroidota; class Bacteroidia; order AKYH767-A; family 2013-40CM-41-45; genus PALSA-967. The sequence continues at coordinate 14,258 of PLYJ01000116.1, forward strand.
GCTTTAGTAAAAGCAGTTCAGGGTTTAAATGATGGGCAACTCGACACTCCTTATCGTGAAGGCGGCTGGACTATACGACAGGTAGTGCATCACGTTGCCGACAGTCACATGAATTCTTATATACGGTTTAAGCTGGTAGTAACAGAAGACAACCCTACCATAAAAACATATCACGAAGATCGCTGGGCTGAACTTGAAGAGGCAAAACATGCGCCTGTACAAATCTCTTTGTCTTTGATCGAAGCCTTACACAAACGGTGGGTGGCTTTTCTAAAAACTCTTTCACCTGACGATTTTAAAAAAACTTTTCATCATCCTGATTCAAAAGCCGATGTTTCGCTCAATAGAACCGCTGCCCTCTATGCGTGGCATTGCAACCATCATCTCTCTCTCATAACAGAGTTGAAGAAGATGATGGGCTGGTGATTCCACTTCAACAAGGAGTACAGCCATTTTTTTGATTTAGAGGAAACTCCTGACAGTGTTTACCTGCTTTTTAATGCTTCCCTCATTATCAAACAGACTTATTAGGGGATTTTTTTCCACAAGCCATGCGATTTTCAATTTCGTAATATGGCTTAATTACAGCTATTTAAGCGAAAGCAGAAACGGAATGAATATTGAGCTAAATAACATTAGTTTAAATTTAAAAACAAAAATTATGAAAGCATTGACTCATTCGGTTCAAAAAATTAGCATTACAACGGGTCTTGTAACCTCAGTTGCCCTTATTACTTATTTTTTAATAATGACATTTTTGGGACTTGCGCGGATATTAGAGTTCCGCTTTTTCAATTTCTTTATTTTGCTGGCTGCCGTGTGGTATGCCATCAATAAATTAAAACGCGAGCATGAAGGTGAAGATTTCTATCTGCGGGGCATGTGGGTTGGGATATATACCTCAGCCATTGCTGTTTTTGTTTTCGCCGTTTTTGTAAGCCTTTATCTTTCCTTTCTCGATCCTGAATTCATGAAATATATACAATCAATCGTTTCGCACGGACCGGTTCTTACATCACCTGCTATATGCCTCATACTCACTTCAGAAGGATTGGCATCAGGAGCAATCATTACATTTTCCGCTATGCAATTTCTCAAATCTACTTCTCATTCTCATCTTCCTGAGTGAATGTATTATAGTTTAAAGATTAAACAAAAAGATGGAAATAAAATAGCGAAAAAGGCAATTTTAGCTTAACAATAATATAAAACATGAAGAAAATTAATTATAAATTCAAAAAAGCGTATCTATTGGAATATTAATGAATTATGGTATTATTAAACAATTAAACAAAAAACAGTTATGAAAACGATTCAAATTTTAGCATTTGCAGCCATTTTCGGTTCGATGACCTTAAATTCAATAGCTCAAAACGAAAAAGTAAAAGCTGGTTACGGCGTGCATGTATCAATCACTCAACCCGAATTTCCGGGAGGTATGGACAGTTTAAAGATGTTTATCCATAACAACTTAAAGTACCCGCGTCAATTAATGGATTCAAGAACAGGGGGCAGCGTAGTAATCATGTTCATCGTGGACAAAGACGGAAAGATTGTTGACCCGGTAGTAATGAAAGGTGTTAATCCGGATGTCAATGAAGAAGCATTACGCATCATTAAGATGATGCCGGATTGGAAGCCTGGAACAAACGGGGGTATGCCTGTGAACAAACAGTATATTCTCCCGATTGATTTTGTTCCTCCGAGCATATAACACATTGAAATAGAAATCCGAATATCCAGATTGGGTCATGTATCAAAACCGTTGTTTTACCGTAGCTTACCATCAGTTGCTCCCCTTAGTAGGGCATATCCCAGGAAAGGATCAAACTCAACAGATTGAACGTAAAAATTTGAACTTCAGAACGCACCTTAAAAGATTAAACAGAAGAACTATTTGCTATTCAAAAAATCAGGATATTCATGACAACGTAATTGGTATGTACATTGAAAGGTATTATTATAAAAACAGGACGTTACTCAAATAACCAATCCAACGGGTTTGACCCATGACCAACGATTTCAAAATTAAAAATAGAAATGTTCGGTAGTTTTTGGTATTTCTAATTTCAATTATTTGATTATTTCGCGTATTTTTCGATAGCCGTTTTCAGAAACTACAAGGATTGTGTATGGCACTGAAAGCATTCGGTCAAACTTCCTTACAATGATTTCAAAAACCCCAATTCACACAATTCAATCTCCAAACTTATTGAAAGACTAATTCTTTGGTTCTATAGCAGTTCTTTTCATTTTTCAAATTGTATACGAGCACTTGTCCCATCACATAAACTACAATATAAACCTTAATGGGAATCCTTTTCTATCGTATTTGAAGTTTACTTTCATGCTGTGTATTATTTTTCTCAATCCTTATTATTGGAAACTTAATTAACTGGTAGTTACACGGTAATTACCTTACTTATATAACAGGCATGATATTTTCTACTACTAATTCTAAATTTAAAAACATCATTGAAAACAAAAAAATACTATGAAAACTACAATTAATAACAGTAGCCTGATAGCAAATCAACACATGCCTTATAATGGAGCTTTATGGGAACACATCATTGAAGAAGAAGTGGCACGTTTAAACATGCAGGTATTGAAACCGACCCCGGCATCTCCTGAAAAGCAAGATAAAAAAAACGCTCAAAGGGTAAAAAAAAGTATTCAAAAGTCAAATATCTATATTAAAAATATGGTAAGCATTAGCTGTACTATGGTAGTTAAGGCAGTACTGAAAAAACTTGGAGTGCCTTACACTTGTGTGGAATTAGGAAGGGTAGAAATTCAGGGCAGTCTTACTGAAATAAAACAGGAGCAGCTCAAATCTGCTTTGCTCAAGTTGGGCTTCGAGTTAATGGAAGACAGAAAAAGCGTTCTTATTGAAAAAATAAAAAACATCATTATTGCAATGATACATTCTGAAGATGAGTTGCCGAAAACAAAATTCTCCTGTTACCTGAGCAAAGAATTAGACCATAACTACACGTACCTCTCTAATCTTTTCTCAAAAGTAAAGGGTACCACTATCGAGCACTTCATCCTTTCGCATAAAATAGAACGCGTGAAAGAATTGCTTATATATAACGAACTCACTCTTTCAGAAATCGCCTGGAAGCTTAATTACAGCAGCGTTGCGCATTTATCTAACCAGTTTAAAAAAATCACAGGATCAACGCCTTCGCACTTTAAAAACAGGAAGCGCAGTGGCCTGATTGCTCTTGAGAATTTAATGAATTATGCTGAATAATAATTGCCAGATAAATTGAATTATGCCTTTAAAATTCGTATATTTGATTTGGTTTTTTAAAACTTTTAAAAAGGAGGAATTATGAAAAAGATTTTAGTTCCTACCGATTTTTCAGATAACGCCCAACTGGCAATTGACTTTGCCGCCAATTTAGCGAGGAAAATCGCAGGAGAAATTTATCTGTTACATGTGGTGGAAAATGAAGATGATTTTTCCAACTTTAATGCATCAGGAGAATGGAGCAGTTATCTGGTTAACGAAACTGTTGAAATTCCCACCATGATCGGTGTGCTGAAGGTGACCGCTGCCAGGATGAAGGAAATCATGAAGCGGCCTATCCTTGAAGGGATTACGGTTTATGATAATGTAGAAGTTGGAACACCGGGCGTGCATATCAATGCTGCTGCCGAAAAATATAAAGCAGACATGATCATTATGGGAACTCACGGTGCAAGCGGTTTAACCGAAATGTTAATAGGCAGCAATGCCAAAAAAGTGGTTCAGTTGGCTGACCGTCCTGTCATTACCATCAGGAAGCAATGCAACACGGAGCCGAAGAAAATAATTTTTGCTACCGATTTCTCATCCGAAGCAGATGAGGTTTTTGGCACTATCAGGGAATTTGCAGCTATTTACGATGCTGAGATTTATCTGCTCACCGTTAACACGAAGGAAAAATTTGAATCCTATCTGCAAAGTGAAAAGAAAATAAATGAATTTCGGGTGCGGCACAATGCTACCAATTGCCCTTTCACTATCTATAACGAACATTCGAAAGAAGTCGGCATACTGCATTTTGCAAAAGACATAAAAGCTGATATGATAGCAATAGGGTCGCATGGTAGAAAAGGACTTGCACGTTTTTTCAATGGCAGCATTTCAGAAGAATTAGTGAATCATGCATTTTGCCCGGTGCTTACTGTTAATTTTGGCATTGGTAACTTAATATAGGTGATTGCCGATTTCAGAATTTGAATGATGAAATTAATTACCAAAAACCATATTCGCCTAGATTAAACCATGAAAAAGTTTAACATACCTATACTAACTTAACAATGCCTTAATTTCAATAAGGTAAAGTAATTTTTACCGGAGGTTGTTTCAATAGTGCAGAGAACCTTGCTGATGCAATGATTGCTTCTCGTTTGATTTTGATCTGAATGAAGGAGAAAGCGTTTTTTTTAAAATATTCTTTTCTTATTTATATTCTTTTTTACATTTGCGTCTTAGATCAGTATTGGATTGCCGCTGATTAAACCCTGACAAACTCAAAATATAAATCTTTCATCTTATGAAAACCAAACTACTTGCACTGTTATTATTTTTTATTGCAATAGCTGAACTAAAAGCTCAGCAATCCAATGCCATTTTGTTTACTGAAAATGGAGAACGATTCCAGGTAGTTTTAAACGGAGTTATTCAAAATACAAGTGCACAAACAAACGTAAAATTAACAGGGTTAAATGCTCCCAATTACAAGGCAAGAATACTTTTTGAAAATCAAGATCTCCCACCTGTTGATTTCAACCTCTTTTTCCTTAATCAGGGTTTTGAAGTTACCTGGAACATTAAAAAAAATAATAAGGGCAATTATGTTGTTCGTTATGTAAGCCAGGTAGAGGTTGCACAAGCACCCCCAACGCCCTCTACACAATCGGTTGTTATTTATTCATCGGAACCCCGCCGGTAGAAACAACAACTACCACTGTTCAAACTACTACAACGAGCACTCCTTTGCAAAACGGCACAGGCAATGTGAATTTAAATATGGGTGTAAACACGAATGACCAAGGTATGATATGAATGTTTCCGGCATGGATGTCAACTCAGGAACAGCTAATTCCACAACCACCACTACCCGTTCAACAACGATTGTTAATTCTGACTACGGAACTCCTCCTCCTTCAAGGATTACTTATGTGGAGGGTTACAGTGGAACAGTCGGTTGCCCTTCACCTATGGGACGGATAGATTTTGATTCTTTCAAATCATCTGTTTCATCCAAACCATTTGAGGAAAATAAGCTGGCAATAGCCAAACAGGTATTAAATAACAATTGTCTCACCAGCGCTGAGGTTAAAGAAACGATGGGACTCTTTTCTTTTGAAAATTCAAAACTTGATTTTGCAAAGTGCGCGTATGGTCATACCTATGATGTAAACAATTACTACAAAGTAAATGATGCTTTTCAATTTTCATCATCTATAGATGATTTGAATGCTTATATATCAAAACTGCATTGATCTGTAAATTAAAGAGCAGCCTCCTTGAAAGAGACTTTTTTTATGTTAGATAGAGTTTCCAATTTTAATCGGTTTTTAAGTAAAAGCAAACTCAAAACACCAAATTATTATTTTAAAAACCCGACAATGATTGAAGCAATCCCCGGCCATGAAGTCAGGGATTGCTTCGTTCCTGGCAATGACTGTTAAGCGTTAGGTACAATCACACTCACCACATCGCTCACCACGCCATCTCCGACAGTGTTTACAGGCACCACCCAATAGAACCAGGTTACAAGCGCTGCTCCATCATTGGTGTCAACAAACGAGGTCATGGTAGTGGTGGCAATCTGCATAGCGGCTGAGAATACAGAAATAGCACCCTTCATAATGTTGTAGCTTTTCACATTGCCGGCAGAAGTGGTGTTAAGTGGCTTTTTCCATTTCAGCTTCACCTGGTTGGGATTAAGCTTGCGGCTAACGAAGTTGTGAAAGCCCTGCACCATCTGTAAATGCCTTGCGGCGTTCTCGCATTGGCAAGCTGAAAGCCACTGGTAACGATGATGGACGCCATCAGTGTATAATCGCTTCCGGCAGTGGTTTGTGCGGTGTTCTGCACATACTGGGCAAGTGATTTAAGCGTTTGCGAAAGGATTAATGCTTTCGTGCGCAAATCCACAAGCGTTGCGTGCGAACCACAGTTGCCTTTGGCCCCCACACAGCAATGGCACTTACAACATTGGTAACAGCCGTTTGCATCGCCAGGATGGTAGGCAATGGCCTTGAAAAATTCAATTTGCCCGTAAGGCTGCCTGCCACGCGGTTGCCAAGGTTGACAAGGGCAGCATAGTTTCTTACATTTGTTTTGATTGCAATAATTGGTTTACTCATTTTTTTGTTGGCAGAGTTTAATGAGCTGCCGCCGCTCTTTTAGGTCTCACCCTCTCCAAAAGAGAAGGGAGTGAGATCGGATGTTTATTTATGAGGGCAAAGATACAGCCATGCTATGTCCTGCATCAAGTTTTAAGAGTGGGAAAAGGAGGAAAAAAGGGTAATGGGTCAAAACCGTTGGCAACATTAGTTCAGTGCCACAAAGACACTAAGTTTCACTAAGAATTCTTCGTGTTTCTTTGAGCCGTAGTGTCTTTGTGGCAGGCATCCAACGGATTTGACCCATGACCGAAAAAAGCGGAAAAAGGAGACGTATTAGTTACAGCAGTGTCCTTTACTGGAATAACTATACACTTTTTTTGGTTTTACTAATATAAATAAAGTAAACTTTACGCAAGGTCTTTATTTAATAGTAATAACGACTTAGCCATCTCAAAAAGCCATCACGCTAAACTATGACAAACGGAGCGACAGGTTTATAAAACCTCAGCGGGGACCAATTATTACAACTCCGACAAAAAGCGGCTTTTATTCGCTTAAATTAACTAATTAAATATCTTTTGGAAATTCCGGAAAAAATGCCAGCTTGCGCATGTCAGCCATTGGTCTGCTGTTTAACGGTTACAAAAGATATATCTTAAAATATATGAAAACATTTCTCGTCATTATTGGTTTGATACTGGTAAATGCAGCCCTGATGGCGCAAACCAAAGCCGGTTTTTAAAATGCCAGCGATAAAGTTGTTATTTATCCGGATCAGACAGGCAATATTATAAACATAGAAATAAGAGATCCGAAGGAAAATGTCGTCTTTCACATGTATAACAAATCCGGCAAAGACGTGACAAATAAAGTAATACTAATCGCTAATATAA
>PLYJ01000058.1 GCA_003151745.1 Bacteroidota bacterium
GGGTCGCGTACACGGCGGTTTGTTAAGCATAAACGCAATCGCTCTTTTCACCAATTGCATTTTGTTTCGTTTAAAACAAGGCTGCTATTCCTTATATTCGGAATAAAGCTCCTTATTGAATTGGAAACGACTTAACATTCAGTCCTTCGCTGGCTTGTGAGACCTTCCGATTCCTCCATCGGCTCGTTGCCACCAACTACTATGACCTCTGCTGACTTCTGCTGAAACTTCCTATTGCTTTCGGAAATTGTTGCTTTGACTGTCGCGCCAGTCTTAGCCAAACTATCAACAGATCTCCCCCGGTAAGACAAATATCCTTCGGTCAATCCCTGCTGCATCTACATAGCTGAACTGTTGTAATCTTTGGACTTCGATGTGTTGTGCCATCTCATCCGTTCAACCATGCCTCTTTATACAGTTTCTGTACGTCAGTACCGACCTTTGCAGTCTCGCTTACTTCAGTGCTTGAATCACTCCAAACCACCTTGCGACTTGCTAATGCTTCCTCAACTTAAGAGGCGCATAAGAGACTTTCACTCTTTGGAATGTTCTATTTAAAAGAACTATATTTGCCATTCGAGGCACACACATTATTATTAAATGAAATTTTTANNTGATTGCGGTTGAAAGTGACGTGCTTTCTATATACATTGTTGGTAGGGGAAAGAGAACAGCTCTTTACTCCCCCTTTTTAAAAACTTCATTAATAATCCGCACGTTATTCATTAGCGTTTTGTTAACTGTTGTATTTTAGCAGGAAAGAAAGTTTTTTAATCACTAAAGATTTATTTCCTTTGCGCTGCTTCTTATTTCTAAATAGCTAAAACTTAATAACATGCGAAAAATTAATTACGCCATTCTTGTTTGCTCTTTCCTTTTAACTCATTCCTTTCTTTTTGCACAAAGCATCAGGTATCCTTCCATCAAAAAGACTAACCAGGTGGATGATTATTTCGGAACCAAGGTTACCGATCCTTACCGTTGGCTTGAAAATGATACTGCGGCCGATGTAAAGCAATGGGTGCAGGAAGAAGACAAGGTCACTTTTGATTACCTGAGCAAGATACCTTTCCGAGACAAGATCAAGCAACGGTTGACAGAGATTATTAATTATCCTAAATATGGTTCGCCTTTTCGCGCAGGCGAGTATTATTTCTTTAGTAAGAATGATGGCTTGCAGAATCAAAGTGTAATCTATTACCAGAAAGGGCTTGAAGGCAAGCCTGAAGTGTTTATTGATCCGAATAAGATGAGCAGTGACGGAACAGCCGCTGTCACATTGATGGGCTTTTCAAAAAACAAGAAATATATTGCTTATGCTATCAATCAGTCAGGAAGCGACTGGCAGACTATATTTGTAATGGACATCCAAAAGCACGAACAATTAAAAGACACTCTCAAGTGGGTTAAGTTTAGCGGAGCAGCCTGGAAAGGCGATGGATTCTATTACAGCCGTTATGACGCACCCCAGCAAGGAAAAGAGTTTTCCAATAAGAATGAATTTCACAAAGTATATTACCATCATTTGGGCGATGCGCAGGAAAAGGATGAGCTTACATACGAAGATAAAACGAAGCCCCTCCGCTATTATGGAGCACAGACAACGGAAGATGAGCGCTTTCTCATTCTAAACGCTGAAGAAGGTACCTATGGAACAGAAATACAATACAAAGACCTGATCACAGGCGACAAAGAATTTCATTTGCTGTTTGCAGGATTTACGCATAACTATTCCGTGATTAACAACAACGGCGGCATGCTGCTTGTGCAGACCGATGATGATGCACCCAATCAACGGGTGGTGCAGGTTGATCCTAAAAAACCTGCCAAAGAAAACTGGAAAACAATTATTGCAGAACAGCCTGAACTGCTGAGCAGCGCATCAACAGGCGGAGGCAAGCTTTATGCCGAATACCTGAAAGATGTTGCCACTCATGCTTATCAGTATGATATAACGGGAAAGAAGGAGCATGAAATCAAGTTGCCCGGCCTTGGCACAGCAAGCGGCTTTGGCGGCAACTGGGATGATAAAATTATTTTCTATACATATACTTCTTTCAACTATCCGCCTGCTATCTTCAAGTATGATATAGCAACAGGGCAATCTGTCGTGTGGCAAAAACCAACTGTGAAATTTACTCCTGATGATTATGAAATAGAACAAGTGTTTTATCCAAGCAAGGACGGAACAAAAGTTCCAATGTTTATCGTTCATAAGAAAGGATTGCCGAAGAACGGAAAGAACCCGACGTTGCTTTATGCTTATGGCGGATTCAATATCAACATCACCCCTGCTTTCAGTGCCTCTCGCATTATGCTGTTGGAGAATGGTGGAATCTTTGCTGTTGCGAACCTTCGTGGTGGTGGTGAATACGGTGAGAAATGGCATAAAGCAGGTATGTTATTAAAAAAGCAAAATGTATTCGATGATTTCATTGCGGCGGCTGAATACCTGATTAAAGAAAAATATACATCTAAAGATTATCTTGCCATACAAGGTGGCTCTAACGGCGGTTTGTTAATAGGAGCCTGCGAAACACAACGGCCTGATCTATATAAGGTGTGCATTCCACAGGTAGGCGTAATGGATATGCTGCGCTTTCATAAGTTCACTGTGGGATGGGGATGGGTGGTTGAATATGGGTCGAGTGACAGCAGCAAGTATTTTAAGAACCTCTATTCCTACTCCCCTATTCATAACATTAAAGATGTGAGCTATCCTGCCACGCTTGTCACCACAGCCGATCATGATGACCGCGTAGTGCCTGCTCATTCATTTAAATTTATTTCCACCTTGCAGGAGCATCAAAAAGGCACAGCGCCAACGCTGATACGCATTGACGTGAAAGCAGGACATGGCGCAGGAAAGCCTATCAGCAAAGTAATAGATGAGCAGACAGACATCTATTCTTTTATCTTTTATAATATGGGTATAACTCCGAAATATTAATACAGGGAGTTTCAATATTCGGGAATAGTTTATGCAGCCTTATGCAAGCTGTTCTCCAAAGTCATAGCTTAAAAGCGGTAAATCACATGCCTGGCATGTTTCGCATTTTGTTTTATTAAGCCAGTGATTTCTCTCGTTATATGGAATCTTGTTTAAAATCTTTGGTGCAAATAACCTTTGCTTAAGAGATAGCCTGGCAAGGATTGGATTGGTAGTAAGATATTTTAAGGCTCTCATGGGTTCCTGCTTCATTATTTTAGATGCAACAGGATACCTCATTAGCAACCTGACACAGGCAATATCAAGATTTTGCTCAATCGCCGTTTCATCAATAATATCAATGTCGCAGGCATAGCCGCCAATAAACACATCCCCTCCCCACCTGTTATCAAGCGAGTGATTTAGAAATTTGCATTTTGTCCTGATCACTAATTTCTTATCAGCTAAAACAGAATCACCCCTATATATATTAAATTTTCCGCCATTGAATTCAATATTAAAATAATTGTTTTTCTTAATGTCAGTGAGGCAAACGCTATAGTTAATTGTTTCAAGAATTTCAGGGGTGAAGACTTTTGCAATTTGCGGGATATTCGCCTTCAGCTTAGCGAGAATAGCAACTGCTTCCCGTTCATCACTCCATTCCTCCTTGTTAACTTCTTCTATTTCCTTCGCATAAACATCATTTATTAAATGATTCAGCGAATAATCTTTAACCTGTTTATGATACGGTGAGATTTTATTTAAAATACCATTTTGCACCACATCTCCGGGATACATTATCTTAATGTCAAAAGAAGGATTGTCATTAAAATTCTCTTTATAGTATTTCATTAATAATTCCCTTGGGAATTTTGTTTCATTTATCCACTGCTTATCTTTATTTAATAAAACAAAACCGGGTGTGAAAGGAAATACCGATACTGGTTGAAGTCCCTGCACAAGCTTACAAAAATTACTCACGAGCAATTGCTCCCGAAGCTTCCCCATCTCCAAATCATCCTTCCCCTTAAAGTGAACTGTGTTAGGGAAATAGCCTGCGCCGCCTAAGCCAAGAAACAAATAATCAATTTTCTTCCAATGGTGATTTATTTTTTTGACGAATAGATTAACAATATTTTCATGTAAGGAATTTAGCGAGTCATTTAAATTAACTAACACTTTGCCGTTACATTCAATGACAAAAGCGGTGTCCATAGAGGTCGTAAGAAAAGTAATGCTTGTTGTCGGCGAAACCTCATACTTTTTATAGCTAACCGCTTCTGTAATTTTTGTAAAACCAATCTTTTTGAAATAGTCCCTGATGCCGCTGATCCACAAGTAAGGAAAAAAGACGTGCGCTGTTTTAGGCAGCCGGCTCAATGAATTAAAGTGCAAATGATCTTCGTGTCCGTGCGACACCATGATAATATCTACGTCCTTCAGAGAATCTTCACTAACAGCTTTTGGGAAGAGGTGCCACTGATTGCAATAAGCAGAACCATTGAACCAGGGATCCATTACAATTTTTGTGTCACCCGTATCTACTAAGATACAGGAATGACTAATGTATTCGATGTTTTGCATAGCATAAATGTTTTGATTTATGCTTTAACGTATATTTAACAGAGATATTGTCCTTTAGTAAAAGATTTTTAAAGAACGTTCAAGTTCCTCTCTAATAAAAAAGCGATCCCGCACTATTGCGGGATCGCTTTTTTATTACTTATATATCGTCTTATTAATTCGTCTGCACCACCAAATACTTACTTGCCTTCCAGAACTTATCAGGATTGGTGATAACGATGTTCGTTATTTTATCCTTTTCTTTGTCCATTTTATAGGAGTCGGCAGGGTGTGTGGTGATCATCTTCGCATCTTTGCTGTTCACCGGAATAGTGGTGGTCTGTGTAATATCAATCATTTTAAACGCATCGGCATTAAAATCAGATCTCAATATGGGTTGCTTGCCAATGCCAAGAAATCCACCTTCTTTGTTTACCACTTTCTGATCTCTCAATTGTTTAGAATTGCCCACAGTATAGTACGCCGTATGTATTGACACGGTTTGATCCTGAATGGTTTTATCCTTTGTGGTATTTTGTGCGGTTAGGTCATTCACATTGGTATGAAGCTTCTCAACCGTTGTATTAAGCGAAGCAATCTGCTGGTTAAGCCCTTCCAGCTCTTTGTCCTTTTGCGCAATCTGGTCGTTTAACGTGGCAATCATCTTCTCCAGTTCAGCTGCCTTACCATTGGAATTTTTAAGCTTCTTAGTAAGCTCGGCTATTTTCTTTTTATTCTTATCCATCAACTCGTTGATAGCATTAATTTGCTCGTTGATGCGCTCCTTCGTTGGCTTCTTCAACTCACCTCCGCCTGAAGCATCAGCGCTCACCATATTTTGCTTTTGAGTAACCGCAATCAGGTTGTTTTCAATTTCGTTGAACGACCCGAGAAAGTCATTGATGACGGTATCCTTGGCATTGAGAATTGCCATAAGCGAATCCTTCGTCTTGGCATCGCGCGCAAGATCTTCCTTGTGGTATTCACAACCGGCAAGTAAGGCAATAGAGAAAACGTACATTACTATCTTTTTCATGATTTTGCTTTTTATAAATTTATGCAATGTTAAATAATAAAGAAGGATAGAAAATGCAAGACTTTTTTTGTATTCCACAACTTACTGTTAGCAACTGAGAAAGAGAAGTGCCTCTTAAAAACCTTACAACCTCAACTGTTCTCTTTTCTTCTGTTAAGAAGGAGAAAGGTGTTAATTATCAAAAGCCCCATTAATCCTATGTAAGAAACTTTTTCCAATAATGTGCCCTGAAACCTTTCCTTAACGCCATTATACGTACTCCACAGCATAAAAAGTATGTTGCCCGCGACTGCAAGTACAATCAAATATTTTTTGATTTCCTTCATTCGTGTAATATAAATAATGCAAGATTATTTAACGCGCTGAATTTATATAATCTTTCATCAATTATTTTCTTTCAACCAATGAGATTTTGCACCCTGCTCCAGGACTTCCTCTAAATTCTCATCAAATGAAAAGTCCTGAAGCTGCCATTTGTCTTTGGGTTTGTATAGAATAAAACTGTAATGCTCCCCAAAATT
>PLYJ01000192.1 GCA_003151745.1 Bacteroidota bacterium
ACTTTTTTCAGGACGAGACAGTTACTCAATAAAGCCCGCAACCTGTGGCGCACCAATTGGCAGGAATATATACGGTAGTGCCGCGTACAGGAACTATCTTCCCATTGTTGTCTATGTTGGATGCATGAAGAAGAATGAACAATTCCTTGCGGGGAAGGATTTTGCCTGTCGTGTCACGGCAGATATAGTAAGAGATGGCATTGCAGTCTTTGTTTGCGAAAAAATCATCAAACATATCTTTTGTGAGAATGCCTCCTTTCACTTCCGCTTCTGTGTTGCATCCTATAGTATAGCCATTCACGTAACTCTGACCTGCTTCTTTAGGAATAATTGCCATCCCCGACACACCTGCACCGCCAACGCCTGATGACTGCGGCAGGTGGGCAAGAAAATATAAAAACAGTGCGGCATTCATAATAAGCGACGCAGGAAATATGATTTGTTTCATTTTCTATTAAGTTGATAAATTAAGGAGTGAAAAATAGTCAATAAACAATCTGCATCATGTGTACATCCAGAAATTTTCCAAACTTGAATCCTACTTCTTTCATTACGCCGATGCTTTTATAGCCTTCCTTTTCATGAATGTGAATGCTTGACTCATTACCTTGCGTGATGCGCGACAGAACGGTGTGATTTCCGCATTCCTTTCCTTCGATGGTGATTAACTGAAGCAGCTTGGAACCGATTCCCTGTCCTCTGAAATCCTGATGAATATAAACAGATACTTCCACCGTAGTATCATAAGCACACCGGTCGCTCCATGGAGAAAGAGAAGCCCAGCCAACAATCCTCCCGCCCTCTTCTGCCACCAATACCGGGTGATTTTGTTTATGCTTATTCCACCATTCAAGCTGCTTATCAGAGTTTCGGAGTTCAGTATCAAAAGTGGCAGTCGCGTTCAAAATGGCTTCATTATAAATTCCCATCATTGACGCATTGTCCTCTATCGTTGCATGGCGGATTGAAATCATGGAGCTATGTTTTAATAACTATACAAAGATGCTGATTAATTTGGGTTAAAAATTAATTGTTGCTTACTGACGGGCTTTAAACTCTAATCTTTCGGGTACAAATCAAATTGTCGCTATTTAAAGACCTCATCCCCAACTCTTCTTCTCTGGGGGAAGGGGAAGCACTGATCTGTATTTCGTGGACACCCCTTCTCCCGGAGGGGAGAAGGGGAGGGGGATGAGGCTTCTGAGAATTTGAAATACGACAATTGGTTTGCACCAATCTTTTGCAAGTTCTTGCCTGATTCAAAACTTTGCAGTATGTTTGTATCCCGTGATGATAGATTCCGCAGAATTGCGGAACACTTTTTCACAAATTCTGATACTTAATTCCAATCACGGTGAGCAATACAAAATATATATTCGTTACGGGCGGCGTTACATCATCGCTTGGCAAAGGCATTATCTCTGCATCGCTTGCAAAGCTGCTGCAGGCGCGTGGCTATTCTGTTACTATTCAAAAACTTGATCCGTACATCAACATTGATCCTGGCACGTTGAATCCGTATGAGCATGGCGAATGCTATGTTACAAATGACGGCGCAGAAACCGATCTTGACCTTGGTCATTACGAGCGTTTTTTAAATGTTCCTACTTCGCAAGCCAACAACGTAACCACAGGACGTATATATCAATCTGTAATTATTAAAGAGCGCGAAGGCGCTTACCTCGGAAAGACGGTGCAGGTAATTCCGCACATCACAGATGAAATTAAAAGAAGGGTGCAACTGCTGGGTGAAACCGGCGATTTTGAAATTGTGATAACAGAAATTGGCGGAACCGTTGGCGACATCGAATCACTACCTTATATAGAGTCCGTTCGTCAGATGAAATGGGAGCTTGGTCACAGCGCATTGGTTATTCACTTAACGCTTCTTCCTTTTCTCGCTACCACAGGTGAGCTGAAAACAAAGCCCACACAACACTCTGTGAAAGCATTGCTGGAATCAGGTGTGCAGCCCGACATTCTTGTTTGCCGTACCGAACATGCTATCAGTGCAGACATACGGAGAAAGATTGCGCTTTTCTGCAATGTAAACGTAAACTCTGTTATCGAGAGCATCGATGCAGAAACCATTTACGATGTACCGTTGCTGATGCTGAAAGAGCAATTGGATAAAGTAGTCCTCTCTAAGCTGCGCCTGCCGTTGAAGCATGAGCCGGAACTGGAACAATGGAAAGAATTTTTAGGCAAGCTGAAAAATCCGCTCAATGAAGTTCGTATTGGTTTGATCGGAAAATATGTGGAGCTGAAGGATGCTTACAAAAGCATTGCAGAAGCATTTATTCATGCAGGCGTTGCCAATGAGTGTCGCGTAAAGCTGGAATGGATACACTCCGAAAGACTGGATGAGGCAAATGTTGCTTCAAAGATTTCAGGGCTTAACGGAATTGTTGTTGCTCCCGGCTTTGGAGGCAGGGGCATTGACGGAAAAATTATTGCCATTCGATATGCACGGGAAAATAATATTCCATTCTTCGGCATCTGCCTTGGCATGCAATGCGCCGTGATTGAGTTTGCAAGAAATGTTTTGGGATGGGCTGATGCGCACAGCACGGAGATTGATTCCGAAACCAAACACCCTGTTATTGACCTGATGGACGAGCAGAAAAAGGTGACTGCAAAGGGCGGCACGATGCGGCTTGGTGAATATGCCTGTGCAATAACGAAGGGCACGAAGGCTTTGCAGGCTTATGGCAAGAGTAAAATTGCAGAACGTCATCGTCATCGTTATGAGTTCAACAATAAATATTTTCAAAAGTTCGAAGATGCGGGAATGATTGCATCAGGCATCAACCCTGACAATAATCTCGTTGAGATCATTGAGTTGAAAGATCATCCGTGGTTTCTCGGTGTTCAATACCATCCGGAATATAAAAGCACTCCTGAAAATCCGCATCCTCTTTTCGTGCGTTTTGTAAAAGCGGCATTAGAATCTGTTCAAAGTTATTCCGTTCAAAGTTCAAAGTTATCGGCCGTTCATTAACGCTGAACTGATTAATATAGAACGTTGAACTAAAATTCAACGGTAGTTTTCGTACTGAATCGGAACCTCGATCTTGGCTTTATCTAAAACTGTCTGTACCTGCTGCAGGTCGTCAATCTTTTTCCCCGTCACGCGCACCTGTTCATCCATGATGCTGGCTTGCACTTTTAGTGCCGGTTTCTTTTATCAGTTTCACAATCTTGCGTGCATTCTCTTTGTCAATGCCCTGCTTTACCTTAATGTCCTTCTTCACCATGTTGCCGGAAGCATAAAGTTCTTTGCCGAAGTCAAGGCAATTAGAATCAACACCCTGCTTCACCATTCGCCCGATGATGATGGCTTCCACGCTTTTCAGGCGCATGTCGTTCTCGGTAACAATGTGCAGCATCAATGTTTTCTTATCAAGCTCAACAGTTGTTTTAGAATCGTGAAAATCGTAACGAGTAGCAATCTCCCTGCTTGCCACGTTGATGGCATTATCTAATTTTTGAATGTCCACCTTACTTACTATGTCGAATGATGCCATAATCAGATTTGAGATTTGAGACGTGAGATGGAAATCGAGTTTTTCTCTCCCGCACGTGCGCATGCGCGTCAACCTAATTTTATTTTTTGCACGAAAGTTTTCCTATCGCAACGCTTGTCATAGTGAACAAAAATTAACTACATCTTATGGTGTTGCCATAAATATTAACGATCATTTTACAATAAAAACAGAAGAGAAAGGTAGAAATTTAGAAATGATAACCAGTTTGAAAGATAATTGGATTAATTCAAATAATAGAGCAAACGAAATAACTGAAGAAATATGGAAAATAGTCAGTTTGTAGAAGACGATCAAACATTTTTAGACAGTAACTGGATTTTAGACAGATCATTCATTACTGAACAAAAAGGTATTTTAAAAAAAGAAAATAATTATATCCTTGACGCTGTAAATACAGAGATCAATATTCCAAAAACTGGAAACGGAAGTCTAATAGAGGAAGACAATATGGAGAGAAGTAATGATAAAGACAATTATAGTTCCATTTCAGAATTTTTTCTGCCTAACTTTTCAGAAAAAATTAATTTAGATTTTCAAAATTATTTTTCTAAAACTCAAAAATGGGTTGGTTACGTTGAAGAAATTAAAGATCGTGAATTTACAGCCAAACTTTACGATGTAAATAAGCCAGGTACATATGAAACTGGAGATTTTAGTTTTGATGATGTTTCGTTAGAAGATAGAAAATTATTAACAATTGGCGCAGTTTTTTACTGGAGTGTAGGTCAAGAAGTTCGAAATAGCCAAGTTTATAATCAATCCTTAATAAGATTTAAGAGAGTTCCGAATTGGAGTGTTGCAGAAATAGATAGCACAGCTGATAGGGCCGATTACTTATCCAAAAACTTGAAATGGGAATAAATCAAAATGGACCTATATGATCTTCCTAAGGATAATATCGCAGAAATCACTTTAATCGGAACTGGAGGTGGTTATGGAGAAAGCTGCGGAATACATTTAGGTAATCAAGAGTGGATTGTCGTTGATTCATGCCAAAACCCAAACACACACAAATCTTTACCATTAGAATATTTAAAAGAAATTGGTGTTAATGTTTCGAGTAATGTAAAGTTACTTGTTTGTACACATTGGCATGATGATCATATTCTGGGATTATCGGAGTTATTTAAAGAATGTAATAGCGCTCAGCTTGCAATGGCAACGCCCAACGATCGAAAAAAATTTCTTTTTCTTGTTGGTTTAGATCATAAAAAAATTACAGGCGAAGCTTCTATTTCTTCTACTACAGAATTCAACAAATGCATTGATATTGTAAGAAATCGAAATAGCTCTATTATGGAAGCTACTCCGAACAGACTACTTTGTGAAAATACCTTGAGTAGTGTTTATTCTCTTTCTCCCTCAGACTTTACAATTTCAGAATATGATAAGGAAATATCTTCCCTTATAACCGAATTTGGCACACCGACTAAAAAAATTGTCATCAAGACACCTAACTCAAAGTCCGTAGTATTGTTTTTAAAACTTGGTGACCATAGGGCTTTGCTTGGAACTGATTTAGAAGTTTCTTCTGATGAAAGGGAAGGATGGTTAAGCATTCTAAATAATAGGATGAACCTAGTGTCTGGAAAAAAGGCAACTCTTTTTAAAGTATCTCACCATGGTTCAAAGAATGGATATCATGAAAGAATTTGGTTAGAAATGCTTGAAAAGAAACCAGTTTCGAAATTGACTCCTTGGAACAAAAGCACAAAACTTCCTGACGTTAAAATGCTTAAAATATTTTGTGGCCATTCTGATAAGGTATATATGACTTCCGCCATTATAAATGGCAGACCCAAAAAAAGAGATAAAAGGACTGAGAAAATTCTTCGACGATTTAAGCATAAATTACGTGAAGAGAAATTTCACAAAGGAATTATCAGATGCAGAATTGATATGAATAATACCAACGCCACATGGGAAACAAACCTGTTTGATGAAGCATTTCATGTAAATTCTGAACTTTCTAAACTTTAGTTCGTTTATGAGCAGTAGCATGATTTTTAGTTAGTAATTTCAGCCTAGCGAATTTCCATTTTCACCTCTCGATAGGCGTAGATTGCTATCACAAGCAATCGCGTTGTTGAGCTACGTCGTTACTTATTACTACAAATTAACTCACCTGCCCATCCCCCTTCTTCATCGCCATATACTGCGATACTATTCCAAGGTTTGCCCTGTATTTTTTGTCATTATCTTTTTCTAATAGTTTTAAAGCCAATAAATCTTCCACATCGCGCTGAACGGTGCGTAGGTTTACTTGCGCATAGTCACGTGCCACACGCTGAGATACCCATATTAATTCATCTATGGTAAGCCATTTATCAAGCGGCAAATCGAGCATCAGGTGGCGTCTGCGCCTGCGTGTGGTGGTGCTGGTAATATCAGCCCGCTCTATGGAATCGTATATATGACGTTCCCAGGTAACTTTAAGCGCACTTTGCTGAATCCGCTTCAGCTTTTCTATTAACCCGTCGCGGTATCCGGTCAATGCATATTTTATAAAATCAGTGAGCGATCTTTTTTCAGATGCCTTGTCGAGGTGGAAATAATATTCCGGACGGGTCAGGTTATAATGATTGGAAAGAATGTCGCTGGCAATGTCTGGGTTGCCTCCGCGCAGCAAAATATAAAATTCTAAAAGCCGCCCTGTTCTTCCGTTGCCATCGCTGAAAGGATGTATCAATTCAATATATACATGGCTGACGATGGCCTGCAAAACAAAATCATGAAAGCGCTGCCCCTGTTCATAGTGAAATTCATTTCGCAGCCACTTGCAGAACTCATCCATCAGTTCTGCCACATCCGTATAGTCAGGAGCACTGTATTTACCTACCGTAACGTTACGTTCGCGCAATTTGCCCGGCGCAGACTCAAAAGTTTCGCCAAGGTTCTTGCCCACCAGGGCATGCAGCCTGCATATAAACGCAGGCGTTATTATTTGCGCATCTTCTTTTCCAATGATCTCCTTGTGCAAACGCTCCATGGCTTCGAGTATATTTTTTACTTCCTGCTCCTGGTAGCTTTTGCTTGGCGGTAATGGTTTGCCTTCATTTATTTCTTCAATTTCCTCAGTGGTCAGCGTATTTCCTTCAATGGCCGTGGTGGCCTGAGCGCCTTTCACGAGCATTAAGTTGTACAACTCATTAAAATACTCCGGCAACATGGGCATGCCGTAAATGGCTTTTACCAATCCGTCGCATTCACCAAGAAGCAGTAAAATTTCCTGCGTTAACTCCCAGTTTTTTGCAAATTTGAGATGCGGGTATTTTTCAGTCAATGACATTTAGCTCGTATTTTAGTACAAATGTACGAAAGACAAATTAAATGACAAAACATTTGACAAAATATTTGTAAATAATGATGATTATACAATAAAATATCATTTTTAATACAAAAATACGATATAATTTGCTATTTTAATTGGACAATTTTAACTAATATATTGACTTTTTTATCCGTCTTATTGGACATTTTTCAATAAATCCCTCAAAGCACCCCAAACTCCATCCCAACAAACCAATTTCCCATACCACAATTTAAATTGCTCATACCAACAAAACATTTATTGATACCGATATTTCCATTGTTCGTACGAATAAAAGTTTTGTTGATACCACTTTTTCTTTTGTTGGTATCACTTTTATTAAAAGTCGTATCAAAATTGTTGTTTTTGGTACCAACAAAAGTTTTGTTGATGTGACTACTGCATTTTTTGATACGGAAATTTTCATTAGTCATATCATTCATTATTTTATTGGTATGAAAATGTATGTTTTTCGTATCCCTTTTTGTGTTGTGTAAACGAAACAGCTGGTTCCTGATTTAGCGTGTATAAAAAAAGACCTCCGAAGCTTTTACGCAACGGAGGTCTTTTTTGAAACCTTGCTTGCAAATTACAAGCAGCTTATAATTTGTTAGTTTGTCAGAACATCACCGCTCAGGTAATATATAGCCTGGCCTAAATCTACGTTGAAGACAACAGTTACATTGCATGTTCCGTCGGCAGCAATAGTAAAGCTATTATAGGTGGCACGGCTAAGGCCTGAAACAACCAATGTTGAAGTGGCATTTGTATTAGAGAAAGTTAGTCCAATCGTTGAGTTGCTTGCAATATTCACAATCTGGAAATGGGAACCAACTGCGGGGTTGCCGTTATTAATGGCAATTGAACCGGATTGTGAAGTGATAATCTTGTTATTGTAGCTGTCGTCTGTTATGGTTAAAGCATTATTCTGAACCACTGATTTTAAGTGGGATGTGTTCAGTGCATTTTGAACAAATTGATTTGTTGCAATTTGTGTGGAGGTATCACCGGGTGTGCCTGTAGGCGCTGTGGGTGTACCTGCAAGAGCAATGGAGGAAGTAATCTTGTTGGAGGTGATTGCGCTATCAGAAATAACAGGAGCTGCAGCCGTAGAACCTGTTCCGCCTAAGTCACCTGCAAGCTGAATTTTTCCTGTTGCTGAAGTTGTGGCATCAGGTGCAGTTGCTGTTGAAACAGCGTTGGCTACAAATGCAGTGGTTGCAATGTGATTTGAACTATCACCTGCTGCCGGGGTGTTAGTCCACGGATTGCCGCCAAGAGTGACAGAAGAGGTAACCTGCTGACCTGTTATAGTTGAATCAGTAAGCTGCGTGGCGACTATGCCTGCAGATGAACTAAGCTGCGTACCAATAATGTTTGCTGAGGAGCTTATGTTGCTTCCGTTGATAGTTCCTGACGATATATTATTTCCTGTGATAGTTCCAAAACCAATTTTGCTTCCTGATATAGTACCATTTGCAATGTTGTTCCCTCTTATGGTTGAATTTGCAATGTTTATGAAGGTGATAGTAGATGATTGAATGTTCGACCCTGTAATGGTTGAAGATGCAATGTTACTTCCTCTTATAGTAAAATTTGCAATGTTCGAGAAGGTTATAGTTGAAGATGCAATTTTCGCTCCGGTTACAGCTGCATTAGAAATCTTGGAAGTAGTAATTGCATTGTCTGATATGATGGGAGCTGCGTATGTTGATCCTGTTCCCTGTAAATCACCTGCCAATTGAATTAATCCTATCGTGCTGCTGCCTGCATAAGGCGTAGCTGTTGAAATGGCTCCTGTTACAAATGCAGTAGTGGCAATATTGTTGGTGTTGTCGCCTGCTGTAGGGGTGGGAGCTGTTGGGGTACCTGTAAACGTTGGTGAGTTAAGATTTGATTTCAGGTTTAATGAATCCAGAGTTGCAATGCTGACAGGCTTAGCGCTATCAGCGGTATTGTCGAGATTACCTAAGCCAAGATCGGATGGAGATAAGGTTACATTTCCACTTACCTGCGTAACATTATTTACGCTTATTGTTAATCCGTCATTGCCTGCGGGACCTTGCGGGCCAGTTGCACCATCATTACCGGCAGGGCCTTGCGCACCTGTTGCGCCGTCATTACCATTTATGCCGTCATTTCCTGCAGGGCCCTGAGGGCCAGTAACTCCTGTATCACCTTTAAGGCCTTGGATTCCCTGAATTCCTTGCGCACCGGTAGCACCTGTCAGACCAATCGGGCCTTGGGCCCCTGTTGCACTGTTTGCTCCGTCATTCCCTGCGGGGCCTTGCGACCGGTAGCTCCGTCATTTCCAGCAGGACCTTGAGGACCCACAGCACCGGTATCGCCTTTAATACCTTGCGGACCGGTTGCACCGGTTAAACCAATAGGACCTTGAGAGCCTGTTGCTCCGTCATTTCCTGCAGGGCCTTGCAGACCAGTTGCTCCATCATTTCCTGCGGGACCCTGTGCACCGCGTTCTCCATCATCACCTTTAAGGCCTTGCGGGCCCGTTGCTCCGGTATCACCTTGAATTCCCTGCGAACCCTGAGTGCCTGTTAAGCCAATAGGGCCTTGCGGACCGGTTGCTCCGTCATTACCATTATTTCCTGCAATTCCTTGTGGGCCTTGTGGACCAGTTGCACCTGTTAAACCAATTGGACCTTGTGGGCCTTGTGCACCGGTTACTCCTGAAGCTCCTGTTAAGCCGGTAACACCCTGCGGGCCTCTTGTTCCGCCAGGACCTTGCGGACCTGTTGGACCTGTGAAACCTATTTCACCTTGCGGGCCTGTCACTCCGGCAGGGCCGGGAATTGAACTGCCTGAAGTTTTTGCATACAATGCATAAGGCACACTCATCAACTGACTTGTTCCTGTGATATCATAACTTATACCACCATTAGGATCAGTTTCTGTTTTTATAAAATACGGACCGTTTGACCAATCTATAGTGGAAAAGTCGCCGCTTATAACGGTGCCATTGCCTATTGCAATAGTTGCAAGACCGTTGGCATTTGTAACAGGTGTTTGAGTTTCTACATACACCACAGTGCCGTTAAGAGTGCCTTGGATAATGCTGACGCGCATACCGACAGTTGTAGTTGTAACAAGTGTGTTACTCGTATTGCGGATAACAGCCTGGTAGCTCATTTTTTCCGGAGCCTGGGCAAACACATTTGCAGAGATTATAACCGCTGCAATAATTGTAACTAATTTTTTCATACTATTGTTTTTTAATTGTTTATGTTTATTTGTTTTAAATTATTAAATGACTTTACTTCATTAATTCTGCTCATAATTCCCGTATCGATGGTTGAGGTATGGCAGATGGGGTGATTTAACCTATATATCTGAAGTTAGTTTGACCATTATAGGGCGAAATCTTACAGAAAGCGGAATATATATCCCAAAAACGGGTAAATTGAGTAAAGGATTTAATTTTGCCGCATGATTAAACGCATAATACCATCCTCCAAAGAAGAACTTCCTGTGATAGGCCTTGGCACATGGAAAACATTCGACGTTGCCAACAGTTCTGCTCATCCCGATTTAAAAGCGGTGCTTCATACCTTGCATGCAGCAGGCGGAAGATTGATAGACAGCTCACCGATGTATGGACGATCGGAACAGGTGATCGGCGAACTTACTTCCGTCATGCAAGAGAAAGATGATTTTTTCTATGCCACAAAGGTCTGGACTACCGGTTTGAAGGAAGGCATTCACCAAATGGAAGCAAGCATGCAGAAGATGCAACGGAAGACGATAGACCTGATGCAAATTCATAACCTCACGGATTGGAAAACACATTTGCCAACACTGCGCCGCTGGAAAGAAACAGGAAAGATCCGCTATATAGGTATTACCCATTATACGGATGCAAGTCATGAAGAGCTTGAGAAAATAATGCGTTCAGAAAAACCGGATTTTGTTCAGTTCAATTATTCTCTGGTTTCACGCCATGCGGAAAAGCGTTTGCTGGAAGCCGCTGCCGACCTTGGAGTGGCTACGCTGATCAATCGCCCTTTCGGAGAAGGAAGGCTTTTCAGCAAAGTAAACGGAAAACCGTTGCCTCCGTTGGCTGCAGAATTAACGATAACCAGTTGGAGTGAATATTTTTTAAAGTATATCATTTCGCATCCTGCCGTAACCTGTGTTATTCCTGCTACTGCCGATCCCGCTCATGCTGCGGATAATGTAAAGGCGGGAACAGGGAAATTGCCGGATATGGCGGAGAGGAAAAAAATGGCAGAGTATATTGATTCGCTTTGAAATGGAGGAAATCAAAAAATCGAATTTCAAGATCTTTTTGGGTAATAAAAAGCACTTATAAAGGACAGAATAGGACATTTGTCCAATAAAACAGAGATTAATAAAGGAGCTAAAGAATTGTTTTTTGTGAAACAGACCAAGTCGGCTGTCGCCTGATTATGCGTCTGAGCTTTTTTGGGTTTTGTCTTGCGTCAAAAACGGCATTGATGAAAATGACTTGCTCCGCTACTCTATAGATGATTTTGTAATTTCCCTCTATCAAGTAACGATGCCCTTTCTTGAGATTTTTTAATGCATCTTCTTCGGGTCCCTTTAGATTTGCACCATATTATTAAAGAGCTGTTATTAATTAAATACAAACATACATAATTATATTTAATACCCTTAATAAAAAGTATTACATTTAGGATTTTAAAAGGAGGGTAACTTAATCGGGATTGGAGGCTTTCTTTTGTTGCATGAAATCGAAAAAGAAACAACAATCTGTTAAAAGGTCTCCGGACAAGGACTTATCAAAATTGGGTAATAGAATTAGATCTCTGAGAATAAAAAAGGGATATACTAATTATGAATATTTTGCCTTTGAAAATGATATTCCACGATCGCAATTTGGAAGATATGAGAAGGGAGAAGACTTGCGATTCAGTAGCTTACTTAAAGTAATTAAGGCATTTGATATGTCAATAAAAGAGTTCTTTAGTGAAGGATTTGATTAGGCAATTGCAAAGTAAATAAAGAGCAGAGGTGAACTATCGAGGTCCAAAGACTAAAGGTCAATATCGCGAATTAGTCCTTTGTTCTTTTTAATGTTGAAAGAGAACTAATTAGAATTATAGGCAACAGGCCTTTTAAAGGGTTAAGTATTTTCAACGATAAATCGTCATGTTATTCACTGCATTTGCCGGCATTGACATTTCAAAAAAGACCATTGATGTAGCTATTTTATTTCCTGCAACAAAAGCAGTTATACATAGGAAATTCGATAACGATCAAACTGGTTTTGAGCAGGTATTATCCTTTATTAAAAACAATCATTCAGGGGTATTAGATGAAGTATTGTTTTGTATGGAGCATACTGGTGTGTACGGTTTTCCTATTTGCAATTTCCTTTCAGCTAACCATTTGAATTATACTATTCAATCACCATTACATATTAATAAATCAATTGGCATTAAAAGAGGGAAAAACGATAAGGCAAACGCTAAAATGTTGGCTCGGTTTGCTTATTTAAATAAGGACGAAATTCTTTTATCGCAAGTTCCTTCACAGATTATAGTAAGACTAAAAAATCTTCTTACCTATCGGTACCGACTTTTAAAAGCTAAGGTTGCAATAGAAGTAGCTGCCAAAGAGCTTTCAGGCTTTACAGATAAAGAAACACACTTGTTTGTTTTAAGAGACAGCAAGAAATACACCCGTGAGATGACAAAAAGCATTGAACAAATAAATCAGGAAATGGAAAGTACAATTAAAGGCAACCGGGAAGTAAAAAGAATTTTTGATTTGGTTACCTCTGTTACGGGCATTGGCTTAGTGATTGCCACAAACCTCATTGTTTACACCAATTGATTTTCGTCTTTTAAAAACTGGAGAAAATTTGCCTGCTATTGTGGCGTAGCTCCTTTTGATCATACTTCAGGTACAAGCATAAAAAATAAAACCAGGGTTAGTAAACTGGGCAATAGAAAATTAAAAACAATTCTGGGGCAAGGAGTTTCTTCTGCGATCCAATATGATAAAGAACTTTCTGCATTTTATCATAGAAAAATCGAAGCAGGAAAAAGTAAATGTCGGCTCTCAATATCATTAAAAACAAATTACTCAGCAGGGTTTTTGCGACTGTGAAGAGAGGCACCCCCTTCGTTCCCTTTAATACCTTCAATTAGAAAAAAGAAAAAGAAAATTTGGTTTTGCCTTAGAATTCGCTAAGAACCTTACGAACAAGTTAGTTGTGCCCGCGCTTGCCGCAGGCATCAACTCAACTCTTGTTCGTGTTAAATTTTTCGCAGGTTTAAAGTGCAAGAATTTAGCTAATGCTATTTCAGTATGTCTTTAGTTTTTTATCTCATAGCTTTCATTTAGTAATACAAATGTATTTTATTTAACCCAGCAAACAAATTTGCAAATGAGTATTCTCTTATCATCTTACCTGGCATCGTTAAGCAAATAGGAATCGCTTCTATTTATATATTAAGCATATATTACAATTAATCAAAAACTAAGCCGACTAACCCAAAAATACCTTCAGCTAACCATAAAACAACATCGGCTATCTGTGAAACATGGCAAGCTAACCTGAAAACACAGTAAAGCAACAGTGAAATATGGTCAGTTGACCTCGAAACATAGCCGGATAGACAGAAATCAAGGTTAAATCACTGCGAAAAACGATCAACTAGCATAGAATCATAGGTAGCTAACAATGAAACTGTACCTTCCTAAAAAAACCTTACACTTTTTGAGGTAGTTTCTAAAAGTGCTTTACAGGATTTAAGGTTAATCCTGAAGCAAACGTACAAACAAATTG
>PLYJ01000177.1 GCA_003151745.1 Bacteroidota bacterium
CCGCAATCTGTTGAATAATATACAGTGAGAGTATCAGTACCACTTGTGGCGGAATATGGGGAATAAGCATAATTATAAGTTAAAGAAGGGCTGCTTGCATTGGTAAAGTCAACCTGCGGAGTGCGAATGGAATAGCCTTTGCCTGCGTTGTTTGGAATTTCATTATCAAAATATATACTGGAAGCGCTTTGCCCATTTGCGCCAGATGGCCTTGTTGGTAAATTTTCGAATTCAGGATCGTTGACTTTTATTGTTTTTTTCCAATCCCAGGCAGAATCTGTTCCTTCCTGTCTCCATCCTGTTGGAGGAAACGTTGCACCTTCAAATCCTTCTGCAATAGTCGTAATACCATGCGTTATGGAATTAAAATTTACTGTTGCGCTGTCATTGGATGGTACTGTATCGGCAGCGCCGTTGGGCATTGTAGTATATGCTTTGAATGTATGTGCTCCTGCTGAAACAGATTGAGCGGGTAAAGTCACCTTACTTCTTGCAAGCTGAATGAGATTACCCGACCAATTGTAAGTATTAATTGTTCCATTATCAGTTTGATAATTGATGATGGCGGATGTAAGATTATTCACACCCTTATTCTGAACGGTAACTACAGCTGTGAAAGAAGTGCCGCACAGTTCTTCAAAAGGTGATGCAATATTTAAAATCCCTGCATCATTGGCAGCATAAGATGTAGCATTTGAATTTAAATAATTCCATTCACTGATGTAATCATTTGCATAGTGAGGGGATGCGTGACCCATACCATAATAAATTTGGAAATTAACAAGCGCTCCTGCATCGGATAAATGCTGATACGCGATTGGAACAATAGGATCATACCCATTAGGATCATTACCACCTAGTGAAATAGTTATCGGAATATACTGACCATTTTGCCAGGCGAAAGTGAACCCAGTTAAATTGTTAGCTTCATTTAAAGATCGAATTGCAGGTGTCCATAGTTCAAGACCGCGGAAACGCCGGTAATTTAACAACCCATAACAAAGAGCGGCTCTTCCTCCAAGAGAAAATCCGTTTAGGTATATATCATTCTGATCAATGTTATAAGCGGACATGGCATCTATCATACTCCTGGTTATAATACTTGTATCGCATTGCGTCCAGAAATCACTAAAATCAGCGGCGGTACCGCCGCCCCCATAAGGACAAACAATAATTGCATTATACATGTTTGTACCGGAATAAGCCGCTACAGAAGACAGGAAATCCCTGAAGTTCTGAGGAGTATCTCCTGAACCATGCAATGCAATAATTAATTTATACTTATTGGCTGCGTTATAATTGGAGGGGACATGGTATGAGAGCGCCCACGAGGCATTTCCACCAAAATTTATTGTCCGGTCAAATGAACCCGTTTGTTGAGCGGAAGAAATTTGTGTTGACAAAACTGATAGCAGAGATGCTATATAAAAAGAATAGATTTTTTTCATCAGTATTCGATTGAATAATTTTTTAATAGACAATAACTTTTTTAACAACTTCACTTTGAGGTGTTTTGAAGCTCACAAAATATATTCCGCTACCATGGTCTTTCATGTCAAGCTGCCTCGTAAAAGCGCCTGAAAACCCATTCAACCTTTCACTATATATCATTTCACCAAGAATATTACTTATCTCAATACTTAAGTTTGCATTATCTCTTGCATTGATGGAAAGAGTAAACTGTCCGTTATTAGGATTCGGGTATATATTAATAGTGGCTTTCCGGGTTTCATTAACAATGCCGGTAACCGCAGCTATATTAATATTATCTAAGTATAGCAGATTTCCCCACTGAGACCTGTCTTCAAAAGAGAACATTACTTCGGGTTGACCAATTAAGCCGTTGAGGTTAAGATCAATGGTTTCTTGTTTCCATTGAGCAGAAGTTGGAACAAATATGACGCCGGTAGTATCATATACACCTGTACCCGTAGTACTAAGTTCAAGTCCGCCCTTTTTTAAAAGGTTGTTCCAGGTATTACCGCAATCAATTGAGTAATATACTGCAAGGGTATCAGCATATATAACGGACATGTTTCGAAATGGGGAGTATGCGTAATTATAAGTTAAGGTTGGACTATTTACATTTGTGAAATCAAACTGCGGAGTACGAACAGAATAATTTTTACCTACATTATCCGGCACAGCATTATCAAAATAGATACATGAAGCGCTTTGCCCGTTAGCGCCTGATTTGCCCGTTGGATAATATGCGAATGCACCGGAAGTATTATTATTACCATCTACTAACCTTTGCCAACTCCAGGCAGAGTCTGATCCTGCCTGCCTCCATCCGCTTTCAGGAAAGATACCGCCTTCAAATCCTTCTGCAATTGAAGTTACTCCCCGTGTTATGGAAGTAAAACTTTCTGTTATGCCATCATTATCAGGTACTGTATCTGTAACACCATTCGGCATAGTCGTATATGCCTTGAAGGTATGTGTGCCTGCTGAAATAGATTGAGCCGGTAAAGTCACTTTATTTTTTTCAAGCTGAATAAGATTACCTGACCAATTGTATGTGTTAACGGTTCCATTATCTGTTTGGTAATTGATTATAGCGGATGTCAGGTTATTGATGCCCTTATTCTGAATAGTAACCACAGGAGTGAAGGAAGCGCCGCACACTTCTTCAAAAGGAGATACAATATTTGAAATCCCAGCATCATTCATTGCATACGATGTAGCGTTAGAATCTATATATTCAAAACTATTGATGTAGTAACTTATATATTGTGGATTAAGGTGACCTAAGCCATAAAATATTTGCAGATTGGCAAGCGCACCGGCATCAGATAAATGTTGATAAGCTGTTGAAACAATAATGCCAAACGCATCCGATGACCCCACTGAAATAGTTATAGGTATATACTTGCCGTTTTGCCATACATAATTGAATGAAGTTAAATTATTGGCTTCGTCCATAGATTCAATTGCAGGCGACCATAGTTCAAGCCCGCGGAAGCGCCAGTAGTTTAACAAGCCGTAACGAAGCGCCGCTCTTCCGCCAAGAGAAAATCCATTTAAATATATATGTTCAGGATCAATATTATAAGCGGACATTGCATCCGCTATGCTCTTAGTTACCAGCGCCGTATCGCCTACTGGTTCCCAGAGATCTGTATTCGCACCTTCAAGATACGGACAAATAAGAATGGCATTATACATGGGAGTGCCCGCATATCCTCCAATATTGAGCATCAGATCACGGTAATTCTGAGGCGTATCTCCCTGACCATGCAAACCAATAACCAGGTCATATTTTTTGGCGGCGTCATACCCGGGCGGCACATAGTAAGAAATAACCCAACCAGGGTTTCCATTAAAATTTATTGTCCGGTCGAAACTACCCGTTTGTTGTGCAAAAGAACTTTGCACTAACAAAACTCCTATATATAATAGCAGGGAAGTTCTAAATAAAGAGTTAATTTTTTTCATGAGCGTTTGTTTCATTTTTTTCACAGTGAAGAAAAGACAAAGATGGAGGGAATAAAAAAGCCCGTCAACAGCATAAACATGCTATTCAAGGGTGAACTCCATCGAATAACGAATCGTTCGACTTAGCTCACGACAAGTCTGTACGAATTTACGAATAGGACAAAAGGAAAATTTTAACGCAGAGCGCGCAAAGAGAATACACGCGGAGGGCGCGGAGAAAAAAGTAGGCAGTAGCAGTGGGCAATGGCAGTTTGCGGAAAGAACATCGCCTTTATTGAAAAAGGACAGGTGCCGAGGGCATAGCTTCAGCCTTTATCCAATATTTCAAAAAAATAGTTTTTGTTCTTATCTAAAATGCGTAAGCCATTTTTAATGATAAACTCAGGAACCGGATCAATATGGGTTTGAAAGGTAATCGGTCGTAATAAATCAACACAGCATCATTGCTATTTCGGAAGCTTATGAATAATTTGTTTCACTTTAACTTGCGTTGCTCCGTCAATTTTTCCGATTTTTGATTCAACAAGCTGTTTTTCAGTCGTAGCAATCTTATGCACGCGGATGACCGATGGCAATTTTAATTCAAATTCCTTCCACTTCTTCAATTCGATGTCATAGGTACTGTTATATAGCTTGCTTGTTATCCGGCAAACAATAATATCACCATCATTGGTATCACATAAAACTAATGCTGGTCGTTTCTTAAAGCTATGACCGTCGGTAAATGGAAACTTCAACAAAACAATATCGCCAAACTTCAAATGATCCATGCCGGTTATGGTTTATCGTAAACAGAGTCTGAATCATCATATCCTTTCAGAAACTGCTCTTTAGCCATATTTTTGAAATCGCTTTCTTCAGAGCTATCCGCTTCGTTAATCAAAACAATGACACGAACGTCTTTTGTCTTCGACGATTTTATTTCCTTTTGCAAATTCTCAGGAATTAAAATTGTATTGTTTTTAAGTCTTGTTTTAAATTCTACGGCTCTCATACTTTTTAGTTTTGCTTAAAAATTATTTATTTTCTTTACCACCCAGCCCATATTTTTCAACACCGTTTCCAATGTTTTCTTGTGAGTAGTATAAAGAAGAAATTCTTCCAAAGTAAGGGTGAAAGATTTTCTGGCTTCAGCATGTGTTTTATCATAACCGAAAACATCAAGTGAAGGAGAATAGATTACTTGTAAACCATTTTCCTCATAGGTAACTATTGGCAAATCGAATGTTATTTTCTCCTTTTTGCCAGTATAAATGCCAGATGTACGTTGTTGTTTCATAGAGCAAAGATAGGCAAATAAGTTTTACAATAAAATTATTCGGTGATCGTTGCAATCGCTCTCACCGGTGAGCCATCAGCATTTTCAATGTTCAAAGGTAAACATTGAAATGAAAAAATGCTGTCAGGAAGCTTATCCAAGTTAGTGAGGTTCTCAATTAGCAGGAACTCCTTTTCTAATAGAATGTAATGATTCGGCATGTTTTCGGAAGTGATTTTTTTTGCCGATATTATTTTGTCCACTGAGAAAGAATCAAAGCCAATCCCTTTGAGCTTGAATGCAGCTAACCACTTTGCAGCTTCCTTGGTTGGTATAGGACAATCTTCAAAATATTCTTTTGTATTCCATTTATATTGCCAGCCGGTAAAAAAGAGGATGAAATCAGCTTGAGCTATTTTGTCCTTGTATGTTTGAAGGTATTTTAAATTAATTTCTTCTTTGTATTGACAAGGAATTACGATTGCGTTACCAATAAATTTATCTACCGGAAACTGGTCGAGCGATTTTGAGTTTTTTAATATATGACATGGAGCATCTATGTGTGTACCCACATGAAGAACTGTTGTCATTTCAAGTTCTGCGAAACCATGTTCATCAATAGTATTTAGAGTTTCAAACTTAGGGGCAACAGTGTCGGGATACACAGTGATCTTCTCGTTGAGCAGGTGAGTAAGGTCTATTAATTTATTTTGCATAGATTGTTTTATTTTCAACTATTCATTATTTCTGTCTGTATGCGAACGGCTTCCTCATGGATAATGTGGTAAATTTTTTTTACAGTATCTTCATTCAACCCCATCATTTGTCCCCTTGAAATTCTGTCCTTCAACAGTTCTTCCCATCTGGCAGCTTGCAAAATGGTAACATTATTTTTCTTTTTATACTTGCCGATTTCCTTTGCTATCTGCATGCGAGTCATCAGGAGGTGCAATATTTCATCGTCAATCTTATTGATGTTTGATCGCAATTCTGTGAGGCTATCAATAAATTTCTTACTTTGGGATATGGGTTCGCGAACAACAAGCTTTGAAAGCAATTCTTCCAGTTGTGAGGGTGTGAGCTGTTGCTTAGGATCGCTCTTTGCAATTTCAGGCAGTATATGAGTTTCTATCATTAAGCCATCCAGTTCCATATCCAATGCTTTTTGAGCGATATATGGAATTAATTCCGTGCTGCCACAAATGTGGCTGGGATCGCAAATCATAGGAAGCGCTGGGAACATAAGTTTCAGTTCAACTGCAATCTGCCAATTAGGATCATTGCGAAAAGGAGATTTGCTAAACGTGTGGAAGCCACGATGAATGGCAACAATTTTATTTATGCCTGCCTGCTGGATTCTTTCAATTGCCCCGATCCATAACTGTAGATCGGGGTTTACCGGATTTTTAATCATCACCGGAATATCAACTCCTTTTAATACATCAGCAATTTCCTGTACTGCAAACGGGCTAACAGTGGTACGCGCTCCAATCCAAAGAATATCAATTCCGTGTTTAAGACACTCTTCCACATGTTTTGCATTGGCAACTTCGGTAGTGATCTTCATGCCGGTTTCCTCTTTTACTTTTTGTAGCCACCCCAATCCTTCTATGCCTACACCTTCAAAAGAATTGGGACGCGTTCTTGGCTTCCATATACCTGCACGGAAAATAATGGATGGATCAATATTGGCAATAGCATGTGCAGTGGCTAAAACCTGTGACTCATTTTCAGCGCTGCAAGGACCACTTATGATTATCGGCTTTTTATTTTTTCCGCTCCAGTCGTAAACCGATGTTATATTTAGTTGGGTTTTCTTCGACGTTTCTATAATTATTTTTTCTGCCATTGTATTATAATTTATCGTTACTTATCATTGCTTTTTTATATTCACCTAATATGTTCAGTGAAAGGGTTTGTGATCTTAGTTTATCAATAACAACTTTATAATTATCGTGGTTGTCCCATTCCAAATCAAGGTGAAATATATACTCATTCGGTTTTCCGACAATTGGAATTGATTGAATTTTACTGATGTTTATTTTACCCGAGCCAACCAAGTCAAGCGTCTTTGCCAAAGCATTTGGTTCATGTTTTATATGAAAGCTAATTGAAGCTTTGTCAGGTTTTTCAACGACGTCCTTCACTTTTGAAAGTACCAGGAAGCGCGTGTAATTCTGTTTGTTGGATTCGATGTTGCGTTGAATAATATTCAAGTCATAATAATTAGCCGTAATTTCATTGGCTATTGCAGCCGTATCCTTTAATCTTTCTGAAACAATTTTTCTTGCACACCAAGCTGTATCATTTGACTCAACCACCCTAATACGGTCATGAGCTAACAGAAAATCCTGACATTGAGCAATGGCAATAGGATGTGAATGGATATAGTTAACATCCTTTAATTCAACATCAGGCATTACTAAAAGATGAAATTCTATTCGTACATATAACTCTCCAATAATTGTTAAATGATACTGTTCGATTAAACTGTAATTGGATAGAATGCTTCCAACAGTTGAATTTTCAATTGCCATCACAGCATAATCAGCCCCGTTATCAACCAACCTCTGACAGGTTTCTTTAAATGTTGAACATTCCACAATTTCAACATCTTCACCGTATATTTTTTTTGCAGCCAAATCGTGGTATGATGCTACACTGCCCTGGATGGCTATTTTATGATTTCGCATATATTTATTTGTATCAGTTTACTTTTTTTCAATAGGCTTTTAGACACAGCTCTGTTCTTTAATGTCATTTGGTTAAAGAAGACATCGTTAGAAGTTGAACTAAAAAATGTTTAACTTAATATCTGCCTTTGTTTCTGATGGTGAAAGGCAGTATAGAATTGAATCACAAAAGTACATATTAGTCCCACATGTGCGGGATTAAAAAATCTGCTACTGCGGCTGATTCCTTATGTTCAGGTTTCTTATTCTTTCACGAACCTCTGAATGGATACACCATGCTCCATTTTCATTTGAAGAAAATACTATATAGTCATTTTCTCGTTAAGAACGTGGACAAGGTCTATTAGTTTATTTTGCATAATCATTATTAGTCATTGCGAACCCCGAAATGATCGGGATAAACTCCGCGAAGCAATCCCTAACCACAAAGCGAAGGATTGCTTCAAAATATTTTAAGAGGCATCGTTTCCTTGTTTCATGTAGTTGAATCTAATTTAAGGTTATTATTTATATATCTTACATTTTTTCGCTCAATGACGAAAAATTAACTGAGATAAAAGTAGAGGAAATGACAAAGCCTGTCAACAGCATAAACATGCTATTCCTGATGCTGTAAGGAGTATATATCAATGATTGCCTAAGGCTTGAATAATGAAATTCATACCCCTCACAAGCGGCTTTTTTGTTTTTTGCTTTGCATAGCGTAAAGATTTATCTTTGGACAAAATATTTATTATGATAGTATCTGAAATAACACTTTATAATGTATTAAAAGCAAAACTGGGTGAGGTGGAAGCTCAAACTGTGGTTGAAGGCATTAAGCAAGAAGTAAAAAATGAATTTGATGCTAATAAAGATATTCTTGCCACTAAAAACGACGTATCTGACGTTAGGCTGGAAATTGAAAAATTAAGGGCGGAGTTCCTGGTCGTTAAATGGATGCTTGGTGTTGTGCTGGCTGGAATTATTTCTTTAGTAGTGAAAACATTTTTTGCATAACCAGAACAAATGCCAATCAACGCCCCTACGATATTTTGAAACTTCATGAAAGATGCGAAGCAATATTTAGCTAAACAAAAAGCGGATATAATTAAATGGATGTTCATTTTTGGGGTTGGCACTATCGGTGTTTTATCAGGCATCATGTTCGCAATGCTTCACGCTTATTTGAAATAATCCCGATTCATCGGGAAAAGGCATTTTTTTTGTTTTGCTTGTAGTAAAGATTTATCTTTGGACAAAATTAAGGTTATGATAGTTTCTGAATTAAAATTATTTGAGTTTCTGACACATGAGCTGAAGCTTTCTGAAGCTAAAGCTAAGGAATATGTTGCAGAGCTACGAGAATCACAAGAAAAGTTTGAATTAAAAACTGAAAGGCATATTAATGAAAAATTCGAGGATAAAAAAGCTACCCTTATAGCTGAGATTAGCGCAAAGATTGCACAATCGGAAGCAAGGTTAACATTAAGAATGTTTTATTTCTGGATTGGGCAGGTGGCGGTTATTGCTGGCATTCTAACCTATTTTTTCAAATCTTATGGTCATTGAAGACAAAGAAAAACTTTTGACGAAAGCGGATGCATTGGCAATTTTTGCAACCAAGGAAGACCTTGCTAGTCTGAAAGCAGACCTTCCCGCACGTGCGGGATTCATTTTCTGGATTGGTCAGTTGGCTGCATTTATCGGCATTGCTCATTTCATTCTTAAATAATCTGCTTTAATCAGGTGGGTTTTACAACCTGCCTTTTTTATTTGGCAGGGATTGCTTCACCCCATCACACAAACCTCTGCGGAGTTTATCCCGATTATTTCGGGGTTCGCAAAGACAAGGCCAGGTGTTTTTTATTCCTTCACAAACCTTTTCACAATCCCGCATTGTGCGGGACTCTCCGATTTCTTATGAAGAAAGTACATCCCTGCCGGAATAACAGAATGAAATTATCCAACACACTTGCAAACGCGCGAAACTTTGCCTATCTGGGGGAATGGGGATTATTTTAATGACATTTTAGGTATATAATACAAAATCCTGCGTAACGGATAAAGGGGCGCTATTGTTTTTACAAGGCAAAAGCAATATCTTTACACTTAAAATTATTGAGATGATAACAACTGCAATTCAAAAAAAAATCTACCAGGCAATAAAAAATATTGATGACATTGATTTCTTAACCAACATTCAGCAGTTGGTTTATGATAAAGCAGGCCGAGGTACTATAAACATCAGCGATGAAGATTGGAATGAGGTGAACGAACGATCACAAAAAGCAAAAAAGAATATAAAGAACTTAAAATCTTGGAAGATCATTAGGAAAAATATTTTATCTTCTAAATGAGGTCTCCTGAATTTGAAGTAAAGTTTGCTGATGAACTTGAAGATGAGATAAGGGAAATTTTTCAATGGTATTCATCCCAATCACCTCTTGCAGCAAAGAAATTTATCGAATCATT
This sequence comes from Bacteroidota bacterium, assembly GCA_003151745.1. Taxonomy (GTDB): domain Bacteria; phylum Bacteroidota; class Bacteroidia; order AKYH767-A; family 2013-40CM-41-45; genus PALSA-967. The sequence goes on from PLYJ01000177.1 coordinate 9,844, forward strand.
TGATGAGTTGTTTGATTTTTTATCAGTGAACCCTTATTCATTTTCGAAACAGAAAAAGAATTTCAGAGTGGCATACATTAAAAAATTTCCGTTCGCAATAATTTATGAAATCACAGGACGTGTTGTTTTAATTCTCAGAATTATTCATACTTCCCGACATCCTCGAAGACGATTTGAAAAATTGAGAACAAAATAAAACAACTCATTTAATGGCAATGGCAAAGTTGCCCATCGCACATGCCAACCCGCGAAACTTCGCCAAGCAAGGGAAACTACGGCAACCGGAGACTATCGGTGTTTTATCAGGTATCATGTTCGCAATGCTGCACGCTTATTTGAAATAAATTAGAAAGACATTTTTTGTGCAGGCATCCCGATAATTATCGGGATGCCTTTTTTATTTGGATGGGATTGCTTCACCCGATCACACAAACCGCTGCGGAGTTTATCCCGATTATTTCGGGGTTCGCAAAGACATTTTGGTTAAATGTTTTTTATTCCTTTACAAATCTCTTCACAACACTCCCGTTCTCCCATTTCATCTGAAGAAAATACATGTCTGCGGGAAGAGGAATATGCAATTACTTTCTTTCCAATTTGTCAAGCAATTCGGATAGTTCAGCAGTTGTTACTATGTTTTTAAAACCTTTTTTCAATAGCCCGTTTTGTAATTCTTTGTCACCCGTCCGGAGTTTTCCTTTTAATTGCTTTGTCAAAGCAACAAACGGAGTATCACTCAAATCTATATCCCGCACTAAATCTTCGGCAAATAAAATATGTTTTCTGAGCAGTAATCGTTCGTTAATGAATGTAATGTTGTGCGTTACAATTTGTTCTAATTCATCAGGTTCACCGGGTGTTCTTTTAGTCAACATTAAAAGTTTACTTCGATGATTAAGGAGTTCTATTTTCAGGAAATCACAAGTGTAAAACTGAAAATAGTTTTTGGAATAAGTAAGAATCTTACCAATCCTGCTTTCCGTGTTCAGTACACCGCTAAAAACTTTATTGGTGTCAACAATAATTCTCACTTAATAAAACGCTTGCGATTTTTAGCCCACCAGTTTTTATTTATCTTATCGGCAAGTTTATCAACGACTTTTTGTGAAACTTTAAATTTAGATGTGATTTCTTTATAACGGGCATAATCAACAATATCCTGCAAATCATCCGTGTTAACAAATGCCGGAAGCCGTATAATTACTTCTTTATCGGTTCTTTCAATCTGCATAATACTCTTATTTAATTGTTCAAATATACGAATAATTTAGCTTATATGAACTGACTGGTAAACAAAACTTTCAATAGGAACTCTCCCTCTCCGCCATTTAGCGGAAGGGCTGGGGTGAGGCTTTTATTCCTTCACAAATCTCTTCACAACAATCCCACTCTCCGTTTTCATTTCAAGAAAATACATTCCTGTGGAAAGTTTGCTGATATCAATTGTAGAATCCTGCCCTTTCCATTGTATAGAAGCAGGGGGTGAGACTTCTTGCCCAAGCAAATTCATTATAGAAATGATTGCTGACCTGCTTATTCGAGAGGATAAAATGTGAATAGTGAGTTGAGTAGAGGCCGGATTGGGATAAAGAGAAATATAATTGTTAGTAGAAAACTCATTAATTCCTACGTTGTGGGCGATAGTAATACCTACTGAAATCTTGCAGCCATTTTCATTTGATACAGCCACATTGTAATTGCCGCCGTGCGTAATAACGAGGAAAGTATCTGTAGCGCCCGGAATAAGTGTTGTACTATCATACCATTGATAAGATGTATAAGAAGGATCTGTGGTGCAAAACAGCGTATCCTGATGTTGGGTTATTACAGGGGTGGGCGGCGCAATGTGTACTTTGATATGATTGATAAATGTAATGGTGTCCGTGCCGCCGCCATTGGAAGCAATAAGAGTAGCATTAAACGTCCCCGGTGTGTTATAACATATCCCCTGAGGATTTTGCGTTGTACTTGATGAAGGAGTGCCTCCCGGGAAGCTCCATTGCCATGAAGTGGCATACGTACTGAGATCAGTATAATTAATACATTCACTGGTGCAAAATGTCGAGTCACTTGATTTAAAATTAGCGACAGGCGGAATAGTATTGCAATTACTGCACGGACAAAACTTTACCAGATAAGCATCATAAATACCACCATTGAAAGTATTCTGAAAGCCGTTTAAGGTAACAACGCCAGTATCGAGATTCGTATATGCTGCCAGATACACATCTCCTGCATTATCCAAAGCAATACATCCTGCAGTGCCGTCTAAGATTGTTTTAAAGTGCGTTTGGTGTAAGTAATAATAAGTAGCGCATTGGCGGTTGCCGTTAGCATCAAATTTGACAAGGAAACACATATTATCTTCTGCTGTGTAAGTATTCAGAAATCCTCCCGAGGCGATGCTGTCGGTGCTAAAGGTCGATCCTGCCATAAAAACATTTCCCGTAGCATCGGTTGCTATACTTTCAGCCTCATCAATTCCTGATGCACCGTAGTAAGTAGCCCAGAGGCGGTTTCCATTGGCATCAAATTTTACAAGGAATGCATCCGATCCCCAGAATGGATTATTACCATTAGCGTAATTATTCTGAAACCCTTGAAAAGCGATGCTGTCAGTGCTGCCAGTAAATCCTGCCATAAAAACATTTCCCGCTATATCAGTGGCTACGTGCTTACCTTGTTCATTACCCGCACCACCGTAGTAAGTAGCCCAAAGGCGGTTGCCATTAGCATCAAATTTAACAAGGAATGCATCCTCCTGACCTCCACCAAAAGTATTCTGAAAACCTCCGGAAGCAATGCCGATGGTGTCAAAGGCGGCGCCTGTTAAATATACATTACCTGCGGTATCGGTGGCAATGCCATAACCATATTCTTGACTTGTCCCAGCGTAATAAGTAGCCCAAAGACGGTTGCCATTGGTATTAAATTTGACAAGAAAAGCCCCAACAGTTCCAGAGGATAAAGTATCCTCAAACCCTCCCGAAGCAATACCATTCGAACTGACGGTTGAGCCTGCCAGGTACACATTTCCCGCAGGATCGGTGGCTACGCTAGTGACTTCTTCGTCTGATAGACCTCCATAGTACGTAGCCCACAGGCGATTGCCATTGGCATCAAATTTTACAAGGAATCCATCGTACCCTCCACCTCGATTATTCTGAAAGCCTCCAGAAGCCAAATTGAACGAGTATCCATCGGTGGATCCTGCCAAATATACATTACCCGCAACATCAGTCGCAACCATGCTACCCGTGGTACCATTGCCACCATACTCATTTCCTTCATCACCGTAGTAGGTTGCCCAGAGGCGATTGCCGCTGGGATCAAACTTTACCAAGAATGCATCATACTGCCCTCCTAAAGTATCCTGAAATCCTCCTGAGCCGATGTTGTTTGGGCTGTTGGTGACTCCTGCCATATACACATTTCCGAAGGCGTCGGTTGCTACGCCAGTACCAAAATCATCTCCGCCTCCCCCGTAGTAAGTACCCTGGATGCGGGCGTTTTGCGCTGATGCGACTTGCGGAATAAATAATACTTTTAAAAATGTTGCTACGAGAGTGATAGTTAGTATTTGCTTTTTCATTTGTTTGAAATTTTTTATTTTAATTTTAGTTTTTAATGTTTGTCTTTATACACCCTCAATCCCATATATATAGGAGTAAGCGCAAGAGGTTTTTATTCTTTCACAAATCTTTTCCTATCTATGTATCTCCCCGTTTTCAATTGAAGAAAATATATTCCAGGGGAGAGATTACTAACGTTGAAGACCTCACCCCCCTCTTCAAGGAAGAGTGAGTTGGAAAGCATTTTTTCGCCTAACACATTATATATAAATAGTTCTGCTTTACTCCTGCTCAACCCATGACAAATAATATTTAACTTATCACTTACAGGATTGGGAGAAAGTGAAACATAGTTATTAGTAGAAAATTCATTAATACCTACGTTGTTTGGGATAGTAATACCCACCGAAATCTTGCAGCCAAACTCATTTGTTACAGCCACATTATAATTACCACCATGATTAACAATGAGGAAGGTATCTGTAGCGCCCGGAATAAGTGTTGTACTATCATACCATTGATAAGAAGTATATGAGGAATCAGTTGTACAATAGAGCGTATCATCATGTTGTGTTATTACGGGTGTTGGCGGGGTAGGAAACACTTTGATAAGATTGATAACCGTAAGCGTGTCATTGAGGCCACCGTTGGAAACAATAAGCTTAGAATCATAAATACCCGACGCATAATAACATATACCTTGGGGATTTTGAACGGTGCTATACCCAGGAGTGCCTCCGGTGAATGTCCATTGCCAGGAGGTGGCATTTGTGCTAAGATCAGTATAATTAATACAATCATAGAGACATAAAGCCGTGTCGCTTGATTGAAAATTAGCAACAGGCGTAAGAACGCCGCATGGAGTAAATTTTACTAAGTCAGCATCCCAATTTCCACCACCCAAAGTATTCTGAAAGCCGCCTGAAGCGATGCCGGTTGTATCCCCTGTAGTTGAGGCCAGATAGGCATTTCCGGCATTATCCAAAGCAAGACCTGTGTTAGGAACTTTGCCTATAAAACTTCCGTCATAGTAAGTAGCACAAAGGCGGTGGCCGCTGGAATCAAACTTTACCAGAAATAACGAGTGAGTATTTGGACCGTTTCCTAAAGTTAAACTATCCTGAAACCCTCCTGAGGCGATGCTGTCGCTGCTGGTGGTTTGCCCGGCGAGATATACATTTCCCGCAGCATCGGTACCTATAATTGAGTTCTCCTCATTACCCGAAGCCCCATAGTAAGTCGCCCAGAGGCGGTTGCCGATAGCATTAAATTTTACAAGAAAGGCATCCGCATAACCACCACCTCCGAAAGTATTCTGAAACCCGTGATAGGCGATGTTGTCAGCACCATTGGTATTACCTCCTAAGTACACATTTCCACTAGCATCGGTTGCTACGCTGTTACCTTCATTCCAAGAAGTTGATCCATAGTAAGTAGCCCAGAGACGGTTGCCGTTGGCATCAAATTTAACAAGGAAGGCATCTTGGTTTGCCCCCAAAAAATAATTGTAAAAACCTCCGAAGGCGATGCTATCGAAGCTGTTTGTTGTACCTCCTAAATAAACATTTCCAGCAACATCACAGTTAACGCTTCTACCATCAGTTATAATTTCTCCACCGCCGAAGCCGCCATAATAAGTAGCCCATAAGCGGTTGCCGTTGGCATCAAATTTTACAAGGAAAGCATCCTGCCATCCTTCAAAAGTATTCTGAAAGCCTCCGGAGGCGATGCTGTCGCTGCTACTAGTTTGTCCGGCGAGATATATATTTCCAGCAGCATCAATACTTACGCTCTGGGCATAATCAAAATCTGCTCCACCATAGTAAGTAGCCCATAAGCGGTTGCCGTTGGCATCAAATTTTACAAGGAAGGCATCGCCATTACCAGCGTAAGTATTATGAAACCCGTGATATGCCATGCCAGTAGTGCAGAAAGTAAGACCTGCCAGATACACATTACCCGCAGCATCAGTGGCAACAATGTTACCGTCACATTCATTATCTCCTCCATAATAAGTAGCCCAGAGGCGGTTGCCATTAGCATCAAATTTTACAAGAAATGTATTGATGTATCCGCCCGCAGTTCCCAAAGTATCCTGAAACCCACCCGAAGCTAAACCAAGACTTGTGGTGGCTCCTGTCAGATACACATTTCCTGAAGGATCCGTTGCTGCAGTAGTACCATTATCATCACCCTTTCCACCGTAGTAAGTAGCCCAAATGCGGGAACTTTGCGCTGATGCAAATTGCGGGATGAATAATAATTTCAATGTCGTTGCAAGCACGAAAACAAGTAATTGTTTTTTCATTTGATATATATTTTATTATTTTCCATATAGATTTTAATTGTTTAAGTTTTGACCTCACCCGTCGACTAAGCTCACGGCGACGCCCGACACCTCTCCAAAAGGAGAGCGCAACTATTGTAGCAATACCAATCTATTATTAAAAATTTTATTTCCACTTGATAACCTGATAATATATATACCCTGAGAAAGCTTATCTGCTTTTGCGTCGAAGAGTACCTGGTACTTGCCTGGGTTTTGATTGCTGTTTACCCCGTTGGATGAATATCCTACGGGGTGAACCATATTTTTTACCCGCTTTCCTATAGCATCGAAAACTTCAAGGCTCACATCCGTTGCATTGACGAGCGTATAGCTTATTATTACATTGTCTTTTGCAGGATTGGGTTGCACATTAAATGAAACTATTGACTCTGTCGCTTCATTTAATCCAACAGGAAGTATGTTCACTGTGTCCGCAGAAACAGTAGGACCGCAATGATTGTAAGCGTACAACCATACTATATATGAACCCGGAGAGGGGAATGAATGAGACGCGGTAGATATGAGGGAAGTGGATGAACCTGAACCGTCCCCCCACATCCACACGCATGAATCTGCTGAGGCTGCATTTGCTGTAAACGATGCATCGTTTCCAGCCACAGAAAATGAGAAGCCACCGGCTTCAAAGTTTGCTGCTGTTTGGAAAGTAAGTTTGACAGGCACTGCCACCCAATTATTCTTGTGATCTTGGAAAAGAAAATGATTGTCGGGATCGGTGATGGAAACAATATAATAATCTCCATTGCATGTGCCTGCAGGAAGAATAATGCCCGGCAAATTTTCACTTTCATCATACGTGTCAAGGTAACCGGGATAAATGCCTTGATCAATACCACAGCCGCTAACAGAGCCAAAATTTGCATTGGGAATATCCTTGTTTTGTAAAATATGACCTGCACTGTCCACACAATAGCCATAATTAGAATTGCAATCACCAAGGTTTATAAGGCAGAAACTTGTTTTAGTTTGGGCGCCGATGATAGGCCAAGTGGTTGCATCGGGATTGGGAGTTGATCTGCGAAGGGTATAAGAAGCCCAGTTTTCCACATGTGTATGGCCATGATCGCGATCATAGAACATTTTTCCGGCAGGGTGATCATAATAGGTCATGGTGTTTCCGCTACGATGGTAAATGCGCTGATTCACTTGTTGTTTCACAGGAGTGCTGTCTGGACACAATGTGTCAAGGCATGAAACAGGAGTTGTACCGCAAAAGCAGCTATCAATGCCATGAACTTCAAGAGGACCCCAGCCTATGTTCGGTGTCGAATTACTGAAGATAACGCCGCCAGGCACTTCTTGATGATGTAATATAATATCCATTGCAGAGGCTGTCATTTCAGGCAGCAAATCGCAGTCGGTAGAAACTCCATCGGGACATTTGCACCCGGCAGGATTTGAAAAGGAACAACCCGTGGATACAGGATCAGGCGGAGGATTGTTGCCGAACGTTACACTGAAGTAATCAACCGAGCCGGTATCACTGAAAATAAATAGATCACGCACTACCAGATTCCAAACTCCATTCGGATTTAAGCCAGCATTGTATGTATTAAGTGATTGCTGTGGATAATAAGAGCCTATGAAAGGCGCTGTCCCTGCATATATCCAGCCATTCGCTGCATTTTCTTCAAAGCAGGTGCCGTAATAACCACCTCCATCGCCGCCTTTCTGATCAGCCAGCATAATGGTACTGCCATTGGGAGCGCGCAACATTACCCTCAAATCTGCCACAGTAGTGCACCTGATGTCGAGACAAACTGTGACTAAACCAAAAGAGGAACTTGTTGTATTTACCAATCCCGCAACATTAACGGGGATGCTCAGGGTATCTCCGTTCACGGGGATTGTATATAGGGTGTCGTTAGTAAATGCCTGCGCAAATAATAAAGATGGTAAGAGAAGAAAAAAAGTAAAAAGTATTTTCATCAAAAGATAACGTTGAATTTAAGCCTCACCCCCAACCCCTCTCCAAAGGAGAGGGAGTATCTACGAAAACGAATCGTTCGACTAAGCTCACGATGAGTTGGTACGAATTTACGAAATCGGGAGGTTACCTGCTTATGTTTTTTATCATCCGAGCTGGATATGTGGATTTCCTTCGGTTCCAAAGGGAATATTGCTGTTTTCTGATTGATGCTACACATTGTGCTGAACGCTATACTTAGTTTCTTGAAAGAACGACTGTTTTTGACAAAGACTGTTTTTCGGTTTGCAATCGAATAAGATAAAGACCATTGGCAAGTGAAGAACCGTCTGTGCTATTGCCATTCCAATAAAATGTGTGTACACCCGGGGACAGGTTCTCATCTGCGAGCGTAGCAACTTCATGTCCTGATATATCATGCACCTTCGCTGAGACATGCTGAGTGGCGGGAATGTTCACTTTTATGCTGGTGATCTGGCTGAAAGGATTTGGATATGCAGCATCAATAGAAACGTTGTTAATGGCAGATGGATTTTCAACAACTCCCGTTATTGATTGTCCTAATGTCACTTCCTGAGCATTCAATATTTCATTTTGATAGTAATGACCACTAAAACGGGTGATGTAAGCAACCACTTTCATGTTGTTTGAATTCCATCCGGCTTGTAAAGTATCAGTGTAGGTCTGTGTGTAATGTTCCCCATCTGTTACAGAAGAGGGTATAATTCCCGATATTCCCAATGTGTAACCGGCAGGAATGCAAGTTCTCGCAACATGATTAAAGCAAAAACCGCCTGGAACAGAAGGAATAGAGCATGGATAATTATACCAAAAAGGAATCTCCGTACTATCAGGATGAGAACAATTTCGTCCAAAATAATTTTCCTGAACAAGGGTAGATCCTGTAACACTATCCTCTGTAAGTGCGCAAACAATTCTTAGATCACCGGAAGCAGAACCAACAAAATTTGCATTAATTGTAACAGTAACAATATGTGAAGAAGAATCATAGGAAGTAATTAAATCAATGCTTACAGGTGATGTAATTGCAAGACGCCGGTTAGCGTAATCGCCCCAAAGAATGGCAGGTAAAGTAGCTGGAATAACGGAACCAAAATTCCCATTATAGTTCCAGTCATACCGGTCAATGGCGGCAGCCGGATAAGAACCAATCGAATCAAATGCACAAACCTGTTCAGAGTAAAGGCATGCTAAATGATCACCATACGTTCCGGAACTATGGGGCCCATGATTAGCAATTACGATAAAATTAGGATTAGTATTTAAATCATCAAGTGGGATTATTGCTTGTGGACAGTTGCCGCACCACGTACCCGTGAATTCTTCAATAAGCACTTTTCGCGGCGCCTGCGCCATGGATTGTTGCGTGATAGCAGCAAAGAAAAGGCTAAGTAATAATTTATTCATATTATAATATTATACGCTTAGGAATAGAACTAAAAAAATAACAATACAAAGATCGGATGAATAACAAAGCTTGACAATAGCATAAACATGCTGTTCGATCAGGCAGGGAGATTAAAATAGCATATTCATGCTATTGCAATGTAGGGAAAGAATGAATTTCTTTACAGGCTGCATGCAGGGACTAATTGATCTTTGCAATGTTTTAAAATGGTTACCTTCACAATCATTAACGCCCGTTTATTTTGTAGTTGAAATTTCTATTCTTCTGAGACCTTATAGTATGAGAGAAAAAATAATTACAGTTTTAATTTGCCTTATTTCCATTGGCCATAGTGAACTATGCCATGCGCAAAATCAACAACATAGGATTGATTCATTGCTTCAGGTTTTAAAACCTGCAAAAGAAGATACCGGCAAGGCGAATACGTTGAATGCCCTAAGCAAAGAATTCTGGCTAACCAGTGATTACGACAAGGCAAAAAAATATGCTGATGATGCTTTGCAACTCTCCGAAAAAATAAATTACGAAAAAGGGCAAGCGTATGCTTATCTTAACATCGCAACTACTTTGTGGTATCAAGGCGATTTTCCCATCGCACTGGAAAATATAACCGTTGCATTAAAAATCAGTGAAAAAATCAACGATAAGAAAGGAATTGCCGGGGGATATTTTGAAATTGGAAATATCTATAGCTCGAAAGGCAATTATCCTGATGCTTTGAAAAATTATTATACCTCTTTAAAAATACTAGAGGAAACAGGAGACAAACTTGGCATTGCCGGGTGTTATATCAACATCGGCATCATTTATTATATGCAGCGCAACTTTCCCGATGCATTAAAAAAATATTTATCTGCTTTGAAAATACAAGAAGAAATCAAGGACAAATTTGGAATTACGATAGCATACAACAACATCGGAGAAATTTATTGGTCACAAGGTAATTACCCTGAGGCGCTGAAAAATTATTTCGCTGTATTGAAAATACAAGAAGAAATCGGATATAAACATGGCGCTTCAGCTTCTTACAACAACATCGGAGATATTTATTATGAACAAGGTAATTATCCTGATGCCTTGAAAAATTTATTCGTTTCGTTGAAAATAAGAGAAGAAATTAAAAACAAGGCGGATATTCGACGGAGTTATGTAAACATTGGACTTACTTATATTAAACTCCAAAAAATTCCGGAAGCAAAAAAATATCTGAACGATGCACTTGCGCTTTCAGAAGAAATTGGAAACAAGGATGACTTTATGGAGAGCTATGGCAGTTTAGCAAAGCTCGATAGCGCTGTTGGCAACTCCAAACAAGCGTTGGAGCATTACAAACTTTATTCTCTTTATAAAGATAGCTTGCTTAACGAGACCAGCAGTAAACAGTTGAACGAGATGAATTCTAAATATGAATCAGAAAAAAAGGATAATGAAATAGCGCTGCTCACAAAAGACAAGCAAATACAAAAAGCCGAAATAGGGAAACAAAAGTTTTTGAAGAATGCTTTTATCGGCGGACTGGCGCTGGCGCTTATTCTTGCTTTCTTTGCTTACAGAAGTTACCGCACAAGACAATTGCTTAAATTACAAACACTTCGAAATAAGATTGCCAGCGATCTGCATGATGAAGTGGGCAGTACTTTGAGCAGCATCCGCATTTTTTCTGAACTGGCACGACAGCAATCGAAGGAAGTGCAACCCATGCTCGACCAGATAGGTGAAAGCTCGCGCAACATGCTCGAGTCCATGGCAGATATTGTGTGGACGATTAACCCGGAGAATGATAACTTTGAAAAAATTATTCTGCGCATGCGCTCGTTCGCTTACGAATTGCTTGGCGCTAAAAAGATTGATTTCAAATTTGAGGCGGATGATGCAGTGAACAAAATGAATTTGCCAATGGACGTGCGCAAAAATCTTTATATGATTTTTAAGGAGGCAACTAATAACATGGCTAAATATGCAGAAGCAGACCGCGCCTCTTTTTATCTTAAAGAAACGAATAATAATCTTTCGCTGCTGATCCGCGATAACGGTAAAGGTTTTGACATGAACCAACCCACTCAGGGCAACGGATTAAAGAATATGAAAAAACGGGCTGAAGAAATGGACGCTGAATTACTGATAGAGTCAATACCCGGGAGCGGAACGACTATTCAATTAATATTTAAAGCAGCATAGCTAAAAAGTTGGTAGTAGGGAGTTGGGAGTTGGGAGAAAAAATGATGTGCTGATTTGAAGATTGTCTGAACTATGATTTATAGGATTAATATGATTGGCATGATTTTCAGAAATACAATAGAACACGGATGCGACGAATGGAAGACGAATTTGAAAATTTGAGAATGAATGGAAATTATTAGAGTAGCGATTTTTGAAGATAACAACAGGCTGCGGGAAGGGCTTTACCAATTGATTAACGGAAGCGTTGGCTTCGACAGCGTAGGCGCCTTTCCTGATTGCAGCAACCTGTTAGACAACCTGAAAGAAACTAAGCCTGATGTGGTGCTGATGGACATAGGGATGCCGGGCATCAACGGCATCGAAGCTGTCAGTATATTGAAATATAAATATCCGGACATGAAAATCCTGATGCAAACGATTTTTGAAGACAGTGATAAAATATTCAAATCTATTTGCGCCGGCGCTTCGGGATATATATTAAAAAATACTTCTCCGTCAAGAATATTGGAAGCGATAAAGGAAACATACGAGGGCGGCGCTCCCATGAGTCCTTCCATTGCAACGAAGGTTTTGAAGATGGTGCAGGTTCAAAATGGTTTCTCAAAAAATAATTCGTTCAATCTTTCCGAAAGAGAAAAGGAAGTTCTATCCTGCCTGGTTAAAGGAATGAGTTATAAGCTAATTGCTGACTCCTGCTTTATCAGTATTGATACCGTTCGCGGACACATACGGAATATTTATGAAAAGCTCCATGTACATTCCAAATCAGAAGCGGTGGTGAAGGCGATTAAGAGGAAGCTGGTGTAGGGAGCTACGAATAACGAATCTTTACGAATGTACGAATGGGAAAAGAAGATGGGCTTTTTTGTTTTTTGGTTTGCATAATGTAAAGAATTATCTTTGAGCCAAAATTGTTGTAATGATAGTTTCTGAAATAAAACTGTATGAATTGCTGAAAGCCAAAATTGGCGAAAAAGAAGCAGAAGCGTTTGTACAGATTCTTGAGCAACGAGTAGATAGTAAGTTTGACGATAGAAAAAATGAGTTCGTTCTGGAAAAAGACAAAGAAAAACTTTTGACGAAAGCGGATGCACTTGCAATTTTTGCAACGAAGCAAGATTTGGCACAGCTAGAAGGCAAATTAGAAACAAAGATTGCTGACACAAAGGCAGAACTCATTAAGTGGATGTTTATTTTCTGGATTGGTACCATCGGTGTTTTATCGGGCATCCTGTTCACAATGCTTCGCACTTATTTAAAATAAATTATAAAGACAATTTTTGCGAAGGCATCCGGCAGTATTGCAGGATGCTTTTTTATTTGGCACAGGACATCTACAAAATACGAATCTTTACGACTTACATCTACGAATACGAATACGAATCGTTCGACAGGCTCACGACGAGTGTAACGAATTTACGAATCGCTATAAATTATGAAAGAACAACCAACTTATTTCAGTGTGTGGTCCCTCTGTGCGAAAGGCTTGTGCATGGTGGAAAGGGAGGTGTTAATTTGAGTGTAATTAAGGGAAGTTTCTGTAAATGTCTTTACGATGAGCAAATACCATGAAATAAACAGTGTTGTTTTGAAATCCCGCACGTGCGGGACTGTAATTGCCGGTTCGAATACGATAGGCGGCTTTAGCGCCTTTCAGCTTTTTGATATTTGCAATTTCATGCAGACTCTTTGCAGCTATCACAGAACGAACGGCATTGGCAATTTCCGTTTTCAGCTTTGCATTATTAATCTGATCAACCTGCTTTTCAAATGCACGGGTAAACTCCGTTTTCATTTAATATCCAACTTTGCCAATACTCTTTTCCTTGGAGCAATGCCGCTTTTGGCTGCTTCTGTCATCAGTCGAAGCAATAGATTGTCTTCTGCATCTTCAGTAGAGAGCGGGTTAACACCTTCTCCTGATTTTGAAAGCTCTTTCAATAAGGGCAAAAGATGTTTACCGGTTTTGCTGCGATCATCAATTTCAAACAAATGTTTCATCTCAATAAATTTATATGCTGCAAAAATAGAGAAAATAAGCAACACACCTCTACTCGCTCCCCACATGCCACCACATCCTGATATTTCCGGACGAGTTGGGGGTTGGGAGAAAAAAATGATTTGATGATGGAGAATAGTAGGGAGTTGGTGGTAGGGAGTTAGGAGAAAAAAATTAACGCAAAGAGCGCAGAGAAATACACGCAGAGGACGCGGAGGGAAACGAGAATTTGAAAATTTGAGAAGGAATGGGAATTATAAGAGTAGCGATTTTTGAAGATAACAACAGCCTGCGGGAAGGGCTTTACCAATTGATTAACGGAAGCGCTGACTTCGACAGTGTGGGCGCCTTTCCTGGTTGCAGCAACCTGTTAGACAACCTGAAAGAAACTAAGCCTGATATGGTGCTGATGGACATCGGCATGCCGGGCATCAACGGCATCGAAGCTGTCAGTATATTGAAATATAAATATCCAGACATGAAAATTCTGATGCAAACGATTTTTGAAGACAGTGATAAAATATTCAAATCTATTTGCGCCGGCGCTTCGGGATATATATTAAAAAATACTTCTCCGTCAAGAATATTGGAAGCGATAAAGGAAACATACGAGGGCGGCGCTCCCATGAGTCCTTCCATTGCAACGAAGGTTTTGAAGATGGTGCAGGTTCAAAATGGTTTCTCAAAAAATAATTCGTTCAATCTTTCCGAAAGAGAAAAGGAAGTTCTATCCTGCCTGGTTAAAGGAATGAGTTATAAGCTAATTGCTGACTCCTGCTTTATCAGTATTGATACCGTCCGCGGACACATACGGAATATTTATGAAAAGCTCCATGTACATTCCAAATCAGAAGCGGTGGTGAAGGCGATTAAGAGGAAGCTGGTGTGAAAAAAAAAGTTTAAAGCTTTGAGTTTCGTGTTCAAAAGGTAGGTTTTTCATCTGCCTTTTTTGTTTAGCAGGGATTGCTTCGCTCGCAATGATACTTTTTTGCTTAGCAAGGTGTAAAGAATTATCTTTGGGGAGGATTTAAAACCATAGCCGGAAAATGAAAGCCATTGAAACAACAGGAAGAATAGAAAAATCAGGTCATTTGAAGCTTGACAATCCATTGACATCGCATAGTAACCAGAAAGTGAAAGTGATTGTTTTGTATGATGAAGATGATGAGATTAATGAGAAACTTTGGCTTTCTTCCTTTTCTGATAATCCTGCTTTTGCATTTTTAAAGGATGAAAAGGAAAACATTTATACACTTAACGACGGCAAGCCGGTTAAGAAATGAAATACAGGATTGTACTTGTTCCTTTTCCATTTGATGATTTTTCTGAAACTAAGGTGAGACCGGCTGTTTGCCTGACTGAGAAAATTGGCAAGCATAAGCATATTGTAATTGCATTTGTAACGAGCCAGATTCCTAAAGATAAAAATGAAACGGATGTGGCATTGGAAAAAAATGATGAGACGGGGCTTAAAGTGGATTCTGTTTTGCGCCTTCACAGGTTGACTACTATTCCGTTTGAACTGATTAAAAGGCAGCTTGGCGATATTCCATCAGGTAAGAGAAAAGAGGTTCAGCATAAATTGGGGCTGCTTTTTGGGATTAAGTAAGTCCCGCTGCGCGGTATTTGTAATCATTAGTGTTCGAAACCT
>PLYJ01000188.1 GCA_003151745.1 Bacteroidota bacterium
GGTTTTTTTAGGAAGGTACAAATTCCGTTAACAGATTGATGCGTTCGGGTGCTAACACACGCAATTCCGTTATAGGAATGATGCATTCCGATACAGGATTGATTCATTCCTGTACAAACTCAGTTCATTTCCGGCATGCACTGATGATTTTAGTACCGAATTGAGGCATTCCGGTACAAACTTGCGCTATTCCTGTACCGGATTGATTCAATCCCGGCACGACTTGAATAATTCCCTTACCATCTTAGTTGAATTCGTTAACAACTTGATGCATTCCGTTACTAACCCGCATCAATCCGTTAACGGAATTCTAATGCTTCTTCAAAGTTTTTAAAAGCTTGGAAGCGAAAATGAAATCGTTTAGTTCGGGATTGGTGGTGGCGAGTATTTCTTCGGCTGTGCCTTCCCACCATACCTTGCCTTTGTGGAGACTACCAATAGCATCAATGATGCTTCTTCTTTAGCCAACGGGTAAGAAAAAAGCCTTTTTGCTCATTGTGGTTCACGCGGTTGGCTTCGCGTTTGTCTTGTCTCATGCGCTTGCGGGTTGCTTTGTCCTGCATTTTATAGCGTTGTTTTACGCCCTTTTGCTGTTCTTTTTCTGCCTGCTCTTTTAGCTTTTCTTGCTTCTTTTCTGCAACTTTCTGCTCATGCGACACTGGTCCGACAACGACATTAGGCGTTTCTTGTGCCACTGCCAGCAGCGGAAAGAGCAAGACGCAGGTGATTATTAGTTTTTTAAGCATGGTTTTATCTTCGTTAATAACGTAGAAAAGAGCAAGATGTTTTATGAAAATGTGCGAATAACGAATCAGATACGAATTTGCGAATTAGCACTTGATTCGTAAATTCGTAAGCATTCGATATTCGTACAATAATCGGCTTTTCAATGAACAATCTCCCCTTCATATAATTTTAAACCCTTGTTTGTTGATTTGGAAAATAATCTTACTTTTGCAACCCCTTAAAAAGGGACTGTCCCGCAATAAGCGGGATTCGTCTGATAGCGAATTTAATCAAGTTGATCCTTAAATTATTACAAAGTGGACGCCATTACTTATAAAACCATTTCGGCAAACAATAAAACAGTTACAAAAAACTGGTTAATTGTGGATGCTGAAGACCAAGTGCTCGGACGTTTAACTTCGGAGATTGCTAAAATCCTTCGCGGAAAACATAAGCCCAGCTTCACGCCTCATGTTGATTGCGGCGATAACGTAATTGTTATTAATGCAGCAAAGGTGCGGCTTACAGGCAATAAGTGGACGGAGAAAGAATACGTGCATTACACGGGTTACCCGGGTGGTCAGCGTCATGCCACCCCCACTGAATGGTTGAAGAAAAAACCTGAGATGATCATTGAAAATGCAGTGCGTGGCATGTTGCCTAAAACTAAATTGGGTGCAGAAATATTCCGCAGCCTCCATGTTTTTGCAGGAGCAGAGCATACGCACGCAGCACAGAAACCAAAAGAAATTAAATTCTCTTAATAGCAGAAAATGGAAATCATTCATACAATAGGAAGAAGAAAGAGCGCTATCGCCCGTGTGTTCATGAAACCAGGCAACGGCACCATCATCGTTAATGATAAAGATTACAAAGTGTACTTCACTACCGGTCCGCTTCAATATTTGGCCAACCAGGCGCAGGAAATATCCAATGTAAAGGATATGTATAACGTTACTGCCAACATACAAGGCGGCGGAGTGAACGGCCAGGCAGAAGCTTTACGCTTAGGCATTGCCCGTGCATTGGTGAAGGTGAATGCAGAATATAAATCTGCATTGCGCGCTAAAGGTCTGATGACCCGTGACCCACGCGAAGTGGAACGTAAAAAGCCCGGTCAGAAGAAAGCAAGAAAGAGATTCCAGTTCAGTAAACGTTAATCCGATTGATTATCGATTATCGTTGATTGATTAATCAATTAGCGCATTTTCAATAATAATCAATAGTCAATAAACAATAATAAATAAAAAGTAAATGGCAAGAGTAGAATACCAGGACCTTTTAGATGCAGGCGCCCACTTTGGTCACCTTCGCAGTAAGTGGAACCCCAAGATGGCTCCTTATATTTTTATGGAAGCACGCGGAATCCACATCATTGATCTGAACAAGACCATTGCGAAGCTGGATGAGGCGGCAGCTGCTATGAAACAAATTGCAAAGTCAGGCAAAAAAATTCTGCTTGTGGCTACGAAGAAGCAGGCAAAAGATATTGTTGCCAATTCTGCAAAGAGTGTTGGCATGCCATACATTACAGAACGTTGGCTGGGCGGAATGCTTACCAACTTCGCTACTGTGCGTAAGTCAGTAAAGAAAATGGCTGCCATTGATAAAATGGCTACGGACGGAACCTTTGCTAATATTTCAAAGCGTGAGCGTCTTCAGTTCACCCGTCAGAAAGGCAAGATGGAAAGACTGTTAGGCAGCATCACGGACCTTTCCCGTTTACCTGCAGCTATCTTTATCGTTGATATAAATAAAGAACACATTGCTGTTGCTGAAGCGCGAAAGCTCAACATACCAACATTTGCTATCGTTGATACCAATACGGATCCCACTTTAATTGACTTCGTCATTCCTGCTAACGATGACGCTTCAAAATCTATTCAGCTGATCGTTGATACCATTGTTAAAGCTATACAGGAAGGTCTTTCGGAAAGAAAGAGCGATCGTGATGCTGAGAAAGAAGGAGCAACGGAAGAAGAAGCAGCAATAGTAGTATTGGAAAGCACACCTGTTGCTGATGGTGAAGTTGCAATTGGTGATGATGATGAAGAACCTGTAGTACCCTCATCAGCTGTGAAGGCGGTGAAAGTGACGGAAGGCGAAAAGAAACGACCTGGACTTCGTCCAAGAAAAGCCGGAGTAAAGAAGAAAGAAGATTAAATAAAATTGTTTACGGTTTACAGTTTACGGTTTTTAAACCGTTCCGTGTAAGCTATCGATAACCGTAAACAGGAAACCGTAAACTGTAAACGAATAATAGAATGACAACAGCAACAATATCAGCATCCGATGTAAACAAGCTGCGCCAGCAAACAGGCGCAGGTATGATGGACTGCAAGAAGGCATTGATGGAAGCGAATGGAAATTTTGAAGAAGCCGTTGACAACCTTCGTAAAAAAGGACAAAAGATAGCAGTGAATCGCGGCGACCGCGAAGCCAAAGAAGGCGTTGTTCTTGGAAAAACAACCGCTGATGGAAAACGAGGTACAGTAATCGTTCTTAATTGCGAAACAGATTTCGTTGCCAAGAATGCTGACTTTGTTAAATACACTGAATCTATTCTTGACCTTGCTATTTCCTCAAACCCTTCTTCGATTGATGCACTGAAGAATCTCAAGTTGGGTAATCTTACCGTTACAGAAACATTATTTGACCAGATCGGCAAGATCGGCGAGAAGATAGAACTATCAGCTTTTGAAACCATTTCTGCTGATAAGGTAATTGTATACAATCATCCGGGCTACAAGCTGGCTTCTATGGTTGGCTTCAGCGCTTCACCAAGCGGCATTGATGAAATTGGAAAAAATGTTGCCATGCAGATTGCAGCGATGGCTCCTGTAGCATTAGATAAAGAGGATGTTGATGCCAAGATGCTTGAAAGAGAAATTGAAATTGGCAAAGAACAAGCGCGCCAAGAAGGCAAGCCCGAAAACATGATTGAAAAGATTGCATTGGGCAAGGTGAATAAATTCTATAATGAATATACACTGCTCAACCAGGTCTTCATCAAGGACGAAAAGAAAACGATCCGTCAGTACCTCGCAGATGCGGATAAGAATTTAAAGATAACCGCCTTCAAGAGATTGCAACTCGGCGCATAACCATTATAAAATTAAAAATCCCGCTCAAGCGGGATTTTTTTTGTTCTTACTTCTCGCAATAAGTGGGATTGTCTTATAGCGAATTTCTAAATAAATAAATTAATTTTGGACAATCGAAAATCAGCACGATGAAATATAAGCGCGTCCTTCTTAAGCTAAGCGGTGAATCCCTGATGGGGAAAAAAGAATTCGGCATTGACCAGCATTTGCTTGCACAGTATGCAGGAGAAATAAAAAGTGTTGTTGATAGTAAGGTTGAAGTTGCTGTCGTGATTGGAGGGGGAAACATTTTCAGAGGTGTTCAGCAGGATGACAGCGCTATTGACCGCGCGCAAGGCGATTATATGGGAATGCTTGCAACGGTTATTAACAGCATGGCCTTGCAGAGCGCTTTGGAAAGAGCGGGTGTTTATACGCGTCTTCAATCTGCCATCAAGATGGAGCAGATATGCGAGCCTTATATTCGTAGAAGAGCTGTGAGGCATCTTGAGAAAGGGCGAGTCGTTATTTTTGGCGCAGGAACAGGTAATCCGTATTTCACAACTGACACAGCAGCCTCTCTTCGTGCTATTGAAATTGAAGCGGATGTGATTTTAAAAGGCACACGCGTGGATGGCATATATGATTCCGATCCGGAAAAGAATAAGAATGCAGTAAAGTATGAAACCGTTACTTTTGACGAAGTATATAAGAAAGGATTAAAAGTGATGGATATGACAGCGTTCACTTTATGCAATGAAAACAAATTACCTATCATTGTTTTTGACATGAATAAGCCGGGTAATTTATTGAATGTAATTAAAGGAAAGCAGGTGGGTACGCTTGTGGAGTTTTAAATCTAATTTATAATTTAACATTCATAATTTATAATTTCTCAACTATGTTAGATCCAAATAAACTAATCAACGAAACGAAATCGCACATGGCAAAAGCCATTGAGCACCTGGAAACTGAACTTGCAAAGATTCGCGCGGGGCGAGCTAATCCTGCTATGCTGGACGGAGTGAAGGTGGATTATTACGGAACTATGATGCCGCTAAGCCAGGTTGCCAACATCAACACTCCTGATCCTCGAAGCCTTGTTGTTCAGCCGTGGGAAAAAGCCATGGTTAATCCCATCGAGAAAGCAATAATGGCGGCAAATCTCGGCTTCAATCCGCAGAACGATGGAACATTAGTGCGTATCAATGTGCCACCCCTTACGGAAGAACGCAGGAAGGAACTTGTGAAGAAAACTAAGGCAGAAGCAGAGCATTGCAAAGTAACGGTACGAAACTATCGAAGAGAATCTAATGAGCTTATAAAAAAGGAAAATAAGTCAGTGCCTGAAGATGTTGTGAAAGGCCTGGAAGATCAAATTCAAAAGATGACTGACCAATATATCGCGATAGCCGATAAGCATATCGAAGCGAAAGAAAAGGAAATTATGACTGTGTAAATCTTCGCAGTCATTGCGAGTGAAGCGAAGCAATCCCCCGCTTTGAATTCAGGGATGGCTTCGTTCCTCGCCATGACGAAAGCCTTGTTAAGGCAGAAGACCTCTGCACTTACAGGTGCCGAGGTCTTCTGATCAACAATTCAAAAAAGTACCTAACTTAAAACTTAACATGAAACATTTAGTTTTACGTTACTTTTCTTTAAAAGTTACAAAAAATAAAATGTGCTGATTAGTTGATTTGAAGATTGGGAGATATATAAAAACAAAGAGTGATATTTAATCAGCTAATTTGCTAATCAACATATCAACAAATTAAATTAAGCCAATGTAGCTCAGCTGGCTATAGCAATTGTTTCGTAAACAATAGGTCACCGGTTCGATTCCGGTCATTGGCTCCATCTACGAATAACGAATCCATACGAATTTACGAATGGCGTTGTGATTATGCCCACACTTTTGTTCCTTCGGTGCAATTCTTGCATATATCAATCTCGGAGCGGCTTTGGAGTAAAGAGGCTCTGAAGTTTTTATAATTTTCATTTTGCCAAAGTGCTGCAAAGCTTTGTTCTTTTAAGCTACCCATTTTATGGGTAGCGTCCTTGTCAAAACAGCATGGCACCACGCTTCCGTCCCATGTTACAACACAAGAATGCCAGAGCTTCCAGCAGTGGTTGAGTAATTTGTTTTTCAGCTTAAATGTTCCATCAGCTTGCTGTATGTAGCGTGAATATTTTTCATTTTCAGGAATCAGCTTATTTCCCTTTTCGTAATCATATACCTGAGCTGTTTTCAATGCCACTTCATCTACTCCTGTTTCCGTTGCAAGCTTATATAGCTCTGCTAACTGATGTTCGTTGTGGCTGACAACAAGAAACTGAAAAATGACATGCGGAGTTTTTGATTTCAGTTCCTTTTTCCATTTCACAATGTTTTTTGCTCCATCCAGCACCTTTTGCAGTGTTCCCCCTATTCTGTATTGCTCATACGTTTCTTGTGTTGTGCCGTCAATAGAAATAATAAGGCGGTCTAATCCTGATGTTACGGTACTCCTTGCAGTTTCATCATCCAGGTAATGCGCATTGGTAGAAGTTGCTGTATATATGTTTTTTGATGCAGCATATTCAACCATCTCAAGAAACTCAGGATTAAGAAAGGGCTCCCCTTGAAAATAAAAAGTGAGATACATTATTTCTTTGTGAAGCTGGTCTATCACTTTCTTAAAGAAATCAGGATCGAGCATTCCTGTCGGACGGGTAAATGAACGCAAACCACTGGGACATTCAGGACAGCGAAGATTGCAGGAGGTAGTTGGCTCAAAAGAAATGCTGATCGGTAAACCCCAATGTACCGGTTGCATTGTAATTCGTGAATAATAAAATCCGGATAAAACCTTTGCCGCATTCCACGCCCTTCGAGGAGTGATTTTAGAAACAAGGTTTGCGAGATCGCGGGGATTTTGATTCATCCTAAGAGCAAAACATTTTCTTCGCTGCAAATTACAAAAAAAGAAAGCGTCCCGAGGTTATCGGAACGCTTTCAGTATTCTTTATAATGAAAGACTTGTTACTTTGTATTTTTAGGTTCGTCTTTTGAAGAAAGCTTATTTATATCCTGAACCGGCCCTGCTTCAAAACGCAAATCAGCAAAAGGGGAAATACCCTTGCCAAGCTTTGCATCGGCTACATTGCAGGTGATGCTCCATTGAAAAGAAGTATCAGAAGTGCCACCCTCTAATTCAACTACATCAAAACCAGTTGTTGTTTTATTTGTTACATAAACTCCTTTGCAATCTCCTTCCAACTGAACAAACACACGCAACGGATGTTTTTCACTAATCTTAACATTAGCGGCTAAGATCGGATCAATAGTAATGTGTACTTTACCGTTTACTAATTTACTTTGACCATAGTCCTGAAAATAAAACTCAGGGGTTTCAGGTGCATGAAGTGTTACTTGCTTGCCATTCAAATCGGGGACAGTGGTAGACACTGTTCCCACAGGACTCCCCCATATTTTATAATGCGTACCTGCCACTGACACAGCCTCTACAAGCGTAGTAGAAGCATCACTACCATTGAGAAATCCAAGACCAAAATATCCGGCAGCCATTTGAACACCTCCTGTATAATTTTGATCAGTTATAACTGCTGATACACCATAATCATACGCAAAAAATGCTCCACCGGTGCCTGTTGTGGAAAATGCACAAATGAAGAACAT
>PLYJ01000270.1 GCA_003151745.1 Bacteroidota bacterium
CGGTTTAATTCATTTTCATAGTAGCACTTCTGCGCCCGGTCGCTGCCGTTGGGTTTCTTGGTTTCAATATTAAAGCTCTTTACATAGAAGATCAGCTTGCTGAAGAAAAGGGGCTTTATTTCCTTGAAGAATTTTATTTCTTCTTTAACGCTTTTGAATTTATATTTGATAATAAAGTTCTTCAGCGTTTCAATGTGCAGATGGGTAATTTGTATGCCGGCTTCTTTCTGCTTCAACCCATTATTTTCATCCGTCAGAAGCCGCTTTAATTGCTCTTCTAATTTATTATGAAGAACTCTTGTAAAGGCAACCATAATGAAAAAGTTGGCAGTTGGCAGTTAGCAGTTGGCAGTAATAAAAAACATCCCCCTTTATCCCTCCCGCAATAAGCGGGATTGTCCTGATGGCGAACCTTCGCCTACGCACGAAAGCCATCGCACAAGGAGGAATACGCAGTGAATTACCTTTTTAAGAAACATCGGAATGCAACACGGAAAAATGATTTATGCCTGCTTCTTCAACTCCGGTAACTGCTTAATCTTTTTTATACCGCCCAATCGGACATAATACATGTTATAAGGATATTTGCCGTGTTCTTTCAATTGAGCCAAAGTAGGCGGACCGCCTAATTCCATACAAATTCTTTTGATGTCCTCCACGCAATGCTCTCTTGTTACATAGTTTGAATGGCGGCTGGCATTTTCAACAGTATTATATTGTGTGTTAGGTTTCAGTGCTGCCAATTGCTGCGCATTACGCATGGAGCCAAAACAGTAGGTAAACATATTGTGAGTATATTTTCCTTTTTCATATATTTCAGATTCCGAAGGCGTATATCCAAGCTTTAGGGCTACTTCTATTAAGTGAGAAAGCAATTTCTCCGGAGTATGTTTTCTACGCCTTCCATTTTTAGAAAGGGGAACTAATTCTATCCCTGCTTCTTCAGCTATTTTTCTTAATTTATAATAACCGGTTGAAATGCGGGATTTCACTTCGTCTATACCGGGCATCCTGGTTGGCGGTGTGCAGACGGTAATTTTCCTGTTAAGAATGTGGGTAATATCTATTAGTTTATTTTGCATAGTTGATTTATTGCTTGAAACAAGTCATAATCAAGCCACAGGTTCACAGTCTAAACCAAATTTTAAAAACTGCGACTCTGCGGCTGATTCCGTATGTTGCTTTTATTCTTTCAGAAACTTCCCCGACCATCTTTCTTTTTCACCGGCAATCTGCACAAAGTAAATACCAGGCGACAGTGCAGAAACATCAATCTGAATTGCGGATTGCGGATTTTTGATTGCGGATTGCCTATAAACTTTTTCACCCAACACATTATATATATCTAAAGCAAGGGATTGCTTCATCCCGATTAAATCGGGATGAAGCAATGACAACTGATTTCCGACAGGATTGGGATAAATTGAAAAGGAATTATCGTTTGTCAGTTCAGGTATTCCGACAAAAGTGAAATTAAATGGAGCAGAAGTAGAAGAACATCCGTTGCCATTTGTTACTTCAACTCTATATATCCCATTTTGTGTAGCAACATAGTATTGTCCTATTGCTCCCAAAATTATATTTCCATTCAAAAACCATTGATTACCTGTTGCGGAACTTGACTTAAGAGAATCATTAAATTGTTGTATGGTTGGAGGAACCGGAGTTGAATGTATTATAACCTGAATACTTGAAGAGCTTGCAGAGAAACATCCATATATATTTGTAACACTAACCGCATAGCTATCCGCAGATTTTGCTGTTATGCTTTGTGTTGTTGCTCCATTGCTCCAATGATAGCCTGTTGCATCACTTGAGGTAAGCACAACAGAATCTCCCTGACAAAATGTTGCTGCGCCACCAGGAGTAATAACAGGCGTAGAAGGAATTGGGTTAATGGTGACAGTGATTGCAGATGAAGTTGCAGAGCATCCATAACCATCAGTTACAGTTACAGAATCAATTTGTGAAGTTAAAAGCGTGATACTTGGCGTTGTTGCTCCATTGCTCCACAAATAAGAGTTCTCGTAATTGGCAGTTAGCGAGCTTCCCTGGCAAAGAGTTATCGAATCACCACCAGGGGTTATTGTGGCATCAGGCAGCGGGTTAACGGTTACTGCAATTGAGCTAGTATGTACGATCCCACAGGCAGTAGTAATGGCACATGAATAATTACCTGATATTTTAACATCAATACTTTGCATAGTTTCTCCGTTACTCCACAAATAGCCGCTACCGGTGCTATCTTTGGCTGTTAGTGTAACTGACCCGCCCTGACAAATAGAAGTAGAACCGGAAACGGAAATAGTAGGTAGGCATTCTGCCTTATATTTTAATATATATTGTAATATTTCTGTTAAAGCACTTTTCCATACGCCTGCACTACCGGTACCTGCAAAAATATTCGTGCCGCTTATAGCTAATGAAAAAATAGTAGAGTCTGTCAAACCGTTATTTGCAGCAGTCCAGTTTGCCCCTGTATCGCTAGATACAAATACACCGCCGCCATTAGTACCTGCTAAAATATTCGCTCCGCTAACCGCTAATGAAGTTACATTGGTGTTGACCAAACCATTATTAACAGCCTTCCAGTTTAACCCTGTGTCGGCAGATAAATATACACCATAACTACCGGTGCCCACAAAAATATTCGTTCCACTTATAGCCACTGAAATATTCGGGCCGGGAAGCAAATTATTATCAATTTGACGCCAGGTTGATCCGCCATCAGTAGATAAAAATAGAGCACCGCCAAGGGTTCCCGCAAAAATATTCATTCCGCTTGCAGTTAATGAAGCAGCATTGTAACCAGGCAAAGGGTTTGTCCAGTTTGCCCCTGTATCGGCAGATAAAAATACACCACCACCGTATGTCCCTACTAGAATATTGCCTGCGCTTACAGCCAATGAAGCGACATTGTTGTTTGACAAGCCGTTATTGACAGCAGTCCAGTTTCCACCCTTGTTAGTAGATAAAAATACACCGCTGCTACCCGTACCGGCAAAAATATTCGTGCCGCTTATAGCTAATGCAGTAATTTTAGTATCTGCTAAACCATTATTAACTGCCGCCCATGTTGTTCCGGAATCAGGAGATAAAAATACACCGCCGCCACCTGTCCCCACAAAAATATTTGCTCCACTTATGGCAATACAATTAATACTATAAGAAGAAGGTGCATTGATTGACTGCCATTGTGCATTTGTAAAGCTGATGCTGCCTACAAATGCTAAGAATATTAGAATTCCTTTTTCCCCAAGCAACAATGGAGATTTCACTTTCTCTTTTGAAAAAAATTCAGGATACAACATTTGATTTTGGTTTTTTAATTGTAAGGCTATTACACACCCCAATCCCGCACATGCGGGGCTTAGCGCGGGATGCATTTATTCTTTCACAAATCTTTTGGTATCAATCCCATTTTCTGTTTTCATTTGAAGAAAATAAATGCCAGGGGAAATGGTTTTGATGTTGATAATTATATTATCAGTCCACTTTAGCTTCTCGGCCTGAATTACTTCTCCAAGCACACTTATTATAGAAATGATTGCTTTCCCGGTAATGTGGGAAAAAGAAGTGTGAATAAGGAGTTGATCAGAAGCCGGATTGGGATAAAGAGAAATATAATTGTTAGCAGAAAACTCATTAATACCTACGTCGTGGGCAATAGTAATACCTACTGAAATCTTGCAGCCAAACTCATTTGTTACAGCCACATTATAATTGCCGCCATGTGTAACAATTAAGAATGTATCTGTAGCACCAGGAATGAGCGTTGTACTATCATACCATTGATAAGAAGTATATGAGGGATTAGTAGTACAGTAGAGCGTATCATGATGTTGTGTTATTACGGGTGTTGGCGGGGTAGGAAACACTTTGATATGATTAATAGATGAAAGCGTGTCTGTGCCGACGCTATTGGAAGCAATAAGCTTAACATCATAAGTGCCCGGCGTAAAATAGCATATACTCTGTGGATTTTGACTTGTACTTGACGAAGGAGTCCCACCTGGAAAGCTCCAGTTCCACGAAGTGACATTTGAACTGGAATCTGTAAAATTAATACATGAATTGGCACAGAATGTTGAGTCGCTTGATTGAAAATTAGAAACAGGTATAATGATGCAATTGCTGCAGGGACAAAACTTTACCAGAAAAGCATCATAAGCTCCCCCCCCCATAAATATTCTGAAAGCCGCCGGAGGCGATGCCGCTGGAAAGATCAGTAAATGATCCCGTATACACATTTCCGGCATTATCCAAGGCGAGACTTGCGCAGTATGTTTTCACTACTATGGTTCCGTAGTAAGTAGCGCATTGGCGGTTGCCATTGGCGTCAAACTTTACCAGGAATAAAGAACGAGTATTATTTGTATCACCACACGTGGTACAAGTATTAAGAAACCCTCCAGATGCAATGCTATCGCTGCTGCCGGTGCTTCCTACTATAAAAACATTACCTGCAGCATCAGTGGCTACGTTGCAAGCCTGATCCTCGCCTCGTCCTCCGTAGTAAGTAGCCCAGAGGCGGTTACCATCGGCATCAAATTTTACAAGAAAGCCATCATCTAATCCGCCTCCGAAAGTATTCTGAAAACCGCCTGAGGCGATGCCCATTGTGTCGTGGGTAGCTCCTGCTATATATACATTACCTGCAGCATCAGTGGCAACGCTGTTGCCCACACTACTACCACCACCACCATAACCCGGATATATACCGTAATAAGTAGCCCATAGGCGATTGCCATTGGCATCAAATTTTACAAGNNCATCAAACTTAACAAGGAATGCATCCCCCGCATAATTTTGTAAACTCCGACCACCGTAAGTATTCTGAAAACCAGCATAGGCCATGCCAGTATCACCCGTCTCCCCTGCCAGATATACATTTCCCGCAGCATCAGTGGCGACGCTATTAGCCCCAGTACCATACGCACCTCCGTAGTAAGTAGCCCATAGACGATTGCCATTGGCATCAAATTTTANNTCAAATTTTACAAGGAAGGCATTCGCGGCATCGCCCGAAATATACTGAAAGCTAGCTGCTGTGGCGAGGGCGGTGGTATGGACTGCTAATCCTGCCAGATATACATTCCCGGCAGGATCAGTTGCAACGCTTTTGCATACAATAGCACCATTTACATCCCCGTAATAAGTGGCCCAAAGACGGTTGCCACTGGCATCAAATTTTACAAGAATAGGACCACCACCACCTAATAAAGTATCCTGAAACCCTCCCGAAGCCAAACCCGCGCTTGAAGTGTTTGCTGCCAAGTACACATTCCCTGAGGCGTCTGTGGCTACGCTTTTACTAGATTGGTCATCATTTCCAAGGTACTCATCTCCTGTTCCACCATAGTAAGTAGCCCAGATGCGGGTGTTTTGCGCTGACGCAAATTGCGGAATGAATAATAATTTTAAAAATGTTGCCATGAGAGCGAAGGCGAGTAATTGTTTTTTCATTTGGTTTGAATTTTTCATTTTACTTTTGGTTTTTAAATTTAACTCTAAAATTGACCAATCTTGAAACTGGGGTTTGCTTCGTACCTCGCAATGACAAGCAACTTCAATGATTGTTTTTTATTCTTTCACAAATCTACCTACCCATACTCCGCTTTCATTTTCTACACGCACGAAATAAATGCCAGCAGGAAAGAGTTTACAGTTTATTGTTTCCGACTGACGGTTTATTTCTTCGGTATATATTATTTCCCCGATTAGATTAACGATGGTTAACTTCCCTGTTCCTGATTTCCAATTTCCACTTATTAATAATTCATCTGTGGCACGGTTGGGAGAAAGAGAAATAAAATTGTTAGCAGAAAATTCATTAATGCCCACGTTGGAGGCGATGGTAATGCCAACTGAAATCTGACAGCCGAATTCATTTGTTACCTTTATATTGTAATTGCCACCGTGAGTAACAACAAGGAAAGTATCGGTAGCACCTGGAATAATCGTTGTACTGTCATACCATTGATAAGAAGTGTAGGTCGGATCCGTCTTGCAAAACAGTGAATCGTGATGCTGTGTTATTACAGGCGTTGGCAGAGAAGGAAAAACCTTGATAAAATTGGTAAATACAACGGTGTCACTTCCACCGCCATTGGAAGCAATAAGAGTAGCATTAAAAGTGCCCGGTGCGTTATAACAAATGCCGTGGGGATTTTGAATTGTACTTGATCCAGGTGTGCCGCCTGGGAAACTCCATTTCCATGCAAATGCATTGGTGCTAAGGTCAGTATAATTAATACATTGATTGGCACAGAATGTCGTATCACTTGAAAGAAAATTAGCAACAGGGGGAGGACCAGGGCATGAAGTAAATTTTACGAGGTAAGCGTCCTCTTTATCAAAGCCACTTGAATCTGGAGTATAAAAATTCAGGAAGCCGCCTGCCGCAATGCCGGCAGTGTCCTGTGTGGTTCCTCCAATATACACATTGCCGGCAGTATCTAATGCAAGACCTCCTGGATTAATCCACGTGTTATTATTATCGAAGAGTTCATAATATGTAGCGCAGAATCTGTTGCCATTGGCATCAAATTTTACCAGGTACGCCTCGGTCACGCCTCCAAGATTTACAAGCGAATCTTCGAACCCTCCTGAAGCGATGCCAGAAGAGTCGTAGGTATCTCCTGTCAAATACACATTGCCTGCAGCATCGGTGGCTGTGTTGAAAGCATAGTCGTTGCTCGGTCCGCCAAGAAAAGACGTCCCCCCGTAATAAGTAGCCCAAAGGCGGTTGCCATTGGCATCAAATTTTGCAAGGAAGGCGTTAAAACCTCCGGATAAGCCGCCAATTGTGTCCTGAAAGCCTTTCCACGCGATGCTATCGGTGCTGTAGGTGTCCCCTGCCAAATATACATTTCCTGCAAAATCAGTGGCTACGCTTCTACCATCATCTTCACCCGCGCCTCCATAATAAGTAGCCCATAGACGATTGCCACTGGCATCAAATTTTACAAGGAAGGCATCATAATTACCGCCGTAAGTATTCTGAAACCCGCCAGATGCAATGCCAGCGGTATCACCGATAACTCCTGACATATACACATTTCCCGCAACATCAGTGGCTATGCTTCTACCATTCTGCCATCCCCCACTTGTACCTCCATAGTAGGTAGCCCAAATTCGGTTGCCGTTGGCATCAAACTTCACAAGGAATGTAGTTCCTGCGAAACTGTGCGGAGAAGCCTTATACGTATTCTGAAACCCACCGGAGGCGATGCCAATAGTGTCGAAGGTATTTCCTGTCAAGTACACATTGCCTGCAGCATCGGTGGCTACGCTTGCGCCATAAGTGCCAATTGCTCCCCCATAGTATGTAGCCCAGAGACGATTACCATTGGCATCAAATTTTACCAGGAAGACAGTGGCATTTATGCCGCCTAACGTATCCTGAAATCCGCCCGAGGCGAGGGTAGTACAGGTGTTGGTATATCCGGCAAGATATACATTCCCTGAAGGATCGGTAGCAACGCTGATGGCTGTAACATCTCCACTTGAACCCCCATAATACGTAGCCCAAGAACGGTTACCGTAGGCGTCAAATTTTACAAGGAAGGCATTCGATAAACGGCCACCAGAACTATCCAAAGCCACATTATCCTGAAATCCTTTCCAAGCGATGTTGTCGGCGCTTGTGGTGTTTCCTGCCAGAAACACATTTCCCGAAGCATCGGTAGCAACGCTAACACTTACGTCATCTCCTGTGCCGCCGTAGTAAGTACCCCAAATGCGGGAGTTTTGCGCAGATGCGAATTGCGGGATGAATAATAATTTGGCTGCGATAGTGACGGCAAGTAATTGTTTTTTCATAAGATAAAAGGTTTTCATTTTCATTTTATTGTTTTAAGTTTTTGTTACACACCCCCAACCCCCACCCCACAATTTCTCGCACAGAGGGAGCTAAGCTGCTATTAGAGCAGCACCAATCTTTTATTAAAGATTTTATTTCCGCTTGCTAACTGGACAATATATATACCCTGCGAAAGGTGATCTGCCTTTGTATCAAAGAACACTTGATATTTACCCGGATGTTGTTTACAATTCACCATATTCTTTACCCTATTACCTATAGCATCAAAAACTTCAAGACTCACATTTGTTGGATTGACCAGCGTATAGCTGATCATCACATTGTCCCTGACGGGGTTTGGTTGTATATTGAATGAAACTATTGACTCCAACTCCTCACTTAAACCAACAGGGAGTATTTGCACCGTATCGGCAGAAACAGTAGGACCGCAATGGTTCCATGCGTATAACAATACTATATAGGAACCAATGCCCGGAAATGTATGGGAAGAGGAGGAGGAGGAGGGAGTCGTTGAAGAGGCTGATCCGTCGCCCCACATCCACTGGCATGAATCAGGAGCTGAAGCGTTTGCAGAGAACGTTACAACATTTCCAGCTACAGCGAATGAGAAACCGCCGGTTTCGAAATTTCCTGCTGTTTGCTGGGTAAGAGTGATTGGCACAGCGACCCAATTATTCTTATGATCCTGGAACAGAAAATGATTGTCAGGGTCTGTAATGGATAAAATATAATAATCTCCGTTGCAAGTGCCCGGAGGAAGAATAATTCCCGGTAAATTTTCAGATTCATCATAGGTATCAAAATTTGCGGGATAAATACCTTGGTCTGTGCCGCAGCCACTGACGGTGCCGAAATTTGCGTTAGGAATATCAGCATTTCGCAAAACGTGACCGGCACTGTCCACACAATATCCATAATAAGAACTACAATCACCAAGATTGACTAAGACAGAAACTTGTTTTAGTTTGTGTGCCGATGACAGGCCAGGTAGTTGCATCAGGATTGGGAGTTGATCTACGAAGGGAGTAGGAAGCCCAATCGTCCACATGCGTGTGTTGATGGGCGGGATTATAAGACATTGTTCCAGCACGGTGATCATAGTAGGTCATTGTATTTCCACTGCGATGGTAGATACGTTGATTTACCACTTGCTTGTGAGGAGTGCTATCAGGACACAACAACAGATTCTGGCAGGAAATGGGAGTAGAATCACAAAAGCAGCTATCTATGCCATGAATCTCCAGCGGACCCCATCCGATATTCGGCGTAGAGTTGCTAAAGATAAGATGACCGGATGATTCCTGATGGTGTAACAGGATGTCGATGGCAGAGGCCGTCATTTCAGGAAGCAAATCGCAATCGGTAGAAACTCCATCAGGGCATTTACATCCGGCAGGATTGGAACCGGAACAACCTGTAAACACGGGAGTGGGCGGAGGATTATTGCCGAAGGTTATACTGAAGTAGTCAACTGAACCGGTATCACTAAATATAAATAAATCCGTTACTACTAAAGTCCAAACACCATTTGGATTTAAGCCTGTATTGAATGTATTTAATGATTGCTGTGGATAATAAGAACCAACGAAAGGCGCAGACCCTTGAAATATCCATCCATTCGCTCTATTTTCTTCGAAGCAGGTACCGTAATAGCCACCACCATCACCGCCTTTCTGATCAGCGAGCATAATGAGGCTGTCATTGGGAGCACGTAACATTACCCGCAAATCTGAGACAGTAGTACACCTGATATCGAGGCATACTGTTATTAGACCAAAAGAAGAGCTTGTTGCATTCGGTAAACCTGAAACGGTAATGGGGATGCTCAGAGTATCTCCG
Organism: Bacteroidota bacterium; assembly: GCA_003151745.1. Lineage (GTDB taxonomy): Bacteria > Bacteroidota > Bacteroidia > AKYH767-A > 2013-40CM-41-45 > PALSA-967. The sequence goes on from PLYJ01000270.1 coordinate 9,665, forward strand.
TTCACAGGGATGGAATATAGTGTATCGTTAGTAAATGCCTGGGCAAATAATAAGGATGGTAACAAGAATAAAAAAGTAAAAATTCTTTTCATCAAAAGATAATGTTTAATTTAAGCCTCACACCAACCTCCCGCAATAAGCGGGATTGTCATTCTGCGAACCTTCCCTTCGACAGGCTCAGGGAGCGCAAAGGAGAGGAGAGCAGGGACTAGTTTCTTGAAAGAACGACTGTTTTTGATAAGGACTGATTTTCGGTTTGAAGTCTAATAAGGTAAAGACCGTTGCCAAGAGCAGAACCTTCTTTGTCATTACCATTCCAGTAGTAAATATGTTCACCCGGTGACAGGTTCTCATCTGTGAGAACAGCAACTTCGTGACCAAGGAGATCATATACTTTAACCGATACATGCTGAATAGCTGGTATATTAACTTTTATATTAGTGATTTGATTGAAAGGATTAGGGTATGCAGCATCAAGAGTAATCTTATCAATTGCAGAAGGATTTTCCTGAACGGCAGTAATTTGTCCTAATGACACTTGTTGAGCATTTAATACTTCATCCCCTAAAGATGTGCCGGAGTTATATAAACCTACAAAAGCTACAACTTTCATATTTGCGGAATTCCAGTCAGGAGGCAAGGTATATGTATAGTTCTTACTGTAATGTTGACCCGCACTAACGGAAGAAGGAATAACTCCTGCAGTTCCCCAAATATTAGAAATGCTATCCATATTATATCTTACCACGTCCTTATGATAAAATACCTGACCTGTGAGGGAGGTTGGAATATGGCAGGGATAGCTGTAAAATTCAGAGGATGCGACAGGAGAACTACAACCACTTCCTCCATAATTATTCTGATCATAATTGGAGTTTCCCGTAACCTTATCTTCTACAAGCAAACAATTAATCCTCATATCGCCTGAAGCAGCAGCAACAAAATTTGCGGTGACAGTAACATTCACCGATCTGCTGGAAGAATCATAGCTTGAAACAATACCTATGCTGAGGGGGGAAGACATGTTGAGACGTTTAATAACATCATCTTTAATAAAATTGTGCCCGGTATAATTTGGAATTAATTGAGAAGAATCATGAGCAAGAAGGTCATACCAATCTGTCCTGTCAACCATAACATTAGGGGCGGTATTGATATGATATGCATTATTAAGTGCTAGTGTAAAGTCATTTGTCATCGGATCAACACTTGTGCTGTAAACATGATGAGCGATTGTAATAACAGTTGAAGGATATGTCGTCCTGACCTCGTCAATATAACTTATAGCCATAGGGCAGTAACCACACCATGAACCAGTGAATTCCTCTATAAGCACTTTGCGTGGAGCTTGAGCCATTGCTTGTTGCATGCCGGCAGCAAGAAAGATAATTAGTAGTGATTTTTTCATA
>PLYJ01000157.1 GCA_003151745.1 Bacteroidota bacterium
TATATAATGGCTAATGGTATTACATCAGGATGCGCCCTGTTTTCAGATTAAGACACTAAAGCAATTTGGTGTCGCAGATCCCGAAGAATTTCGGGATAGTACAAATAGCAATGGGGCAACATGAATGCTGCAGGTGAAATGCTCCGTTTTCTGCAGTGTTTATGAGAGAAATAAATTAGAACGGAGCAAGGGTTAAATAATATAAGGTTATGCGAAAACCGATTATTTCAATCAAGCTGAGTCCAAAGAACTACGCAGGCCTTGTCAATCTTGGCAACCGCTGTGTAGGGAGCCTCACAGGCAACCTGAATTTCACAACAACTTCGCCGCCACTTTTGGCAGTGCAGTCAGACATCACATCTGTTGTGAACGCGATAGCTGTGTGGGGGCCCAAGGGCAACCGCGGCAGTCATGCCGATCTGCTGGACCTGCGCAACAAAGCGTTGACGCTTGCGCTGACGCTGAAGGCGCTGAGCCAATATGTGCAGAACACCGCACAGATAGCAGCAGGCAGTGATTATTCACTGATGGCTGCCATCCTTGGCACCAGCGGCTTCGACCTTGCCAACGTGCCTACGCCGCAGGGCGTGCTCAATCCGGTGGTTGGTTTCAGGAAGATGACTTCATCCAGTCTGAATCCGAACCAGGTAAAGTTTAAGTGGAAAAAACCGCTCGACGCGCCTAAAGGGAGTGTGTATCTCTACAGGGTCATGAGAGGAACCACTACAGTCTTTGCCGCAGCCACGCAGATTGCCACCGCCAGCCTCACGTCATTCATTGACACCAACGGGACAGGAACTGTACAAACGTACACGTACTGGATCGTACCGGTGAACAATGTGGGTGATGGAGCAGCTTCCGTCGCAGTGACGGTGAGCTTGCTGGGTTGATCAAGCAGCCAGGTTCAAAGTTCTGAGTTCAAAGTTTTAATTCCGGCAATTGTCGGAAGGAAGTTACTGAACAAGGACTAAGCGAAAAAGGACTCGTCTCTGAAAGGGGGCGGGTCTTTTTTATTTGAATGATCCCTCCCGTGCCTGGCATTTACAATGCCGCGCTTTTTTTATTTCCAGCGAAACACGATTTAAAATAATGATTACATTGAAGCCGTAAAAAATGTCAGTGTTACAATCATTGAAACGTAGAAAGAAACCGAAGGCGTTTTAAATGAAATAGCGAACGAATCAAAGGTATGAAACCCCAAAGCAGAGCTTTGGAAACAGCAGCCAAGACCGCAGCAAGCTGCGGGGAATTAACCGTAGAGAGATTAAACTATTTTAACTATGAAAACAGAAGAAATTAAACAGCTTTTTGAGCAATTTGAATCCGCGGCGTCTCAGATAGAAGGCATTGAGTGCTGGAGTGCAAGAACAATGCAAACACTTTTGGGATACAGTAAATGGGAAAATTTTGAAAAAGTAATTCAAAAGGCGAAAGAATCCTGCAAAAATGCAGGAGAAGATGTTGCCAATCATTTTCCTGACGTCAGGAAAACGATACCCATGCCAAAGAGTGCTGAAAAGGAAATCATTGACATTGCTCTGACACGTTACGCCTGTTACCTGATAGCGCAAAATGGAGACAGCCGAAAAGCAGAAATTGCATTTGCCCAGAATTATTTTGCAGTTCAAACCCGCAGGGCTGAAGTCATTGAACAAAGATTGCTGGAATACGAAAGAGTCAAGGCCCGTGAAAAACTAAGCCAAACTGAAAAGCAACTTTCAGGAATATTCTTTGAAAGGGGAGTAGATAGCCAGGGCTTCGCCATTATCCGTTCAAAAGGCGATCAGGCATTATTCAGACTGTCAACTCACAACTTAAAACAAAAAATGGGGGTGCCGGAAAACAGGCCCGTTGCAGATTTCCTGCCCACTATCAGTATTAAAGCCAAAGACCTTGCCGCTGAGATGACAGGGCTGAATGTACAAAGCAAAGATTTGAAAGGGCACAACCCCATTGAGAAGGAACATGTTGAGAACAGTGCTGCTGTAAGAAAGATGCTGGTTGAAAGAGGAATACATCCTGAACAGTTGCCCCCTGCCGATGACATAAAGAAAATTCAACGCAAACTGGATAATGATGATAAAAAAGTGTTGAAAGAAGTGAAGAAAACAAATAAGAAGAAAGATGACTGATTGTTGTGTTGACTGGAATCCTGCTCCGCAACGAAGTGATTTGGGACGCTGGAAATAAATCAGTTCAAAGCTATTATCTTAATTTCAGTTCTTCGGTTCAACTGGTACTCTTCTTCGGTGCAAGGAACCATGTATGTCCCTTCGCATTCACACTTATTGACCGGCTTCGATTCGCCATAACCACGCGCAACTAACCGCCTGCGGAGTATTCCGCTTTTCTCTAAATACTCAACTGCTGATGCTGCCCGCCTTTCTGAAAGCCTCATATTATATGCTTTGGAAGCGCGGCAATCGGTGTGCGATCCTAATTCGATCCTGACGTTAGGGAACTTTTTTAATAGTTCAACCAGCTTATCGAGTTCTTTGGCAGCGTCAGGCCTGATATTGGATTTGTCGAGATCGTAGTAAATATTTTTTAATACCATATTATCGGTTAAGCAAAATAAAGATATGTTCACGTGAAGCGCGGTATTTCCCAGCATTCCCGTCGTTGAAGTATCAACAGATTTTGAATCGCAATAACCTGACTGCACAGTAATTCTATAGTCACTTTGAACCTGCACCTTCCCGAACGAATAGTATCCATCCCTGTTTGTGGTGGTGCGCAATGTGTCATGCGTGTTTGTTTTAACAAGCGTTACTGTCGCCCCTTCAATAAATGTTCCTAAGACTTCGCTAGATATTTTTCCGTCTATTGAAATTTCATTCCCCAGCGGAATGGTTACTGACACGGTATCTCCCTGCGATTTTATTATATCGTCTGTTAAGCTTAACGTGTCAACAGTAAAGTTTTGACGTTCTGCTATAATGGTATACTTTTTTTCCGGTTGAATGATGGTTGAAAAATCTCCGTCTTTTCCAACCTGCTTCATTTCAACTGCACTGGTTTCGTCTATAATCCGCACAGTGGCTGAATCAAGCGATTTATTGGTGCTCTTATCAACCACCAATCCTTTTAATAAAATAATCCTTTCTTTTATAGTAAAAATATCATCGTTATTTCCCTGCCGCGTGCGATTAGAGCTAAAGTAGCCGACAGGCTTGCCGGGTACGCTGTTATCTACAATCAAACCGAAATCATCATCCGAGCTATTGTACGGAGCGCCTAAATTTCGGGGTTGTGCGTAGGTATCGCCGGAGTCCTTCGTAGAATATATATCAAGGCCGCCAATGCCCTCATGTCCATTGGATGAAAAATAGATCGTTCCATCGTCCGCTACGGTAGGAAACAATTCATTTCCCATGGTATTTATTGATGTCCCCATGTTCTTCGGAACGCCCCACCCCTGGCCGGTGCGGGTGCATACCCATAAGTCCATCCCTCCTATACTGCCGGGCATATCGGAAGCAAAATAAAGTTTCTGTCCGTCAGGACTCAACGCAGGATGAGCGCAGGAATAATCATCGCTGTTGTATTGAAAAGGCACAACGGATGACCATTGGCCGTCTTTAAGAATAGAAAAATAAAGTTTCAGCTTCAACACCTCATCCTCATCCCTCAACTTATTCTCCAGATTATTACGCGTTAAAACCATTTCCGTGCCGTTCTTATTAAAGCACACGGATGAATTATTATATTTGGTCTGCACACCTTTTAAAAAAATCACGGGCTCGTCGAAAGTTGCGCTTTTGCCTTTTGCATAAAAAAGCGAGTAATAACTTTTGCCTGTCCATGTGTGTGTTTTACTTTTACCTCCATCACTTTTTCGTGATGATGTAAACACAAGGCCGTCTTTATAAAATGCGGGGCCGTATTCCGCTTCATCTGTATTTATATTCAGCTTTTGTACTGTATAATTGTCTTTGTTGATGAAAAATTTCTCCACATGACTGAGGCCGGAAGCTAAATCTGCACCCCGTTTATCCTGCGGTACTTCTTTAGCGTAATTAGCGAGCCACTTTCTTGCTTCCAGGTATTTCCCATTGCTCATCAGCATCTGGGCATAATTTAATTTGTAAATACTTTTCGCATTGGGATCGTTTACGACACTTGCATAAGCCTCCTCAGCGTTAATTGTTTGATTGTTCTCCCGGTAGCAATTGCCCAGGCGTGCCCATGCCTGCGTGTTGGTGCTGTCCTTCTTCAATGCTTTTTTATATATCGGTATAGCTTTTGAAAAAGCCAGGTAATTATATTTTTTATCCGCTCTGTCAATCATTTTGCATGAATTACTCATGCAAAACAAAAAGAAAACGGCCATGCAGCTAAGCAAAATAGAAGTATTCTTCATCTTATGTAAAATAGGTTTCACAATGAATATATAATCTGATATTTAATCAATAACATCCGATCGATTTATTATTTAAAAATACCTGGTAGAAATAGTCGAATTTTTGTGAAGATTAATATCATATTGTAAAGTTAACTCATGCGTGCCTGATGTATAGGTCTGCAATGCAGACAGTGTATAATCATACGAATATCCTATGCGCAGAAGCTTTGAGAGCTGAAGTCCTACCATACCAAATACAGCATCCCCCGTGCGGTATCCGCCTCCCAACCACAGAAAATCATTAAACAGAAAATTTACATCCATGTCAAGTTCAACGGGTGCGTGCAGAACAGTTTTTACCATAACGGAGGGTTTGAATTTCACTTCATCGCTGAGATCAAATACATAGCCAGTGGCAAGATAATAATTCCAGAGATTAAAATCAAGCGAATTTTTTTCAGGAGCCATGAATGGCGAAGTGCTTATGTTATTTTCAAACAATCTTGGAATTGACAGTCCTGCATAAAACCGTTGATTGTAATAATACATTCCAAATCCTGCATTGGGAAGAAAAAGCTTTCTTGAGTTATATAAAAATTGATTGTCGCCGGCTGTGATGGGATGCAGTTCAGTAAACAATTCTTCATCATTCACAAATCCTCCCGATGCCCCAAACGCTAAAGTAGAATGAGGAAAAAGAATACGGTATGCAAAAGCAGCGCTGACGTATAGCTGGTGTGATACTCCTATATTATCGTTCATGACGGATAATCCGATTGCGAGACGCCTTTTGTCAATCGGCGAATGGATGCTAAGTGTTTGCGTTTTAGGAGCTCCGGCAATTCCTACCCACTGGTCGCGGTATAGGAGCGTCGTGGAAAGGTTTTCATGTGAACCTGTATAGGCAGGGTTGATAAACGTTTCGTTAAACATATACTGGGTAAACATTGGTTCTATCTGAGCACGTGCATTCATTAATAATACGCTGAAAAGCACCGTCATGATTGCCACATGCTTATATACGGTAGATTTGGAAACATACTGAAGCAAAACTTTCATGGTTATATAGTATGAATTAGTGAATTAATATTTGATGACGACATATCCCGATCTTCCTTTTTCACCGTTTCCAAGTTCAAGAATATAGAAGTAAGTTCCTGACGGGACTTTGCCGCTGCCTGCTAAAAATCCCTTTACGTTAGGCACGGCATCCCATGTATTATCATAATTTCTTTTTTCATAGAGCAGGTTGCCCCAACGATTAAAGAATTGAAGGTTATTATCCGGGTATCTTTCTATTCCCACAATGACAAAATAGTCATTCACGCCGTCGCCGTTAGGCGAGAATGCGTCAGGAATAATCAGCGTATCGCATATTTCAATAATTACAGAATCTGAAGCTGTGCCGCCATTCGAATCTGTACCGGTTACGAAGTACGTTATCGTATTATAAACCGTTACTACCGGGTCGGCAATGGAAGGATTGCTAAGATACCTTGCAGGAGACCAGCTATAGGAGACAGCGCCGCTTGCATTTAATGTAAATTCAGATTCCCCTGAACAGGTTGTGAACAGATGAGTGGCCACCGTTACAGCCGGGGGAGGGTTAATGGTAACCTGCACCTGTGCATATTGCGAGCAAACGCCATTTGTAACACTCCATTGAAAGATATATATCCCCTGGATCAAACCAGTTACCGATGTCGTATCAGAAGAAGGAGAGATAATGGTCGGAACATTCGGCCCGTCCAAAAATGCCCACGATCCCGTTCCGAAAGAAGGATTGTTTCCCTGCAGCAACGCGGATGAAACAGTACACAGGCTTTGGTCAGAACCGGCATTAGCCTGCGGCATCGCATAGATTGTAACTTCAACATCATTCGAAGTGGGTGAACAAACTCCGTTTCCAATAGTCCAGCGGAATATATACGTGCCGGGAATCATCCCTGTAACATTTGTCTGGGCACTATCAGGAGAGGTAATGATTGGAATGTTTGGACCACTCACAAATAACCACAACTCGTTACCAACAACAGGAGTATTTCCATTAAGCATAGCCGAACTAACAGAACACAGGCGCTGATTAGTTCCTGCATTCGCTACTGTCGGATTAGGATTAATCGTTATTTGCACGGTGTCAATTGAGGAAGCGCAAACGCCGTTGCTGATTGTCCACTGAAAAAGATATACTCCCGGAACAATGTTTGTAACAATAGTAACGGGGCTTCCGGTAGAATTAATTAAAGGTAAATTGGGTCCGCTTACCAGTGTCCATATACCGGTGCCGGTTAAAACATCGTTCCCATGTAAAGTAATTAAAGAGGTGTCGCATATATTTTGATCAACTCCTGCATTGGCAACTGTTGGCAGATCGTAAATGGTGATCTGTACTGTATCTGTTGTGCTTGAACATACTCCGTTGCTGATCGTCCAGCTGAACTCATACACTCCCGCCATCATACCTATTACCGTGGTGTTTTGATTTCCTGTCGAAGTGATCACCGGCGTATTCGAACCATTTATTTGTGTCCAGATTCCTGTGCCGGTTACTGCAGTATCGCCTGACAGGGTGACAGCCGTTACATTGCACAGGCTCTGGTCTGCGCCTGCATTGGCTACCGTCGGCAAGTCATAGATCGTGATTTGTACTGTATCTGTTGTGCTTGAAC